>CAYUWQ010000226.1:0-1554 GCA_964448455.1 uncultured Eubacteriales bacterium | reverse complement strand
TTCACAAACACATTAAACTGCGGATATGCCGGGTCTTGAAAAACATCCTTAATCGTGTTGTCGCTCAGCAGCAGCTTCATCAGGTTGAGCAGCTGTTTGTTGTCCGCCGCTTCCTCATGCTCCATGTCGCGCCAGTACCAGGTTGTATCCGGTATGGCGCCCACGGAGGCATCCACATCGTTTTGCTCGTTGATGTGGCTGTGCGCCGGATTTTGGCAGTTCAGGTTTTGCTGCTTGTAATCCGGCGTAAAAGTTGCACCCAGCGGCGCGAAATGCGCGCGCATGGATTCGGATTCGGAGTGCACCACCATGTCCGAATGAACAAGGGTGGAGTTGACCACCTTATAAAGCTGTTTGTTGTAGCCGCACAGGGCGAAAATTTCGGTGCCGTTTTCGCGCGCTTTTTTAACGAGCGCCGGGAAATCCGCGCGGGCGCGCCACCATTTGTCCGTTTGCTCTTTGATCTTCGCGTGAGCGGGGTCGCCGATGAGCTTTTTGCTCAACGCCTCATATTCGTGCGCGGGTACAAGCCCCCACATGGTGGTGGCGTTGACGATCACGGTGTCCACCACCGCGCCGACCACCGCTTCAATAAATTTTCTCAGCACATTTTTCGGCAGCAGCTTCGCGGCTTTGGTAACGGTTTCGGCTGTTTTTCTGCCCATCAGTTCCTTGAAAAGAACCTCATAGTCATCATAGGCGATGTCGCCTTTCATGATGTCCGATATATTGACGGAGCCGTCAAAGGCGGGCACCACGCCCACGACCCGGTTGATGTCACCGTCCGAAGCGTATGTGTCCAGGTACGCGGTGGTGATGGTGGCCCCGAGGCTGACAGACGCGAGGTTGACCCTGTCATGGCCGGTTTTTTCTTTTACCATTTTTATGAATGCCCGCAGGCGCTCGACGGTGTCCTCTGTGTTGCCGATGGGCACAAACGCGAAGTAATACAAATGGTCTTCCCCGACATGCTCTGCGAGCGGCTTGAGGGGGAGCATGCGGTAGATAAACTTTTTATGGCCTTCATCAAGTTCAGCCATGGAACCGTCATAGGTTTCAACCTTGATGTTGTGTTTGTATTTTCCGTCCGGGGTGCTGGTGAGGGTATCAATCGCTTCGGAAATCGCTTTTCCCGCTTTTTTGGTGAACCCCAAATCATGGCGGAGAATCAGCATGCGCAAAGCCGGAAAAACAAGGGAGTTCTTCAGCTTTTTTATCGCAGCCGCGTCAATATCCGGCGGCCAGGCGGCGCGCAGCCGGTTGCCGTTTTCGTCCACCTCAAAGGCCTTGCAGTCCCCGATGCCGGGGACGACAATCGTCGGGTAAAAGCCGCAGTTGCATCTGTTTTCCATTTTGTTTATCCCAAACCTTTCTGTTTTGTTCTATACAAGTTAACATTATTTAATAGATTAACACAGCGGCACGGCGTTTTCAACAAAAACAGGAAATATATCAAGGGATACTCTGTATCGCAGCGGCGGTTCACCGCGTAAATTGTTGACTAAAAACGCGGGCGGTGTTACCATGATGGCAGAAAAAACAAAAGGGGGAACC
>CAYUWQ010000225.1:0-1626 GCA_964448455.1 uncultured Eubacteriales bacterium | reverse complement strand
CCGCGCAGGAAGCCGCCGACGGGGCAACCTTTCTGTCGCTTATGGGTGGGAATTTAGATAACCTGCGGGTGGCGCTGGGGTAAGATATGGTACGAAACCCTTCAATCCTGCATAAAAACATCCCCCGTTTATTGTGCAACCCGCCGAAAATATTATACCGTTTGAATCTGCCGGGCAAATGCTATATAATTGTAAGAGGCAATAATTGTTTATCCATTCATTTGAATATCGTTTAAGGGAGGAAATACAACATGAAAAAGAGTTTGTTTACAAAATCGTTGGCAGTACTGCTGGTGGGGATGCTGCTGCTGGGAGTCGTCCCCTTTTCCGCGGGCGCCGCGGCGGAAGTGGATTACACCATTGTCAGCACATACGCCGATGTGAACTGGAGCACCTGGGGGCAGTACAAATCAAATCTGCATACCCATTCCACCATCAGCGACGGCGGGGAGGATTTTTCCGCCATGGTGGAGCGTCATTATGAGCTGGGGTATGATATTTTGGGCATGACCGACCACGCGACGGTAGACAGAGGCTGGACAGAACTGAACGCCAACCCGTTTATTACCTTTGCGATGAACATCGACACGCTCGGCTCCAATTCAAAGCCGCTCACCCAAGCCCGCTATACCGAAATCAGCAATGGCGTCGGCCGGGACGGCAGAGGCCTTTTGAGAGTGCCCTTTGGCATTGAGCACAATGCCGCCGCGCTGAACAACACGCATGTCAACAGCTTTTTCTGCGATTACAGGGACGGCTACCTCGGCGGTACAAGCTATTATGACCACATTCTCAAGGGTGTTGAGGACGCGGGCGGGGTGAGCATCCTTAACCACCCGGGCGAATACACCGGCGCCAAAAAAGACAGCCCGGAGGACGCCTACGACACAAGCGACCCGTATTACAGTTACATCATTAACAAATACACACAGCTGTTAAAAAAATACCGCAGCTGCCTTGGTATGGAGTTCATCAACAAAAATGATGACAGAACCAAGAATGACCGCAAACTGTGGGACCTTGTGCTGGCGAATGTAATCCCGTCGGGCCGGAATGTTTTTGCCTTCGGCAACAGCGACGCGCATAGCCTTTCGGCGATCGATACCAACTGGGAAATTATGGTGATGCCGGCGAACACGGTTGAAAACCTGAGAGCCTGCATGGAGCAGGGCGCGTTTTTTGCGGCAAGCCACAACATCAAGAATCCGAAGGAAATTGGCCGGCTTGAAGCGGAAACAGGGCTTGTTTTGGGTGATACCTGGGACGCGGACAGAAACTTAGCCGCGCCGAAGGTCACCAACATAACCGTGGACAACACGGCGGACACCATCACGCTCAGCGCTGTCAACCAGAAAACCATCCACTGGATTGCGGACGGCGAAGTGATACAAGTGGGCGGCACCATTGACCTGGATGATTTTAACGGCGAGCTCGGCAGTTATGTGCGCGCGGAGATTTGGGGCGAAGGCGGCATCCTGTATTCGCAGCCGTTTGTGCTGCAGTACAACGGCGCGCCCACCGAAAAGAATTTCATCTTTTTCGACTTCGGCAAAATCCTGAATGTGCTTGAAAATCTTTTTTATCAAATCGTTGAAAAGTCCGTTATCCTGTCCGCCCTGCAGAAAA
>CAYUWQ010000224.1:0-1668 GCA_964448455.1 uncultured Eubacteriales bacterium | reverse complement strand
TTGAAAAGGACTCCCTTGTTATCACTTCAAAAGTAACTCAGTTTGTGGACCCGATCATCATCGCTCTTTCGGTGTCGATTCTTGTCACCATTATTGTTCAACTCATCAGCAGCAAAAAGCAGTTCAGCAAACAGCATCTTGAAGAATGCTTTGAAGGTGTAAAATAGGCCCCTAAGCAAACAAATTTTCAGGCCGCAAATCTTAACCGGTTTGCGGCTTGTTCATTGAAGATGAATACTTTTTTAAGTTGACAGGACAATTTCATGGATGCTATATTATTAAAAATACAAATCTGATGAAACTGAGGTTGATTCTATGAGTGATTTTCTTTTCTTAATAATCGTCGGGCTAATTCTTTTCGCCGCTATCGGCGCTGTAATACTGGCAATTGCGTTGATTGGCAAAAACAGAAAAAAACAAAAAGCCACACCGGAAATCCGGACAAATGCAAAAGTAGCCAGACTGAACGAGCAACAAAACAGCAGTCTGAGCGTCGATTCAGCAAATGCCCGTACAGATTCTGTTTATTATGTTGACTTTGTGCTGGCTGATAAAAGCAAAGTTACCTTTAAAGTCGGCAAGAAACAGTTTTTAAGCCTTAACAAAGGTGACAGCGGTACACTGACTTATAAAGGCAATAAGCTTATTGATTTTGACAAGAGTGTTGTTGCCGCGCCTGTCCAAAAGCAAACGTTTCAAACGGCAAAATACTTTTTTTCAAACGCTCAGAAGAGCGGACTTCTCGTAAAATTCTATGCGGACGCACCGGGGCTTGATATCAGCATCCCCTCTGACGCGCAGATAGACTGCGACTTTGCGGAAGTCAGCAAGTTCTTGAACCGCTGGTTCGGCAGCGGTGCGGACAGCTTCTTCGGGCTGGAGAAATCGACGGGTGAAATTATCCAGTTATCCAACGACGGGAAGAGTCAGACAACCGAAATCGACATCCCGCAACCGGGCGGATATTCGTACAAAGGGATGATCTATTCCGCGGGTGAGGCGTTGGATTGTGTGAAAGACTTTTTTAACGGTGCGGACCTGATCGGCCGGTATAAGCTGACCCTTGAAAAATGGTGAATCACTATCAATTAAGCGGGGGGTAAATGATGAGAAAGACAGTTTGGGCACTCTTCGGCTGCCTTGCAGGGTTGTTAACAGGCATAGTCTACTTTTTTTGCACAACAACTATATATGACCTTGCCGAATATGCCGTTGAAATGCTATTGCTGGCTGTGGTTGGCTTTGTGCTGTTCGGAATTGTAAACTGCGTTGTATTTTGGAGCACGAAGAAAAAGAGCAAGCAATTCGCCTTGGGCTTTGTTTTATCCGCCTTCGCTATTGATTTAACAGTTTTAATTATATTGGGCAGCATACGATACTATCCGTAACGCTAATCAAAAAAAGGACGGTTCTCGTGTGTTGAATAACACGCAAGAACCGTCTCTTTTTTTGATGCCTATAACATTATCTTATGAAAAATCTTCTTACCCTTTTTGACCATGACGCTCCCCTGCTCCAGCTTTTCTCTGCTTACAGTAAAAGTATAATCCGGCACCTTGACATCGTCAACGGAAACACCGCCCTGCTCAATCAATCTGCGCGCCTCCCCTTTTGACTTGGCAAGCCCCGCCTTAACAAGGATGTTCAGGATGTTCGCCTGCCCGTCTT
>CAYUWQ010000223.1:0-1705 GCA_964448455.1 uncultured Eubacteriales bacterium | reverse complement strand
CCTGTACGGTGAAGGATGTCAGCAAAAACATCCGTATGCTCGGGGACGACAGGCTTATCATCTTTGATGTTGACGGCAACCGGTATCTTGTGAACGCATTGTCCAAACTGGATAAAAAAAGCCTGAGCAGGCTTGGACCCTATCTGTTTTAATAATTTGAAAATTTCCGGTCGCCGGAGAAGTGGCGGTTTGATATGTTGAAAACACATGTGTTCGAATATGATCTAAATTTAAAAATGCAGCCTGTCGGCGGGACGCTCAGTTTTGACGAAACAGGGCGGATTGTTTCCTGCATCGGTGATGAAACACTGGCCGAGCTGTCCGCCCGCAATATCGCGGAAATGTCTGTTATCGCCGGGGTGGGGTGCGGGTTGCTCTATGCGAAAATGAACGATAAAAGCGAATGTCTGCTCTGCAGGTTCACCATGTCAGCCATGAAGGCGGCGGGCGAGTTTTGCAAAGTGGTCAATTACTACGCACAGACAAAGCAATACGCAATGCCCGATGAAAAAGAAAAACCGGTTTGCGAAAAATGCGGCCGCCCTCTTGCAGAAGGGATGACGGTCTGCCTGTTTTGCTACAACAAAATGAGTGTTTTGAAACGAGCGCTCGGGCTGATGAAGCCTTTTAGCAAGAAGATCTTGATTGCGGAGCTGTTTTTGACCCTATCCTCCATTATTTACCTGCTTGTGCCGTTAATCAGCCGTTTTTTGATTGATGACTATTTGCGGCCGATGAAGGGCACATTCGCGCAGATCGCCACGCTGGCAGGCGCTATGCTGGCTGCCAGAGTGATGGGTGAGATCATCTTTATCCTCAGTTCAAGGGTCTTTAACAAGGCGAGCATCAATTATGCCAATCTGCTTAGAAACGCGGCGTTTGAAAAAATTCAAAAGCTTTCATTGAACTCCCTGTCCAAAAGAACATCAGGCGATTTGATTAAGCGTGTGATGGAAGACACCACAACCATCAAAGACTTCATGTCGGACGGAGGCCGCTGGGCAGTGGAGCAGATGATTATGTTTGCGGTTGTGCTCGTGATTCTTGCTATTACAAACATAAAACTGACGCTCCTGGTGTTTCTACCCGTGCCGCTTGTTATGTTGGGGCTGTCCAGATTTTGGACAGCGATTCATCTGCGTTATGAGCGGCAGTGGCGTAAAAACTCAAAATGCCAGTCCATCCTGCATGACATTATCAAGGGTATTCGCACGGTCAAGTCCTTTGGCAAAGAGGAAGTAGAAATTCAAAAGTTTTCCGGCGCCACGCGTGAGCTCGCACAGGTGTCATCCGACAATGAAGCGCTTTGGGCACGCCTTTTTCCGCTGATGACATTTATCACGGGCATCGGTGAATTCTTAGTGCTCTATTTCGGCGGGAAAGATATTTTAGGCGGCAGCCTGAGCTTTGGCGTGCTCGTTCAGTTTACCATGTACATCACTTATGTTTACGCACCCTTACGCTGGTTTGTTTCTTTCCCGCGGTGGCTGGCTGAAGCGATGACGAGCATGGTGAAGGTGTTTGAAATATTGGATGAGGAACCGGATATCATATCTATTGCAAACCCGAAAAATGTGCCCGTATCGGGCGGAGTGACCTTTGAAGGTGTATCCTTCGGCTACAAGTCCTATGAGCCGGTGCTTAAGGACATTAATCTGGACATCAAACCGGGCGAAATGATCGGTATTGTCGGGCGGTCCGGTTC
>CAYUWQ010000222.1:0-1796 GCA_964448455.1 uncultured Eubacteriales bacterium | reverse complement strand
CCTGTTTTGGGATAGCAGCAACGAAAAAATGAGGCAAGGTGACCGAAGCGTATCAAAGGATATGCTCCGGTCATTTATATTTTCTATATTCCGTTGTATTGTCAGCATTTCCCCGCGGGCACTTCCTCCGGCGCCCCGTCTTTGCTGCGCAGGGTATCGAGTTCGTCCGCGCGGCGCTTTCACCCTTCAATAATAAGCCCGTGCTCCATTCCCCGCCGCACAACGCGGCGGTCTTGACTTGCCAAAAGCTCCTATTGTATAATGAACTGTAATTTTCGAATAATTAAATTGGAACGAGGTGCGTGATGAAGAAGCGGTCTGTTCAACTTTTGTTGCTTTTTTTCATGGTAGCCATTGTCTCCCTTTTTTCGGCGCTTTACACCCATTCACAAAAGAAACCGGGGGCAGGTTTTGATAAAGCTTCATCGCAGACGGAAACCTTACCGGATAAAACCGCGCCCCTTACCGAGAATTCTAATCAAACCGATATTGCCGCGGACTTTATCAATATTTGTAAAAATTATTCAACAACAGGCATGTCGCTGGCTGTGTTTAAAGGTCAGGATATTATTTATTCCCTTTCATACGGTACTGCAGACAAAGCGGCCGGTATAGCAGCAAATATCCATACAAAATATCGCATTGCGTCCATTTCAAAAACGATAACCGCCATCCTCGCCATGCAGCTGGTATCGGAAGGCAAGCTTGATTTGGATGCCGATATTTCGGATTATATCGGGTTCAAGCTGCGTTCTCCGGCATTCCCCGAAACAGCTGTTACAACAAGGCATCTGCTGACACACACTTCGGGTATATTTGACTCAAACAGTTTTGAGACTGCCGCAAACATGAAAGCTGCCCCGTCACTGGAATATGTTTTCAAAAGCAACTGCCATACCGGCAACAAGCCCGGCAATACCTATTTGTATTCCAACCTTGGCGCGGGGATTGTTTCGGGTGTTATTGAAGGCGCCGCGAACGCGCGTTTTTACGATTATGCCAAAACAAAGCTGTTCGATTTGCTCGGTTTGGATGCCGCGTTTATCAGGACGCAAATATCCGATACGGATAATATCGCGCAGATATACAGCGGCGGCGGACTTGGCTGTAATGTGAAAACCAGAAGCACGCAGGAGCGCTATGCCAACATCCCCATCGGGCAAATGTATTTACTGGGTCAGGGCGATTTAATGATATCAGCGGTTGATCTGGCAAAATTCGGCATTATCCTCGCCGGCAACGGCACCTATAACGGTATCCGTGTGCTGCCCGCGGATTATGTTGACGAAATGAACCGCGTACAGTTCCGGGACAATAATGTGAAGCGAGGGCTTGCGCTGAGTATTACCGACGACCTGGTCAGCGGCAGGGAGATGCGGGGGCATCCCGGCCAGGCTTACGGAATGGTCGCGGGGTTATATTATGACCCGGACGATCAAACCGGTATTGCCTTTTTAACCAATGGATGCAGTGTCAGCAAAAACAGTTTCGGCATCTATGAGATTAATGACGCCGTTGTGAAGTACGCCTATCAAACATTCTTCACCGGCAGCTAACAATTCAAAGAGAATAAACAAGATCTGTAGAATTGACACATAGAATCGTTTCAGTGGTTCTCTTGTGTCTTTTTTTCAGCGGTTTTCGTCGCAAATTGAATTCAGCTATTGATTGACATCATTACTTTCAACATTTTTTTTGTCAGAAACTTCCGATTTAATTCTATCCTGATAGTATCGTCTTTGCATCAAATCGTCATACATAATATCCTTCTCTTTGGCATCCAGTTTATACATCAG
>CAYUWQ010000221.1:0-1798 GCA_964448455.1 uncultured Eubacteriales bacterium | reverse complement strand
GCCCGATGGCTTGAATCGGGCGGCTGTAAAGGCGTGGGAAGGGCATATCAGTTTTGGACTTTCCAGCTGTATGAAAGGCCGTATTTTTTCCTGATTTCAGGAAAAAACAGGCCATAAAAGACAACCTCCAGAAACTCTCTGACCGCCGAAAAAAGCATTCGGATTGACCGCAAACTGCCTTGCCTGACCAAACTTGACGCCTGCCGGAGCAGCCGCATGATCCATATTCTTTTTTCCGAATCGTCAACAACTTGCTTCTGGCTGATAATTGAAAGCATAAAGTAACTTGTCACTACTTTGCAATCCAGTGCCGGTACCCTTGAATAGTTTTTGCCGAAAGAATCAAACCACTTGAGTTTCTCAAACTCGCGGTAAGACTGCGGAGCGTTAAGTCTGTTCTGTTCCACCAGTTTATCATACAAGGCTGATTTCGGTATAGGACCGAAAGAAAACATAATCTTCACTTTAGATTTTAACTGACGGGCATAGTCAATTGTTTGTTTAAAATCCTCCACTGTTTCATCCGGGAACCCGGCTATGAAAGATGTCGTGGTGACGATTCCGATTTCAGCACAATAGGCAATCACCTCTTTTGCCTTATCTAAGTTCAGCCTCTTGTCAACCATTTTCTGAATTCTATCGGAACCGCTTTCTATCCCGAAAAAAATCCACCGGCAGCCGGCCTCAAACATCGCCCGGAGTTCTTCTTTTGTGCAGGTATCCGCCCGCATATCACAGCCCCAGAAAAACGAGATGCCGCTTTCTTTTATTTCTCTGCAAAAACTTTTGGTGTATTCTGTGCTGGGGCTTAATAAATCATCGGTAAAATAGATACTATCCACGCCAAAGTTTTTAACCAGATAGTTTACCTCTGACAAAAAACTTGACGGTGGGCGTGCCCGCCAAATCCTATTGCTGAAAACAGGATTAAAGCAGTACGCGCACCCGCAGACGCACCCTTTTGATGTGTAGGTGTGAAGAACCTTCTTATTGTTGATGTTCGTAAGAATATATTTTCTCGCGTCAACGAAGCCGAAATCTATTGCCGGCAAAACAGATAAATCAGCAGGCGCCCGCTCCTTGTTAATAATTATTTCATCATTTTCAATGAAGGCAAGCCCGTCAACCCGACGCATCGGCTTGTTTCCGGCAAATGCGCCGAGCAAGTCAAGCGCAGTAACTTCGCCTTCGCCTACCACAATATAATCCACAACCCCGCTTCGCAGGATAACTTCGGGGACCAGGGATGTTGTAAGACCTCCCCAAACGACAGGAACATTCATTTTCTTAACGGCTTTTGAGACTTGAATCCCGTCAGTAAAACTCTTTGTTGATATAACCGATACGCCGGCGATATCAGGCAGAAAGGACTTTAAAACTTTCTTTATGCCCGTCCTCTCAACAGTTCTGTCATATATCCGCACAGTATGCCCGTTCAGTGTCAAATAGGTCGCAATCGACAACAGTCCCAACGGTAGAACGGGTCTTTCCTTCGCACATTTCGGCATCGAGTTTATCAGCAATACTTTCATCTAAATCCTCCGTTAAATTACCCTTCGATAATATAATAAGAATTTTGATTGGCAATACACTGCTTCTGTTCTCTTGCTTTAACGCATGTTCAATTAACGGCATAGCCGGGCTTTCTGACGAAATTCTATGTTATTATTGTGCATTAACCGCTCTGCCTCTTGGCCGTGTTCTTTGACGCGTAAAGACCGTATTTATGTCGAATTCCCGGAAAAAACAGGGCGTTGAACACTACTTGTGCAAACTCAGTTGCCGCCATCGCAATCAG
>CAYUWQ010000220.1:0-1840 GCA_964448455.1 uncultured Eubacteriales bacterium | reverse complement strand
GTGCCGGTTATCGTTTTCTTCTGCTGCGGGGTATATTATAGAAACGCGCGTCACTACTATCTGTCATCCCTTAGCCCCGGCAGTATTCTTTTTGGAACCGGTAAAAACAGCAGACCCAAGATACCCATCATTAAGCCGGAGAATTTAATACTCCGGTACTTACCGATTGTGTTCCCGCTGCTTTATACCTTAGTCTGCGGAATTTTTTATGATCAGACAAGATTCAACCAACTTCTTTTACTTGTGAATATCCCGTTTAACTGGATATTTTTAACACCGGCGTGGTACATGATCTTCAGCCACTCCGGTATAAACAGCCTTTATTTTCCGATTATATTGCCGGCTGTCTCTTACTTTGTCTTTTTCCTGGGTTATCTGTCGGGTGGGTTGCCGGTGTTTAATCGATTTTTCAAAGACACGAGAAAAAAGGCAACCGAAACGGATTAGGAGCGTTTTTATAAAATGATCAATTCAGTCAATGTAAAAGACCTCGGCGCGGCGGGAAACGGTTTGGAGGATGACAGTACTGCTTTTCAGCAGGCGCTGGACAGCGGCTCGCCGGTTGTGATTGTTCCCCCCGGTTTATACAAAATCGGCGAAACGCTTAAAATTGGGTCGAATACCAAAATCGCGGCTTCGAAAGAGGCTGTTATCTTTTTAGCCGACGGCGCCTGCACCACTATAGATGACTTCCTTTTAACCAACAAGGATGTTATAAATGGCAATGTCAATATCGCGGTGGAAGGCGGCGTGTGGAACGGCAACAACAAAGGAAATCTGCGGAACCCGGATATTTTTGACCACAAGGGCTGCACCGGGGTCATGTTTAATTTTGTCAATATTAAAGGGCTGACGCTGCAAAACATGAAGCTGTGCGACGCGGAAAGCTATTTTGTGCGCATCGGCGAAACGGATGAATTTTTCATCAGCGGTATCGAGTTTGAAGCCGTTCATTTAAGACCGAACCAGGACGGCATTCATTTGGGCGGTTACTGTTCCAACGGCACGGTGGAAAACATCAGTGCCTCCATGTACGGCTCCACCAACGACGATATCATCGCCCTCAACGCGGACGATGAGGTGAACAGGCTCGTTAATTTGGGGCTCAAACGCGGGCCGATTACCAATGTCACAGTCCGCAATGTATACGCCGCGGACTGCCACACGTTTATCCGGCTGCTAAGCGTGGATGCCGAGATATCAAATATTACTATTGAGAATGTCTCCGGGGGCTGCCGCGTATTTGCCATTAATCTGGATGCGGCAAGGTATTGCAGGACACCGCTGTTTAAGGAAGAAGAAAGACCCGATGGCGTTGGCAATGTACATGATGTAATTCTTCGCAACCTGCGTGTGCATAAAACCATCGACAGCAGAAACCCGCTGATTTTGGCCGAGAGCAACCTGGACAACTTCAGGATTGAAAACTTTGCCCGCGAACGGGACAAGGAACCGGAGAACGCGGTGCCGACCTTTTCCGCCGGTAAAATGAAACCGGTTGACTTGACCCTTGACGGCAAAACCGTAACGGTTGGTCACAATGAGCGGGTGCTTGATGACGGGGATTCGTATAAGGATATCCTGTTTACCGCTTTAAAGGACTAAAAATATTTTTCAAAAACGCTTGACATGATGATTTTAGTATGCAATAATAACCATACATTAGTTCTTAGGTTGGGAGAAAGACATGGTCGCAAACACCTTTTCAGCAAACTATTTTACCTTTAGCTTTACTTTTTACTTTAGTAAGGCTGACATGAGTTTTGCTGCAAACAGGAGACCGCTTGTAAGATAGAGACCGTTACAAAGCCGTTAAGCTCCGCAGCGAAATTCGCTGGGG
>CAYUWQ010000219.1:0-1925 GCA_964448455.1 uncultured Eubacteriales bacterium | reverse complement strand
GGGCAAAACAACTTTGCTCCGGCTGATAGCGGGGCTTGAAACACCGGACAGCGGCACAATAACCGGAACACAAGGCAAACAGATATCCTTTGTCTTTCAGGGGGACAGACTCCTGCCGGCCAGCACCGCGTTTGAAAATGTCGCGGTCGCGAGCTCTCCGGAAACGGCGCGGCTTTGGCTGGAAAGGCTGGAGATTGACAGCGCCGAGGCAAAGAAACCCTGCGCCCTGAGCGGAGGGATGTGCCGCAGAGTCGCGCTCGCCCGCGCGCTGGCCGACGGCGGGGATATCCTGCTGCTGGATGAACCGTTTAAAGGTTTTGACAGCGAGCTGAAAAAAAGAATCATTCCGTATATCGTCGAAATAGCCGAACATTCGCTCGTAGTGCTTGTCACGCATGACGAGCAGGAAGCGAAAATTGCGGATCAGGTTTTCGAGATTGCAACGGACGAGTGAATGTTCAATACCATATAGAAAGCGCTGCTCATATGGACTTTTTTCTGTAATTTTGATTGCAAACAAGTGTATAATCATGTATACTGCATTAAGTATAGGTGACTCGCCAAATCCTGTTATAGCTGTACAAATTATTTTGGAGGAACATATGAAGAAGAAATTTACCGGATTTATCGCGATAGTCATGGCTGCCTCATTAATCTTTTCACTTACCGCCTGCGGTAAAGATGAAAAGGAATCCGACACTACTACTGCCGCCGCGACAACAGCGGCTGATGATACGACTGCGACAGTCGTTACCACACCAGGGGAAACCACAACAGCTGTGGATGCAACCACCGCAGCAGGTGACACCACAGCCGTTGGGGAAACAACTGCTGCCGGCGTTGCAAAAATCCCCTCAACACTCGCGGATATCGTTTCTTATTATAACAATTCGGCCAACAAAGTGAAGCCGCAAGCGAAAAGCATCGTGCAAAACTATGAAAGAAACAGACCCATCGGTGATGTGGATGTCGGCAATAACAAGACCCTCACCAGTATCGGAACGCGCCTTGTCAATGCAAACATGGGCGATATAAAAGATAAAAAAGGGGTTGTCAGTACCTCGCAGGCGGATAAAAACGCCAATTTCCCGGTGGAAGGGCAAGCCTGGACGAGCAAACTGACACCCGCAATGGTTGATTCCGCCAAATGTGTGGAAGGCAACGGTCAGTATATTATCACCATCATCCTCAAGGATGAACCCGCGCCCAATCCTTCCGCGGGCAAAGGCTACGCCGGCAACGCGTTTTCTGTCATATCCAAAGAAAAAATTGTTGATGGTGCCGGTTCCGCCATGACCTTAGCGAGAATACAAGAAGACAGCATAAAAATTATCTATACCGACTGCAAAATTGTCGCAAAAATTGATCCGGCAACGGGCAACATGGTCTACGCCAATTACGATATGCCCTTGCGTCTTTACATCACAGCCTTAGGCATTGATGTATCCGTCGGGTTTGCAGTGGAAAAAGACTTCACAATTACATGGTGACAAGGATCGATTGCGTAGGCAAACGATCATAAAAATTTTGGAGGCACACCGATATGAAAAAAACAGTATTAATCGAAACATCCGCCCGCCATGTCCATGTCAGCCGTGAGGCTTTGGATATCTTATTCGGTGAAGGCTATGAGTTAACGCCCAAAAAAGACCTTTCCCAGCCCGGGCAGTTCGCCTGTGAGGAGAGAGTGCAGGTAATCGGCCCCAAGGGCAGTTTCCCCGCCGTCTCTATCCTCGGCCCTATCCGCCCGAGCACCCAGGTGGAGCTTTCCGCGACGGACGCACGCTCCATCGGCATCACCGCCCCGATTCGCGAAAGCGGAGATATTAAGGGCAGCGGCGCGTGCAAGCTTGTCGGCCCCAACGGCACTTACGACCTGCCGGTCGGCGTGATTATCGCCAAGCGCCACATTCACATGACTCCGG
>CAYUWQ010000218.1:0-1937 GCA_964448455.1 uncultured Eubacteriales bacterium | reverse complement strand
GATGGCGCGGTTAGAATCATGTCTTTCAATGTCCTCAGCGAGCGTTTCGGTGAAAATGCCATGATCAACCGCAGGGGCATTGTCACGCAGACAATCGCGGAATATTATCCGGACTCTTTCGGTGTGCAGGAAGCGACGGTGGCGTGGATGCAGTGTTTCAAAAACCGGCTGCCGGAGTACGATTATGTTGGAAGGGCAACCGACTTGATCCCGCTGCTTGGCGGTTACAGCGCGGTTTTCTATCTAAAGGACAAATATGAGGTGGTCGATTCAGGCACCTTCTGGCTGTCCCAAACGCCCGATAAACCCTCAAAAGGCTGGGATGCCGGTTCCGAGCGGGTCTGCACCTGGGCGGTGCTCAAAAACAAAACAACCGGTGAACAATACGCGCACATTAACACACATTTGGATAATAAAGGCGCTTTGGCGCGCCAAAACAGCGTGCCGATGATTTTGGCTAAAGTCGCTGAATTCGACATGCCGGTTGTGTGTACCGGTGACTTCAATTTTAGGGAAAACAGCGAACTGTACAAAACGCTGACGGCGGACGAATTGCATGACTCAAAGTTTCTCGCGCCGGATACGATGAGCAACACCACCTATAATGGATTCAATCCGCCGGAAAGCCAGACGAAAATCATCATCGATTTTATTCTGGTTACCAGTGGCATTACACCGCTGGTGTACCGGGTGGTGACGGAGGGAATAGACGGCAGAACGGTTTCGGACCATTATCCGGTTTACGCGGATGTGCTGATAAATGCCGGGGCATAAGTTTACATCAGGATGAATAAAAAATTTGTATATAGACAGGGGAAGAAACAATGAGAATCATGAGTTTTAATCTGCTTTGCCAAGGCAAGGACGAACACGCGATGAAGAACCGCAGGGAGCTTGCCACACGGACTATTCTGGAAAACCGGCCAGATTCTGTCGGTGTGCAGGAAGCGACGCCGGACTGGATGAAATGGCTTACAAAAAATCTGCCGGGTTACGATTATGTCGGTGTCGGAAGAGACAACGGTAAAAAACGCGGGGAGTATTCCGCCGTATTCTACCTGAAAGAAAAATTTAAGGCTGTTGATTCGGGCACCTTTTGGCTTTCCGCAACACCGGAAAAACCTTCTATGGGCTGGGATGCCGTCTGCATGCGCGTGTGCACCTGGGTGGTGCTGGAAAACACGCAGACCGGCGAACAATACGCGCATATCAATACGCATCTTGACCACAGGGGCAAAGTCGCGAGGGAAAAGGGTATTGATTTGGTGTTGAAAAAAGCGGCGGAATTCGACATGCCTGTCGTCTGCACGGGTGACTTCAACTTGTTTGAGGGCAGTGAGTTGTATAAGCAGCTCATGGGCGGTGTGCTGCGCGACACAAAGTACCTTGCGCCGGATACCATGAAAAACGCGACCTTCCACCATTTCGAGGTGATGACAGAGGAAGTCGGGGTGATCGATTATGTGCTGGTGAACGATCGGGTAAAACCGCTTGTTTATAAGGTTGTAACCGAGGGGATAGACGGCAAGCTCGTTTCGGACCATTATCCGGTTTATGCGGATGTGGAGCTCATTGGCGCGGAGTAAATGGACAGCGACCTAAGTTCAACAAAAAGTATTGTATATTAAGCACAATCGTGATATGATAAAACAACAATCTAATAAGTCTTAAAAGCTATGAAGAGAAAGAGTAAGCAACTTGCGCTTTTACAGAGAACCCTGTTGCTGAGAATGGGTGAAGTTATACAGTTGCCGAACATGGTCTTGGAGCTGCGCACCGAGGAAATGTTATGAAACATTTTTTAGGCTGTGACGGGATCGCCCGTAATAGCGATAGAGTATCGGCGGACCCTAGCGTCTTGCGAACAAGCCGCATCTGCCCGTACTTGACAAGGTTCACTTTGTGAAGAGTGAACGAATTAGGGTGGTAACACGGAG
>CAYUWQ010000217.1:0-1952 GCA_964448455.1 uncultured Eubacteriales bacterium | reverse complement strand
CGCCGCAGCCGTAATAAATGTTCTTCTGGTCCTCCGGCATTTTTTCCTTGTACTCTTTGAGGGTGACAAGCTTGCCTTCGTTGGACGAATGGAAGAGCAGCAGTTTGTCCAGCATATCTTTGTGCATGCCGTAATCCGCCAGAATGCCGTATTTGAGCTGCCGGCCGAACGCCGCGTAGAACTTTTCATATTTTTCCCTGTCCGATTCCAGCAGTTTGCCGAGTTCCTCGCGGATTCTTTTTTCCAGATAATTCGCGATGATTTTCAGCTGCCGGTCATGCTGGAGCAGCTCGCGCGAAAGGTTCAGCGACAGGTCGGCCGAATCGACAATACCCGTAACGAACCGGAAATGGTCGGGGAGGATATCCTCGCATTTTTCCATAATCATCACGCCGTTGGAATATAACTGCAGGCCTTTTTTGAATTCTCTGGTGTAAAAGTCATAAGGCGCTTTCGCGGGGATGAAGAGCATGGCTTTATAAACAACCTGCCCTTCCGCGCTGATGCGGATAACCTTGACGGGATCTTCCTGATCAAAATATTTTTCTTTATAGAAGGCGATGCAGTCTTCATCACTGACCTCTTTTTTTGTGCGCTGCCAGATGGGAACCATGCTGTTGACGGTTTCTTCCTCCGTGTAGGATTCATACTTCGTCTTCTTTTTGCCATCTTCGTCTGTCTCGTCCGTTTCGACGGAACGGCTTTTTTCCGCATCCATTTTAATGGGGTAACGGATATAGTCCGAATACTTCTTGATAAGCCCGCGCAGGCGGTAAGTTTCCAAAAATTCACCGTACTGCTCGTCCGGGGTGTCTGATTTGATTTTTAACATAATGCTCGTGCCGACGGTGTCACGCTGTGCTTCGGTGATGGTGTACCCGTCCGCGCCGTTGGACTGCCAGCGGTATGCTTTGTCAGCCCCGTAAGCGCGGGAGACAACGGTTACCTCGTCGCTGACCATGAATGCGGAATAAAAGCCGACGCCGAACTGACCGATGATGTCGATATCCTTCTTTTTGGCTTTTTTACCGTCCATATCGTTTTTAAAGTCCAGCGAGCCGCTGCGCGCGATGACGCCGAGGTTGGATTCCAAATCCGCGTCCGTCATGCCGATGCCGTTATCGGTAATGGTTAAAACGCGGTTGTCTTTATCAGCCGTGATTTTGATAAAAAAGTCACTGCGGCTCATGCCAACCTTCCTGTCCGTGAGCGAAAGATAGCAAAGCTTGTCAATCGCGTCGCTGGCATTGGAGATGATTTCCCGCAGAAAGATTTCCTTGTGGGTGTATACCGAGTGTACCATCATGTCCAGAAGTTTTTTGGATTCCGCTTTAAATTGTTTTTTTGCCATTGCTGTATCGTCCTTTCAAAAATAAATTATTGCAGGTGTTTCTATGCGCGGAGCTTGTTATTCGGGCGGTTTAGACGACCGGGCTTGGAAGAAACCGTAATGCGGCGACCGCCTGTAAAGCAAGAGTACTTTACAAAACAAAGAATGCTTTTCAGCATTCTTATGGTCTGTTTTGTTGGGCAAACTACAATATAATGGAAAAATTATATCACACTTTTAACAAAGTTTGAACAATTTATTAAAACAACCGGAATTTGCCTCCGGTTTCTCAGCCGGGGGTTTGATTTACCGCGGCAAGGAACAAGCCTGCCTGCTCCAGCAGCAGCGCATCAAGGGCATCAACGATGCCGTCATGATTTGCGTCCGCGGCGAAATAAGCCGCGTCGCCCGCATCACCCTGCGTGAGCATCCCGGCCGCAAGCATATTCACGATAACGGCATCCCTGCCGTCCGCATATCCGTCGCCGTCCGTATCGCCGAAAATGATGATTGTATACACCGCCATCACTTTGCTGTCCGCTTCACGGATCAGTTCAACCTTCGTACCTGTTCCTAAACCCAACGGGGTCGGGGTATAAACAAAATAACCGTTTCCGGTAAT
>CAYUWQ010000216.1:0-1978 GCA_964448455.1 uncultured Eubacteriales bacterium | reverse complement strand
AAACTACGGCCGGTCTTTTCAGACCGGCCGTTTGCTTTGGTACAGTTGGACTACAAAAAGATATCAACCAGCCGGTTGAGCTGCCGGAACAGCACCGTCAGGCTACTTTTTGTTTTTGCCTGCCGGGAGGTTGTCCAGCTGCCGGTGACATCAAAATGTTCTTCCAAAAAGTCCGCCATCCGGTATGTCAGCGCGTCGGCTGCCGCGGCGTTCCAAACCTGCCCGGCCAGCAGCGCGTTCGCCTCGTCCCGCAGGGCGTAAAAACCGGCGGAAACGGCGGGTGTCATCGGGTGCGCTGCGATAAAGCTGCTGTTGTTGTATGCCGTACCGAGCATTTCACGGATAGCTTTGGTATCCCGGTATTCGTTAAACTGCGGAAACCCGCCGTTGTTGACGCGCGCGTCGGTAATGCTGTCATCATACGCGATCTGTACGCACATGTGGATGACGGTATCAAGGCCGCTTTGCAGGTCCAGGTGGCTTTGACCCTTGATAAGCCATACATAATCCTTAATCCAGCTTGTGCTCAAGTCCGCGGATTTATCGGGTGAGATATAACTCATATCCGTTACCCCGGCGAGGTATTCGTTTGACAGTGTTTCGCCCGCGGGGGCGAAGGTGCCGCCCAGGGACTGGGAGGCGGCGTGGATGATAAAGTCCGATGACCTGAAATATGAACCGGCGGGGGACGGCAGATTCAGCCCGTAGCCGCAGACGGCGAAAATTTTGGTGTCCGTGTTTTCGATAATCCACGGGAAAGTAGTGCTGTTCGCGCGCTGGGCATTATAGAACCGGTCAGTCTTTTCTTTGAGCGCGGCGTGCGCCGGGTCTCCGAGGTACTCCGCCGCGAGTTTGGCATATTCCGCGTTGGGCACGAGCGACCACATCGTCGGGCAGTTGGCAACCAGGTTCTCACATACCGAGGCTTTCATACCCTCCGCCGCGCTGTCAATGAGCCCGGAAAACCATTTGTGCGGCAGCGCGCGCAGCACGATACCGCCGAGCCAGCCCAGCCAGGCGTAGGACTTGGCCGTGCCGTAACGCATGGTCAGCAGGTCCGGTATCAGTTCGGTGCAGATGTAGTCCTTGTCATACAGGTTAAAATTGACATTGAGGATGTCGCTGAGCAGATAAGAACCGTCAACGGCGGAGTTGGCAAAGACCACCTTGTTGATTTCGTCCATCTCATCCGTGCGGGCATACAGGTCAAAGTACGCGGTGCTCACCGTGCCGCCCAGGCTGATGAAAACAAGGTTGACCTTTTGCGCGCCGGTCTGCGCCTTGACCACATTTTCAATATAATCATTGAGCCTGCGGGCGATGTCGTAGGTGTCGCCGAACGATTCGTAGGAGAAATAGTAGACATTCTCATATCCGACCAACTCGCAGTATTCCTTCATATCAATCTGGCTGGTGATATACCCGAGTTCTGTCGGACCGCCGCCGCCGTATTTGTAGGAGCCTTCCTGCCTGTATTTGTAAAGCGAGTTCTCTTTTGTTGCGGCAACCGCGAGGGAATAGTTATATTCCTCCGTCTCAAATGTGATATCCTCCGCCGCCCTGGTGCCGTCCGGCTTAAAGTAGTGGTCTTTAAGACCGGCGTCAAGGATGTTGGCAATGCTTTTATCAAGGCCGCTGTTGCTGCCCGTAAAAAAGAATTTCAGGATGGTGCCGAGTTCCTTGACAACGGATTTTTTAATAGCCGGTGTATCGATCATAAAAGCGATATCGCCGGACTCCATGATCAGGTAACCGTCATCGTTTTTGAGGATTTCCTTTTCGCCGGCCGCATTTGTTTTGTACATATAGGTGATGGACTGCATGATGCCCCCGACAACGACACCCGGCACCACTTCGCCGTTTGAAACGGAATGACTTTCCAGGTAGTCGAACGCGGCTTTTGGGCTTTGCGCCTCAATGATTTGCGAACCGCCGTCAAGCGCGGTTACGCTCACGGCGCTGTCCGCCGTTTGGGCGG
>CAYUWQ010000215.1:0-1982 GCA_964448455.1 uncultured Eubacteriales bacterium | reverse complement strand
AATACGCGCATGTCACCTTCTTCCTCAACGGCGGGGTCGAAACCGTCTATGAGGGGGAGGACCGGATTATGATCGATTCCCCCGATGTGCCGACTTATGATTTGAAGCCGGAAATGAGCGCTTATGAAGTGGCAGACAAAGTTGTCGAGATGATTGACAGCGAAAAATATGATTTGATTGTGCTCAACTTTGCCAACTGCGACATGGTCGGGCACACCGGCATCATGGCCGCGGCGGTCAAAGCCGTTGAAGCGGTGGATGCCTGCGTGGGCAAGGTCTCCGCGGCGATTAAACGGCACGGCGGCGTCATGCTTATTACCGCCGACCACGGTAATGCCGACAAAATGTACGAGCCGGACGGTTCCCCCTTTACCGCGCACACCACCTTCCCTGTACCCTTTATTGTCACCGGATACCCGTGCCAACTCAAAGAGGGCGGCCGCTTGTGCGACATTTCTCCGACGATACTGCAAATCATGGGGCTGCCGCAGCCCAAAGAAATGAGCGGCGTCAGTTTGATCAAGTAATCCTCCTCACACGGACGGAGCGGATAATATGGACTTTGCCGCGATTGATTTTGAAACGGCTAACAGCAATGTTTCCAGCGCCTGTTCGCTGGGAATTGCCCTGGTGGAAAACAACCTGATTACCGTCACAAAAGAATGGTATTTTAAACCGGTGCCGTTTCGGTTCGATTACTTCAATACGCTCATTCACGGCATCACCGCGCGGGATGTGGCACACTGCCCCGGGTTTGACGGCGTGTGGGACGAAATCCTTGAAATAGTCGGCGGCAAAACACTCGTCGCCCATTACGCCCCGTTTGACATGTCCGTACTGGGTGCTTTGGTAAATGTTTACGCGCTGAGGACACCGGGCTTTGACTATTTCTGCTCGTGCGAACTCAGCCGCAAAGTCTGGCGCGAACTGCTTAACCACAAGCTCGACACCGTGTGCGCACATTTGGATATTCAACTTGACCACCACAATGCCGCGAGCGATGCCGCGGGCAGCGCGCAAATCGTACTGAAAGCGGCGGCGGAACTTGCCGCCCGCGGTAAAAAAATACAGCCATACCTCAACATCAAAAGAGCCCTGTTTTAAAAGGAAGCCGGCGGATGGTCCGCAAAAATATAGGGGGGAAAAACCATGATGAGTTTGCTGGAGAAAATCTTCGCGCCGCGGCAAATAAAAGCGCTCAAAGGCATGTTTGCCGCCATTCTTGTTGCATTGGAGCTGTTGGGTGTGGCTTTGTTCGATTCGGCGCAAACTCCGCGCGGGCAGGCGCTGGACCTGTCGGGCTATGAAATTGTATTTGAAGACGAGTTTGACGGCGCGGCCCTGGATATGAGCAAATGGGCGTACCGCGGCAGCGGGCCGAGGAGCGGCGGATTTATGGCAAATGACCAGGTGTTTGTACAAGACGGCAATCTGATCCTCCGCGCGGAATACAAAGACGCCGGCGCCTACGGTCCGGGCTGGTATTCCGGGATGATCCGGACCGTGGAAGATTACACCAGCGGTTATTTTGAGTGCCGCTGCATCGCGTCAAAAGGCGGCGGATTCTGGAGCGCGTTCTGGCTGAATTCCCCCGGCATGGGGAGCGCGGAAGCGTCCAACGGCGGTGTCGGCGGGGCGGAAATTGATATTTTTGAAGCCTTCAACTACAATAATAAATTGAACTACAACTCCGTTTCGCTCAATGTGCATGTCGGCGGCTACGGCGACGGCTTAAGAAGCGAGAACCTGGGCAGTTACAAGGTGAAAAATCCATATACCGCCTACAACACCTACGGCCTGGAGTGGACGCAGGATTACTATATTTTTTACATCAACGGTGTCGAGGCGGTGCGCTCGAACTTTAAAGACGGCGTTTCAAAAGGGCTGGAATACGCGATACTGTCACAGGAGCTGCCAAAAGAAATTACCGAGCAGCCCGGTTTCACGGCGGACTTTATTGTTGATTATGTGAAGATTTATCA
>CAYUWQ010000214.1:0-2003 GCA_964448455.1 uncultured Eubacteriales bacterium | reverse complement strand
ATTTTTTTACGGTGCGTCGCCGCTCTGGCGGTCATAATGGCGAGGGTTGTCGTATCTCCGCCGTTCTTGGCGAAAAACGCCCAGTCGGCGGATTTAACCGTGTCCACCAAAAGCTCCGCGAGCTCGACCATTTTGACGGACGGGGATGTTGTGCAATCGCCTATTTTTGACTGCTCAAACGCGGCGGCATTGACATCTTCATCGCAGTACCCTAAGACATTGGGTCCGTACGCGCACATGTAATCGATGAACTTGTTGCCGTCCACATCCCAAAAATAGGTGCCTTGCGCCTTTTCGCCAAACAGCGGGAAAGAAGTTACCGGAATAAAGCAGCCCTCCGCCGGGCCGAGATGGCCGTAAACGCCGGATGGAATCACTTTTTCCGCCCGGTCAAACATGGCTCTGCTTTTGTCATACTTGTTAATTTTGAAACTCATTGTACACCCCTCCTAAGCCAGATACAGGGCAACTCTGTCAAGCAGCCTGTTCAAGTTGTCAAGCATGGAAATCATGCCCTTCATGGATATTTTCCCGGCGCCGATGCTGGCAACGGCATTCACTTTGCCGTCGAACAAGTCACGGGCCAGCTTCATCGAGCTGAACCGCATCACAGCGCGGGGATTTTCGGGCGCACATTTTATGGTGACAATTCTTCCGTTTTTGGCGCGAAGGGTTGCCGCGGGGCCGCCGGCTATGGACATTTCAATATCGCCGTCCGCTATCAGCTTGGCGGTGAAAATACCGACATCGTCGTTGTTGGCAATCTGGGCGATGGCAACGGTAATGGTATAGAACATGAGCGAAGTGCTGATAATGAAGAAATCCTCATCTTCCAGGTCCGCCGGGTCGGGACGCATATATTTTGCCAGCAGGTCCGTCAGCGGCGTAAACTCCTTGAGCAGGAATTTGATGTGCTGAAAGCCCTTGGAGGGAATCGGGGTGACGGTACCGTCCAGCAGACCGTTGAATTTTTCGCAGGAACCGAACGGGAGCTTGATGTCGCAGGCGCCGACGCCCTGTTCCATCCTGCATTTTCCGTTTTTGAAAGTCAGTGTCGCGCTCGGGCCGCCCTTGACCTCAAAACCGATGGAAATCGGTTTTTTGTTTTTCAGCAGCGCACCTGCCGCGGGGTCCAGCGCACAAAGATTTTCCAGCGTGCCCAGCACAGCGTACATATTGATATACGCCAGGGTTTTTTGATCAATCAAAACACATTCCTCCTTAAAAAATTTCAGGTTGTTAAAATAAAAAAGCAAAATCGGCGGCATGATTCCTGCCGCCCTCATATTTTATCAAAGAAGTATGCGTATGTCAAACAAAAAAGGGGCGCGCATAATATCAAATACGCACTATTTTCCGGTTTTTTGTTATTGTTGTTGACAAAGAAAGTAAACTGTGCAATATTATTAATATAAATATTTATTTAAAAAAGCATAGACCGGACAGGAACACGGACTTATGACACGCTACAGCGTTACCAGATCAAAAAGAAAAACAGCAGCCATCTATGTGCATGACGACGGCAGCATTGAGGTACGGTGCCCCAAAAACTTCCCGGCAAGCGAGATTGAAAGATTTGTCGCCGAAAACACGGGCAGTCTGGAAAAGAAGGCGGCGCAAAAAATAGATGCCGCGCGGAAAAAAGAAAGTTTCTGCGTGAAACCGGGCGACAAACTGCTGTTTTTGGGCAAGGAATATCCGCTGGAAACGGTTGCGCAGCGCAAAGCGGGGTTTGACGGCGAGCGGTTTTTTGTGCCGGAAGCCGTACCGGCCGGGGATATGAAAAAGATGATCATCAAAATATACAAAAACCTTGCCGAAAAAACGCTGACCGAAAAATCAGCGGTATACGCTCAAAAGATGCAGCTCGCACCGCTGAAAGTCAGAATCAATGCGGCTAAAACCCGTTGGGGTTCGTGCAGCGGCAAAAACAGCATCAATTTTTCCTGGCGGCTTATCATGGCCGGCGAGCGATGTGTGGATTATGTGGTGGTGCACGAACT
>CAYUWQ010000213.1:0-2016 GCA_964448455.1 uncultured Eubacteriales bacterium | reverse complement strand
TGTCACAAAATCGCTGCCCGCCAAAACTTCAACGCTTTGGCGGGCAATCTTTATGAAAATCAGAATGATGGGCACATCAATTTTTTTAGTAATAATCCAATTAATGATTGCATACTTGCCTTTCAAGTGGTAATATTCTAAGCGAGTTAAACCTACCGAACACATCATTCCGTGTATCGTTAACTGATACATTTGACCTTGTAATACCCGGCAAGGCAATTATCATCCGGCGGAGGAAAACAATGCTGAAACCAAGTTTACAAAAAAAGGATGCCGTCCCAAAAACCTCCTATTTCAGAAGAAACAAAAATGCAGGCCGTAAGGTGCATGGGACGATCGAGTATTTGAACGGCGATGTATATGTCGGCGAACAAATCGACGGTGACCGCGAGGGCCAGGGCACACACACCTACGCCGACGGTTCTGTTTATACCGGCGGATGGCAGAACGACATGTACAGCGGGCAGGGCGTTTTAACCTGTGCCAACGGCAGCAGTTACACCGGTGAATTTCTCAACGGCATGCGCAACGGTCAGGGCACTATGATTTACGCCAACGGTGACCGCTATACCGGTGAGTTTGTCAATAATTTGCCGGATGGGCAAGGCAAGTTTGAATACGCCAACGGCGATGTCTACGACGGCGACTACAAAAACGGGCTGCGGGACGGGCACGGCACCTTCACCTACGCAAGCGGCGATTCGTATACCGGCGGCTGGAAGCAGGACATGCTCCACGGTTTTGGCACGGCTGTTTTCACCAACGGTGAAAAATACGAGGGTGAATGGCGCGATAACATGCGCAACGGACAAGGCACCGCGACCAATGAAAACGGAGAAACTTATTCAGGGTTATTCAAGGACGATTTTTATGTCAAGGAATAACCCGGCGCCTGACAGGATTTTTTGTTCTGCATATTAAAAATACCATGTAAATCTAATCGTGAAACCCTCAAAGCATTTCGCTTTGAGGGTTTCTTTGGAGCTACTGGTCAGAATCGAACTGACAACCTGCTCATTACGAATGAGCTGCTCTGCCATTGAGCCACAGTAGCATTTTTAATTTAGATCCGGCGGACATTCCACCGCTTTTTAGTCGGCAGATACATATTATAATGAAGTATCTTGTTTTTTGCAAGGCTTTTTACCAACTTTTGATGAATATTTCAATGTAGGAGTCAGCAGAAGCATCCCCGTCGGTTCGGTCACAATAAATTAACTTTTGAAACCTTGATTTTATGAAAAGAATGCGTTATGCTTACTTCACGCGGTCGGAGTTCAGCAGGGCAAAACCCTGTTTTGTATCCGCTCCCCCGCAGCGAATCCAAGGGAAATAAAATAATACCGAACGGTTAACGGTATGAAGAAAGGACTCATTCAATGAAAAGAATTATAGCGATGCTTCTGGTTTTCGCGCTGATATTCTCTTTTGCCGCGTGCAAAAAGGATACGGACAAGACCCCCACGTCGGGCGAATCCACAACCCTTGAAGGTCAAACGGATGCCGCTACCGGCGGAGAGACCGAAATTTTTACAAATGAAAACGGCGAAAACTATACGGATGCAAACGGCAACCCGGTGACAATCCCCGTAACTGTGCCGGTGTCCCTGATTTCCGAGGAAACCATGCCCACGGGCAAACCGGTCGAGGTTACCACAACCCCCGCCGGCAAACCGGTAGATTCGCAAATTGACAGCGCTTTGGGTGATATTTTTAAAGGTGAAAAGTACTCCATCAAGTTTACCACCCAGATTGACCTTGAGGGAACGAAGCAGACCATGCCGGCTGCGATTTATGTTTCCGGCCAAAAGAGTCTTATTGAACTAACCATGAGCAATGCGGCCTTGGGCAAAATGGGTATCCTAAATAACGGAACCGGCAAATACTTCCTGATTTCAGCCCTGGCGGGGTTGGTTAAAGGTTATATCACCGTGCCTGCCGACGCATCGGACGAATATGACGACATGTTCAATTTTTCCGGTTTGTCAGATACAACGGATATGGAATACATTCAAA
>CAYUWQ010000212.1:0-2037 GCA_964448455.1 uncultured Eubacteriales bacterium | reverse complement strand
GGGCGAATGGATGACGGCGGGCGAACACAGTTCGCCCCTACGGGTGAACCGCCGCAATTATCTGACATCGGCGCGACCATTGATAATGAGATCAACAAAATTTCGGAAATATATAAAAATGTGAAAATCGATAAATATGTGATTATGCCGAATCATATACACATGATTGTTTTAATTGACGGATTTCGCGCCGGTCTGTCACAAACCGTCCCCGGATATGTTCAAACCCTCGGTTGTAGGGGCGAACTGTGTTCGCCCGCAAAAGAGACGCCAACAATTTCAAGAATTATGAAACAATTCAAAGGTTCAATTTCAAAACAAATCGGATTTTCAATTTGGCAAAAATCATTTCACGACCACATCATCCGCAACGATGAGGAATACAATATAATTTGGCAATATATCGATGAAAATCCTGTGAAATGGCAAGACGATTGTTATTACGATGAAACCAACGCAATGTAGGGGCGAACTGCGTTCGCCCGCGTAATACAAACCGGCCGAAATAGCGAATCGCCGGTGAGACCTGAAAAATGCAAGAATCAACCAATGTAGGGGCGAACTGTGTTCGTCCATGTAAAACGGTTCAACCGCGGATAATGGATTACGAAACGGCGGACGAACACAGTTCGCCCCTACAAATAAAACCAACCAAACTATCATTAAAAATATATATATCGGAGGGTAAAAACGATGAAAAAGGTATTCAAAAGGTCGTTATCCGTGCTATTGGCACTCGTGCTGTTTTGCGGGGTTGTGCCTTTCGGAGCGCTGACCGCCTCTGCCGCAAACGCATCAACTCAAAGCACTATAACAACAGGCAGTATAATCACCTACGGCTCCTACCCCCAAACCAAGGTGACGGATGCGGGGCTGATTGCCGAACTGAACGCCCAAACGCTTTCCGACGACAACACCGTTACTTACAGCGGCAGCAAGTACCTGAAACAAACGGATTGGTTCAAATTCGAGCCGATACAATGGCGTGTTTTATCAAACACCAACGGCGAGCTGTTCGTTATGGCGGAAAAGATACTGGAGTCAAGGGCATATAATCAGGAGTATACAGGTGTTACTTGGGAAAACTGCACTCTGCGCGCCTGGCTCAACAATGATTTCTATAATGCCGCCTTCACTTCAGCCGAGCAGGCAAAGATAGAAACAAGCACTGTTGTCAACGAGGACAACCCCTATTACGGCACAGACGGCGGCAATAATACAAGCGACAAGCTGTTCTTGCTATCCTATGCCGAGGCAACGAACGCCCCGTATGGGTTCAGTTCAGGCACCGGCTCTGATACTGCCCGTGCTGCGCAGGGAACGGATTTTGCGAAAAGCCAAGGACTTTATGTCAACGGAGAAAATAGCTACTGGTGGCTGCGGTCGCCCGGCTACCTTCCTTATTATGCCGGCATCGTCTACATTGATGGCAGCTTCATCAACACTGTCTACATCCCTCACATTGGTGCCCGTCCCGCTTTTAAATTAAATCTGACATCTGACATCTTCACATCTAAAACCGGTTCAAGCTGCGTGATTGATTATTTAGATGGTGTTGTATACGGCTTAACCCCCGGCATCACTACGCTGGCGGACGATGTCGATGTCGAGGCGGGCTATGAATTGGTCTATGTGCCCACAGCCAACGGTTTCGGCACGGGGACTGTGGTGAATGTGACACTCGACGGGGTAACGGTCGAAAGTTATACGATTATTATTTACGGCGATGTCAACGGCGATGGCAGCACTGACAGTCTGGATGCCGGTATGATGGTCGATGTTGAAAACTATCTCGTTACCTGGGACCCGGCGATAGATTTCGCATTCATAGAAGCCGGTGACCTCAACGGCGACGGTACCATAGACAGCATCGATGCCGGTATCGCGGTGGACGCCGAAAATTATATGGTGACCATTGACCAGAGCACGGGGTTGGTTGCGGGCGGATAGAAAATATATCACAATCATTTTGGGCTGCCTTTACGATTTAATCATCGCAGAGGCAGCCCGATTTTTATAATAAACATCCTATTTCGC
>CAYUWQ010000211.1:0-2038 GCA_964448455.1 uncultured Eubacteriales bacterium | reverse complement strand
TCACCGTTAGGCGAAACCCAACCGGTATTGTCACCAACATACTCAATGGCGCCAACCGGGCAGAGATTGCCGCAACCGTGGCAGCCCTGAATACATCCATCGGGCTGAACGACAACGGGGGAAGGTGATTTTGTTTTGTCGTAAACTCCATGCTGACAAAATTCAATACAAGTTCCGCACTCCGTGCATTTTACATAATCGATTACCGGATACCAGGTTTTTGACATAATAAACCCTCACTTTTCTATTTTGCTAAATTTTCCGCATTCATGTAAAGCTTCTCAACCTCCGCCTTTGATACAAGCTTTGAAAGAATGAAAGCAATGATGATAATACCGGGGATATCAATAAGAAGCCTTGTAACGGCAAATGGTACGCCAAGCGATGTCGCCTCAAAAATCAGCATCGGTATTTTTGTGGTGGACCACGCCCCGATAAAAATAAGTATGTTGCTGAACTTGACGCCTTTTTTCATAAACACTGCCGCTACAGGGAAAGCACCGTAAAGGGGGCCGGCAGCAGCCGAACCGATTAAAAATGCAAGAACGATCCCTTTGAGTCCGGAGCCTTCGCCCATATATTTTGTCATGGTTTCCTTTTTCACCCAAACATCGAGTAAACCGAGTAATATAAATATCGGCGGGATGACAAGCAGCATTTCTTTAACGGCTCCGCCGGAAATCTTTAAAACATTCAAGCCGAAATCGCTGTTAACAATCAAAATAACGGCAACAATAACTATCATGACTATGGCGGATAAATACTTTTTAAAATAGACTTTCATATGCTGCTCACCACCAATCCGATTACATATGCCACACCAAAGGAGAAAATGAACGCCAGCGCGTTGCGCAGTAAAGTTAGTTTTTTCCCGAAGTATTTCATCTCAACGGGCATAGTGACCACCCCGACCATCATCAGCGTGGAAACAAATGCGCCGATTTGCATCAAACCTGCACCGTTTTGCAATAGAAGGGCTGCCGTTGGGAAGGCGACAAAACCGGGAATCAACGTTATAGCGCCGACAATGCCTGCGATTGTTACACCGAACCAGCCAGAGTCAGCACCGATGATCTTTGATATCATTTCCGCGTTAAATAAGGCGAGCAATATTCCGATAAGCAGCAAGACGAAAATGAGCTGAGGCAATATGTTTTCAAATGCCTTCCAAGCCTTTTTTAAGGCAGCCAGGGTTTTCTTTTTATCTTTACCAAAAGATATGGCAACGAGAAGTGCGGTTATACCGTATAGTATGTAGTTGCTCATTGTTTTACATCCTGTCATAGTTATTTTTTATCGGCATGAATTATTGGTAACAGCTTCCGTTGCAGCACTCACATTCAAATTGAATGGTAATATGATTAATTCCGAATTGCTCTAAAATTCGCTCGACTTCCCGGTTTACTTTATATGTTTCACTGACCGGCATATCGCCAATTGTAACATGCGCTTCAAAATTAATGTTGTTTTCATCCAGGCTCCAAACATGCACATGATGCACATTTTCAACGAAATCTATTGTTTCCAGTTCTTTGGTAATTTCATCAACATCAATGTTTTTAGGGACACCCTGCATCAAAATCTGAACTGCTTTTTTAACAATCTGATAGCTTTCGACTAAAACATAAAGCGCGATAAGCACCGTCAGTAAGGGGTCAACCCAATAGATTTTTAAAAAGTAGATCAATATGCCGCCGATAATAACACCGACAGAAGATAGTGTATCGCTCAGCAGATGCAGGTAGGAGGACTTCAGGTTCATATCGCCTTTGGCGTTCTTGCGCAGCAGCAGCATCCCGGCAAAATTTGCGGCAAGGCCAATAAGTGCAACCCAAATAACAAGATTTCCATTAATCACTTGAGGGTTGATGAATCTTTCATATGCCTCTTTGAACAAATAAATTGATAGAACTATCAAAACGGATGAATTGAGAAGAGCCGCTAATATAGTAGCCCTTTTGTAACCAAAGGTCCTGTTTGAATCTTTCTCTTTACGGGCGACTTTGATGGCCAGATAACTGATAATCATCGATATGCC
>CAYUWQ010000210.1:0-2092 GCA_964448455.1 uncultured Eubacteriales bacterium | reverse complement strand
TCCCCGTACACCGTGGCGGAGGAGCTGAAAACGATTTTTTTGCACCCGGCCGCGCTCATGGCTTCGCACAGCGTGATGGTGCCGCCGACATTATTGTCGTAGTATTCGAGGGGCAGCTTGCAGCTTTCACCGACCGCTTTGAGCCCGGCAAAATGGATGACCGCCTCAACCCTGTTCTCTGCAAAAATATTGTCCAGTCCGGCGCGGTCCCGTATATCGCATTCGTAAAAATTCAGGTCACGCCCGCCGAGTTCTTTTATCCGCTCAACGCTTTCTCTCTTGCTGTTAACAAGATTATCCAGTATAATAATATCGTGTTCGGTATTTAACAACTCGACACAGGTGTGCGAGCCGATGTACCCGGCACCGCCCGTAACAAGAATCGCCATGATTGCCGCCTGTTCCCCGCGCGATGAATTTTACCTGCCGGTTTCCGCGCGATAAAACCGGAGGACCGCGGCAAAAACCGTTCTGAAAAGGTGCCGCGGTGCATATAACCATTATAGAGGAAATCGGAGAAAAATCAACACAAAAGAATAAACCCGGAAAGGACAAAAATGTAATATGACAGATTTTGAAGAAATCCACAAAGATAAAGAAATAAATGAATACATCAAACAAAGCAATGAGGTGCTCGGCGCGATCGGCTACACCGAACACGGGTTTGCCCACTGCAAGCGCACGGCAGACATTTGCGCGCGGATTTTACGCAAGCTGGGTTACGACGAGCGCACCTGCGAACTGGCGCAGATCGCCGGGTATATGCACGACATCGGCAACATGATCAACCGCGTGGACCACGCGCAAAGCAGCGCATTAATGGCTTACAATATTATGAAAAGATTCGAATTTTTGCCGGACGAAATTGCCAGGGTTACTTCCGCCATCGGCCACCATGACGAAAAAACCGCGGCGGCGGTCAACCCTATTGCAGCTGCGCTGATTCTGGCGGACAAAAGCGATGTGCGCCGCACCAGGGTGAGGGATAAAGAGACGGTGCTCACGGACATCCATGACCGGGTGAATTTTGCCGTGCGAAAGTCCGACCTGAAAATTGTGACGGACGAAAAGATGATTAAACTGCTGCTGGAGATCGATACGGAAATCTGCCCCGTGATGGAATATTTTGAAATATTTATAGACCGCATGGTGCTGTGTAAAAAAGCGGCTATCTATCTGGGCTACAATTTTGAACTGATGATTAACGATACGAGGCTGCTATGAGGAATCTGTCGGATATCGGTGTCATCAAAGAAATTTTGTACCGGCACGGATTTACCCTGTCAAAATCCCTGGGGCAGAACTTCCTCATTGACCCGGACATATGCCCCGCGATGGCAAAAGCGAGCGGCGCGCAAAAGGGGACGGGCGTTTTGGAAATCGGCCCGGGTATCGGCATTTTAACGGCCGAACTTGCCAAACTGGCCGACAAAGTGGTGGCGGTTGAGCTGGATAAGCGGCTGCTGCCGATTTTGGACGAAACGCTCGCGGAGTTTGAAAACATTGAGATTGTCCATGCGGACATATTAAAACTTGACCTGCGCCAACTCATCGCGGAAAAATTTGCCGGCATGCGTGTGGTTGTCTGCGCCAACCTGCCGTACTACATCACTTCCCCTGTTATCATGCTTTTACTGGAAAGCCGCCTGCCGGTTGAGGCGGTTACGGTGATGGTGCAAAAAGAGACTGCCGAACGGCTCTGCGCGAAGGTTGGCACTCGGGTTGCCGGCGCGGTGACGGTCGCTGTGGACTATTACGCCCGGGCAAATCAGCTTTTTGAGGTGCCGCATGATTCGTTTCTGCCGGCGCCCAAGGTGGACAGCTGTGTCATCTCGCTTGAAATAAGGAGCAAGCCGCCGGTTGATGTGAAGGATGAAGCGGGATTTTTCCGCATGGTGAAGGCGGCCTTCGGGCAGCGCAGAAAAACCGCCGCGAACGGCATCAGCGCGGGCACGGGCATTGAAAAAGGGCAGATAGCGGCGGCGATTGAGCGGGCGGGCTTTGACCCGAATGTGCGCGCGGAAAGCCTGAGCATGGAAGAACTTGCAAGGTTATATAATGAAATCGCATGCAGATAATAATTTGCGATCCG
>CAYUWQ010000209.1:0-2127 GCA_964448455.1 uncultured Eubacteriales bacterium | reverse complement strand
CCGTTTGGCAGGGTGATATTGTCTACAACGAAACGCTGATGTTCATTGAGGATGCCGATGGTAATATTCCGCCGGCGCCGTTGCTTTATACACCGGCAGAGGTTCTCTCGGTGCGCTCCTTTGACCTGGCAACGGAATACACGCCTGATGTGGATTATATTGTTGAAAACGGCTGTATTGTATTGACGGAGAACTCGCGGATATATCATTGGCGGTATCTTGACTATTACCCAACCGCGGCAATACCCGGGAGGACCTTTGAAAAAACCGGCGGCGGGTTTATCGCCTTTGGCGAAGGGGATACCTTCTTTAAAACGCAGGTTGCCGTCACCTACAAACATTCAGGCAGATGGTCAGGTCCCGTGCCGGGCAACAACGGCACCCGGCTCAAAAAAACGCTGCAGAAGCTTAAAAACGGCGAGGCACTGACGATTGTTTATTACGGGGACAGCATAACAACCGGCGCCAACTCCAGCAATGCGCAGGCACCCTATGCGCCGATATGGACACAGCTTGTCACGAAAACACTCGCCGCCGAGTACATCAACCCGAATATTAACGAGGTTAATACCGCGGTCGGTGGAACAAACGCCGAATGGGGCGCCAAAAACGCCAAAACGCTTGTTGCGGCGTACCGGCCGGATTTGGTTGTCATCGCTTTCGGCATGAACGACGCGCGCACAAGCAACGCGAAATATGCCTATAACATCGGCCGGATTATCTGCGCGGCGCGTAAAGTGAACAAAGACGCGGAATTTATTCTTGTTTCCCCCATGCAGCCGAATAAAGAAGTCAAGGGTTTTTACGGCAATCAGAAGCAATTCGAATGTGTGCTCAAACAGTTTGAATGTTTTGACAGCGGTATTGCTGTCGCACCGGTGTGGAGCATGCACACGACAATACTCGAAAGCAAGCGCTATTATGATATGACCGGCAACAATGTCAACCATCCGAATGATTTTTTAGCAAGAGTTTACGCGCAGACGGTTGCCGCCTTACTGACAGAAACGGAGAATAACTGATATGAATTTGGAACAAGCGAAAGAATACGCAAAAGCAAACGCAAAAAAACGCCCGCAAACAACCGGGCGGTTAGCGGGGAAAATCGCGATTGTCACCGGCAGCGCGCAAGGCTTCGGGCACGGAATTGCAAAGGCGATGGCGGCAGAGGGCGCGAGTATTGTGATTGCGGACCTGCCGTCGAAGAACGGCGCCGCGACGGCTTTGGCGGCGGAACTCGGCAACGGCGCATTTTTCTGCCCGGTTGATGTGTCTGACGAAGCGTCGGTTGAGGCAATGGTATGCGCCGTGGCGGAAAATTTTGGCGGGCTTGATATCATGATTTCCAACGCGGGTGTTCTGAAAGCCGGCTCGTTGTCCGAAATGGATGCCAAAACCTTCGAATTCGTCAATAAAGTGAACTATACCGGTTACTTTTTGTGTGCCAAATACGCTTCGGAAATTGTGAAAGCCCGGTACGAAGCCGACCATACGGTTTGGAGTGATATTATTCAAATCAACTCAAAATCGGGCTTAACGGGTTCAAAGAATAATTTTGCCTATGCCGGCGGAAAATTCGGCGGCATCGGGTTAACGCAGAGCTTTGCCTTGGAACTGGCACCCTGGCAAATCAAGGTGAACGCCGTCTGCCCCGGCAATTATTATGAAGGACCGTTGTGGGCGGATGCTGAAAACGGACTTTTTGTGCAATACCTGAAAGCCGGCAAGGTGCCCGGCGCGAAAACAGTCGACGATGTCAGGGATTATTACTTGTCTCTTGCGCCCATTAAACGCGGCTGCCTGCCGGCGGATGTGGCAAAGGCGATTTTCTACTGCGTGGAACAGTGCTATGAAACAGGGCAGGCCATACCCGTAACCGGCGGGCAGGTAATGCTGGGGTAGAAGGTTGAATGAATTCAACCAATGAACAATGAATAATGAATAATTAATAATTATGGTGGGGATCCCATAACTGTCGAATGGTTTTCACTGATGCAACAGAGAATGAACCGTAAAAGGAAATAATATTTATGCAAGACATCTTAGAACAACTCAATGCCGGTTGTGCGGCAGACAGGCTCGCGGCGCTTAAAAGAATTATATCGGCAGAAAAGGAGCATCCGGCGG
>CAYUWQ010000208.1:0-2224 GCA_964448455.1 uncultured Eubacteriales bacterium | reverse complement strand
ATCGGACAAAGAAAGGAATGTTCATTTAAATGGCCGAGAATGAGAAAAACAGCTTTGTCCAAACGGAACTGGATATATTGCGGTTCTGGGAGGAAAACAAATGCTTTGAGCGCCTGCGCGAAAAAAATAAAGACAACCCCCGTTTCAGGTTTTTGGATGGTCCGATTACCGCCAATAACCCCATGGGCATCCACCATGCCTGGGGCAGGAGCCTCAAGGATATTTTTATCCGCTACAAGGCCATGCAGGGTTTTGACTGCCGCTGCCAAAACGGTTTTGACTCTCAGGGTTTGTGGGTTGAAGTTGAGGTGGAAAAAGAACTCGGCTTTGAGAGCAAACGCGATATCGAAGAATACGGGATGGACAAGTTTACCAGAAAGTGCGTGGAGCGAGTAGAGCGCTATTCCGGTATCATAACGGAACAGTCCAAGCGCCTGGGTCAATGGATGGACTGGGACAACTCCTATTACACCAACACAGACCAGAATATTCAGGGCATCTGGCATTTTCTGAAAAAGTGCAATGAAAACGGCTGGCTGCGCAGTGAATATAAGCCGATGCCGTGGTGCCCGCGCTGCGGGACATCTCTGTCCGAACACGAGATGACCGGCTCCTATAAAATGATGACGCATAATTCCGTATTTTTCAAATTGCCGCTGCCCGATTACCCGCGCGCGGCGGAAGAAACCGCGCGCAAAATAGTTGTCTGGACAACAACGCCATGGACACTGTCGTCCAATGTTGCCCTGGCGGTTAACCCTGAAATTGACTATGTCGAGGTAAAGGTCAAAAGTGACGACGCTTATCTGATTCTTGCCAAAAACGCCATCAAACACCTTGGAGATGACAAATTGGAGGTGTTGCGCGTTTTCAAAGGCACGGAACTCGAAGGGTTGCATTATGATACCTGCTTCCCTGAGTTTGAGGCGCAGGCGGGTATTGAGCATAAAATCGTGCCCTGGGAAGATGTTGATGCAGCTGAAGGTGTCGGTATCGTTCACATCGCCCCCGGCTGCGGACTCGAAGACTTTGAGCTGGGCCTAAAACTCGGGCTCCCGCAGGTAATGCCCGTTGACGATTCGGGCATGTTCCTTGACGGTTTCGGGTTTTTAAGCGGAAAAGGCAGCCACAACACCGCCGATGAAATTTTTGAAGAACTGGATAAAAGAGGAAAACTCTACAAGGTGGAGCCGCACGAGCACAGTTACCCGGTTTGCTGGCGCTGTAAGACGGAGGTTATTTTTCGCTTGGTACCGGCCTGGTACATCGCGACGGAGGAACTCAAACCCCGTTTAATCAGGGCGTCCGACAGCGTGAAGTGGGAGCCGGAATCCAACGGTAAACGCATGAATGACTGGCTGCAGAACATGGGCGACTGGAACATTTCCCGCAAGCGCTATTACGGGATGCCGCTGCCGTTTTACCCCTGCCGGGAATGCGGCGAGGTGACAGTGGTCGGCTCCAAAGCGGAACTCAAAGAACTCGGCGGCGAAGGTGTGGACGAACTCCCCGAACTGCACCGGCCGTGGATTGATGAAATTCAAATCAATTGCCCCAAATGCGGCGCAAAGGTCAGCCGCATCAGCGAAATCGGCGATGTCTGGCTGGATGCCGGCATTGTTCCGTTTTCCACCTTCGGCTATTTTGAGGACAAAGAGGAATGGCGTAAAAATTACCCCGCGGAGTGGGTGACGGAAATGCGCGAGCAGGTGCGCCTCTGGTTCTATTCCATGCTCTTTATGAGTGTCGTGCTCGAAGACCGCGCCCCGTATGAACGGGTATTGTCATACAATTCCGTTATTGCGGAGGACGGTTCCAAGTTTTCCAAAACCGGGTTTATGATCAGGTTTGACGAAGCGGCGGAAAAAATCGGCGCCGATTCCATCCGCTACCTCTATGCCGCGGCGCCCGTTGCCAACGATGTCCGGTTCGGTTACATGATGGGTGAAGAGGCCATGCGCAAACTGCTTGCCTTTTGGAATATTTTCACTTTTTATGACACCTACGCCTCCATCGACAACCCCGTTCTGGCAGGCTATGTCCCGGACAAGGCGGCATTAAGCCCGATTGACCGCTGGCTGATTATCCGTACAAACGACTATATCGGCAAAGCAACCGCTTGTATGGATGACTATAAAACCTATGTACTTGTAAAAGAGTTTGAGGTTTTTGTGGACGATATCTCCAACTGGTATATTCGCACAAACCGCCGCCGTTTTTGGAA
>CAYUWQ010000207.1:0-2229 GCA_964448455.1 uncultured Eubacteriales bacterium | reverse complement strand
TCGACCTCTAGCGTGACAGGCTAGCGTTCTAACCAACTGAACTACCGGGCCATTTGGTGGGAACAACAGGTCTCGAACCTGTGACCCCTTGCTTGTAAGGCAAGTGCTCTACCAGCTGAGCTATGCTCCCAAGCCATGCGCCGCCAATGGCGACGGTGTATAATATACTATAAATAAGACTTGTTGTCAACACAAAAGAACAAACTTTTTGCCCGCGCTCCACAATTTTATTTTGCGCCCGCAATTATCTTTTTTATCTCTTCACTCGTGAAAAGATACCTTTTTGAGCAGAAATGGCAGCAGACCTCCGTTTGCTCATCAAGCGCCATGGATTCGAGTTCTTCCATCCCGATACTGATGAGCGCTTTGATGACCCGTTGGGCGGAACAATTGCAGACATAAGCCGGTTCGGCGGTGTCCAGCACTTCCAGTTCAAACGCCGGCAGCACCTTGCGGCAGATTTCTTCGGGTGTCATTCCGTTTGACAGCATGGTTGTTACCGGTTCAATGCCGCTGATGCAGCGTTCGACGGCATCAATCGCGTCTTCCGCCGCCGTGGGTAGCAGTTGAATGATAAAACCGCCCGCGGCTTTGATGCTTAAATCCGGTTTGACCAGCACACCGAGCGCGCAGACTGTCGGTGTTTGCTCACTGACCGCGTAATAACTTGTGACATCCTCGGCAATTTCGCCGGAGAAAATCGGAACTTGACCGATGTACGGTTCGTTCAGTCCGTTGTCTTTCATCACAGTCAAGTTGCCATCTTTGCCGACCGCGCCGCCGACATCCAGCTTGCCGTTTTTGTTGCGCGGAATATTAACAACCGGGTTGGCGACATAGCCGCGGGTATTACCCCGGCTGTCCGCCACGGCAATCACAGAGCCCGCCGGTCCGCCGCCGTTAATGCGCAGGGTGACACTGTCCTCTTCGCCTTTTAGCACAACGCCCATAAAGCAGGCTGCCGTGAGCAGGCGCCCCAGCGCTGCCGATGTTACGGCGGAAGTCGCGTGAATCTGCTGTGCTTCGTTCACCATATCCGTGGTGTCGGCAGCCATAATGGTCAGTGTGCCGTCATTCGATATGCATCTGACAAGTTTACCCATAACAATAGATGTCCTTCCGTGGAAGTTTATGCCCCGCGATAGGTTGATGACTTTTCATCAACCTTTTTTGCAGACAAACACCGCTCTTTGAGTATCGCTCTTCGGTGGTGACTGTGTGAGTTCTTCATAGATATTCAGGACCGTCAAGCCCGCTTCTTCCAGCCAGGCTCTTATGTCTTCAAGCGGATAAGCCCGCTCGGCAATCGTTTCCGTACTCCTGTAGTACGCGCCGTCGTCTTCTTCAAAAAAGTCGAGTGTGATTTCGACGGTATCTGTTTTTTCATCCAGCCGGTTCTGCCAGGCGCAGAAAAGCCCGTCCAAATCATAAACGAAGGTGTTGTTCGCGAGTATAGCTTTGTGCTTGTAAACGGTATTAACATCAAAAACAAAAACACCGCCGGGATTCAGGAACAGTGACACCCGCTGAAATGCCGCTTTAACATCCTTTGAGTCCGTTAAATGATTGATGCTGTCCAACGCGCAGACAACCGCGTCCACGGTGTCATACAAATCAAGCGTCTGCATCGTTTGGCACAGCAGCAGCGGTTTCAGCTCTGCCGTTTCCGGCTTGTTTTGTAAAACACACAGCATTTCCGCGCTCGCGTCCACGCCGATCACATCAAACCCGAATGCCGCCATTTCAATTAAAAGCCTGCCTGTGCCGCAGGCAAGGTCCAGCAGGGTTCCGCCGGTTACCCCCTGCGCAGAAAGAAGCGTGCGGAAATAATCTGCACGCTTTTTGTATTCCACATTTTCGGTCAGCCGGTCATAATATTCCGCAAAAACGCCGTATCCGCTCATTTTTTATCCGCTTCCATGCGTGCGAAAACCTTTTCGTAACTGTCGCATCCGTTGGTGAGCGAGCGGTTCACCCTGCTTATGGTCGCGGTGCTCGCCCCTGTCTGCTTGACAATTTCGCTGTACACCTTTTTTTCGCTGAGCATTTTAGCCACAGCAATACGCTGGGAGAGTGCCTTGATTTCAATCACTGTGCACAAATCCTCAAAAAAAGCATAACATTCTTCCATATTTTCGAGCTTGAGTATAGCGTTGAAAAGAAAGTCGGTATTTTCGCTTCTTAATTTTTGATTCACCGTAATTCCCCCTTCATAACTTACCCGTATTT
>CAYUWQ010000206.1:0-2253 GCA_964448455.1 uncultured Eubacteriales bacterium | reverse complement strand
ACCAGCAAGGGCGGGATGGCTTTTTGGACAAAGGACGGGTTCAACCGTTCGATTCACAATATTGAAAACACGCAGTTCAGGGCTAAATTTGAAGCCGAGTTATCCAGCATTAAAAGCAACATGGGCATCGGCTGCATCAGCGATACAGAGCCGCAGCCGCTCACCGTGCGTTCCCACCTGGGCAGTTACGCCATCAGCACCGTGGGTAAAATAAATAATACCGCTGAAATCATCAAAAAAGCTTTCCAAAACCCCAACATTCATCTGCTGGAAATCAACAAGGGGCAGGCCAATCAAACGGAACTGGTATCTGTGATTGTTGACAACGAAAAAACTTTTAAGGACGGCTTGCTCGCCGCGCAGGAGCTGATAGACGGTTCCTGCTCCGTTTTGCTCATGACGCCGGAAGGAATTTATGCCGCGCGGGACAAGCTCGGCAGAACGCCGCTGATTGTCGGCAAAAAGGAAGAAAGCAGGGAGGAAACGGGGAGCGAAACCGAGCGGATTTCTTACTGCGTGTCATTTGAATCCTGCACCCTGACCAATCTCGGCTACAAAACCGTGTATGAGCTCGGTCCGGGGGAAATCATCCTGCTCACGACCGAAGGCGTGCAAAAAGTCGCCCCCGCGCGGAACAAAATGCGCATCTGCTCGTTCCTTTGGGTGTATTACGGCTATCCGTCCTCTACATACGAGGGCACCAATGTTGAGGTGATGCGCTATAAAAACGGCGCCGCCATGGCACGGAATGACGATGTGGAAATTGACATGGTGGCCGGCATCCCGGACTCCGGCCTCGGTCACGCCATCGGTTACTCGAACGAATCGAAAATCCCTTTCGGCAGACCGTTTGTCAAATATACGCCGACCTGGGCAAGGAGTTTTATGCCCCAAAACCAGGACATCCGCAACCTGGTGGCGCGGATGAAACTCATGCCGATACCGGAGCTGGTGATGGGCAAAAAGCTCTTGTTCTGCGACGATTCGATTGTGCGCGGCACGCAGATGCGCGAAACGGTCAATCTGCTGTACCGCTGTTACGCCAAAGAGGTGCACATCCGCCCGGCCTGTCCCCCGCTTATTTACGGCTGCGAGTATTTGAACTTTTCCGCTTCCCGTTCGGTGATGGACCTTGCCGCGCGGCAGGCCATCCAGTCGCTCGAAGGAAAAATGCCGGAGAATCTGGATGAATACAGCGACCCCGCGAGTGAAAAATACAACGCGATGGTGGACCATATCGGCAAATCCCTAAACTTTTCGACACTGAAATACCAGAATATTTACGATATGGTTGACGCGATCGGCATCGGCGCGGATAAAGTCTGCACTTACTGCTGGAACGGCAGAAAATAGGTTAAGCAATTAAAGGAGAAGGTGAATGAAAAGGCAAGCAAGCGTTAAACCGGCGTTACACTTACTAAAGATAATTGTGGTGCTGCTTGCGGTATTGGCGCCGGTTATGAATCTGGTTGGCTGCCGGAACGACCAAAAGCCGGGCATCACGCAAAGCGGGCTAACGGAGATATCTCTTACGGAAAGCACAACAGCCGCTGAAGCGTACAGTTATGCCCGCATGATGTGTGCGGGGGACAACCTTATCCATTCAACCATCTATCGGCAGGCAAAAGAACGCTCCGCTGCGGGCGGGTATGATTTCACCTTTGCATATGAAAAGATTGCGGACATCTTGAAACTCGCGGATTTTGCCGTATTGAATCAGGAAACTGTTATTGACAAGGATAAGGAGCCAAGCAACTTTCCGTTGTTTAATTCACCCCCGGAAATCGGAGAGCATATGATAAAAATCGGGTTTAATGTGATTAACCACGCCAATAACCATGTGATTGACAAGGGCGCTGACGGTGCTTTAAAAACGATAGCGTTTTGGAAGGACCGCGAGGGCATTGTGCTCACGGGTGTCTACAGCGATGAAGAAGATATGAATGAAGTAAAAATAAATACGGTCAACGGCATTCGTTTTGCCCATGTCGGCATTACGGAATACCTTAACGGAAACAGGCTGCCGGCCTCATCGCCGCTGAAGGTCATTTCTCCGGTTGGCGCGAATATGACAAGAGAAGCGTTTTTCGCCACGACGAAAGCGATGATTGAAAAAGCAAAAACGCAGTCCGATATAGTATGCGTGTCGGTTCATTTTCAGCAGGAGGATTTATTTACGCCGTCCTCCTCACAACAGGAGATTATCGGTAAACTGATTGATTACGGCGCGGATGTGATAATCGGCACGGGCCC
>CAYUWQ010000205.1:525-2266 GCA_964448455.1 uncultured Eubacteriales bacterium | reverse complement strand
TTTCTATCCCGACGCCGTGCCCCGTGCCGTGGCCGAAAAAGGAACCGAAACCGGCGTCCCGAATGATGTCCCTTGCCGCCGCGTCCGCGGCTTTTAAGGGCAAACCCGGTTTGAGTATCCGGAGCGTTTCCAGTTGAGCGGCGAGCACAATACCGTACACATTTTTTTGCTTTTCACTCACTGCCCCAACAGCCACCGTGCGCGTCATGTCACTGCGGTAACCGTTAACAACGGCGCCAAAATCAAGCGTTATATAATCGCCGTCTTCGACTTTTTTTTGTGACGGCACGGCATGCGGTTTGGAGGAATTGACACCGGAGGCGATAATTGTATCGAACGCGACGGCCTCCGCGCCGTTTTTAAGCATATAAAAATCAAGTTCGAATGCAATGTCCCGTTCGGTGAGACCGGGTTTGATGATGCTTAAAATGTGTTCAAAGGCACGCTCTGTGATTTTTTGCGCCGCTTTTATTTTTTCGATTTCATCCGCGGTCTTTACCATGCGCAGCTGTGAAATGATTTTGTCCGCCCTGTCATCGTCCGCAAGCCGGACACCACCGAGCATTTTTGCCAGTTTCCTTGCGCGTGCTACGGTGACCCGGCTTGTTTCAAACGCGAGATTTTTACAGCCGAACTTTTCCGCAAGCGCGGGCAGCTGCTCCTCGAGCTTTTTTTGTTCCACTACCTCACAGCAAGAGATTTGGCTTTTCGCCGCTTCGATATACCGGCTGTCGGTCAGAAAAACGCTGCCCTGTTTGGCGGCAATTAAAATACCCGCCGATGAGGGAAAGCCGGTGAAGTAGCGCCTGTTTTCCGGGGACTCAATGAGCACGCCGTCTAGTTCATCCGGCAGGGATTCAACCAGTTTTTCTAATTTCATTTTACACCCGCCTTTACAGCAGCCAAAGAAAAAGCGGGCTTTCGCCCGCCTTTTTGCTTACTTGAATTTGCGTTTACGAGCCGCCTCGGACTTCTTCTTCCTCTTCACGGAAGGCTTCTCATAATGCTCTCTCTTGCGAACCTCTTGAATCGTGCCGTCCCTTGATGTCTGCTTTTTAAAGCGTCTGAGGGCACTGTCTAAAGACTCGTTTTCTTTAACTTTAATTTCACTCATTCATATTCCCTCCCTCCGCATATGCAGGGGCAATTTTGCATTTAGTGTTTATGATTATACAACAGCAATGCCCCGTTTGTCAACTACCAGAAATATTATTTCTTCTGGGGTAAATATTATTTCTTCTGGGGTATAAGTTCAAAGCAATAAATAATATATTGATAAATTATAATTGACAAATTGACACTTTTGATTTAACATCTAATAATATAAATTTTAACTTATATTTTTGGAGAATTTTTATGAAAACACAAAAGAGAATATCATCATTTTTAATGGCATTGGCTATGGTTTGGTCAAGTTTTTTTTCAAGTGGATTGTTTACCGGGTCTGTTATATCGGCAAATGCCGAGGCTGCCGGGGATTCATTTCATAAAACAGTAACTAATGAAAATAGCGCATTAGAATATTCTGATCTCTATGAGGTTGGTCAAATTGCAACTCTTGATTGTCCGAATTATTCCGGATATGATGAAAGTATGACTTGGATTTCAAGTGATTCAAGCATTGCTGAAGTATTAGATACATATCGCCTCAATTATTGCAGAATTCAATGCTTGAAGCCGGGAACAACTACGGTGCAGGTTTTTGAACATTACAGTGTATTGGATTTTTGGGTTGAGGGTC
>CAYUWQ010000205.1:0-515 GCA_964448455.1 uncultured Eubacteriales bacterium | reverse complement strand
TATACGATAAAGGTGAGAACCCCGCAATGTATTTTGTCTTATTCTTCTGCAACATCAAACACGGTAACCTTGAATTTTGATGCTCCCGAAGGTGCAAGCTCGGTTATTTTGCAAAAGTCCACTAACGGCGGGTCAACATGGACAACGGCAACAACCTCTGCTCTTGATTATAGTTCAACAAGTGCTACAGCAACCGGACTGAATCCAACTGCATCCTATCTTTTTAGACTTCATGTGGTTGGAGGGAAACGAGCCGGAGACTCAAATATAGTTAGTGTTACTACAGCTGCCTTAGTAACAGGGATAACTTTAAATAAAGCACAAATTACTGTGGTTCGTGGATTGACAGGCACATTGACAGCAACCGTTTTACCATCAAACGCAGGTAACAAAAAAGTAAATTGGCATTCCGCAAACGAGCAATTAGCAACTGTGACAGGTAACGATGACGGCACAGCAACAATAACTGCAAATCAAAACGGGAATGTCAATATTACCGCAATAACTGATGAAGG
>CAYUWQ010000204.1:0-2299 GCA_964448455.1 uncultured Eubacteriales bacterium | reverse complement strand
AAGTGATATGAGGAGTTTGATTATGGCTGATATTTATACCGCTCTGGCCGCTGTTTTAAGGGGGATGGAAGAAACGCTCAAAACAAACGGTTTTGAAGCGGTTTACCCGCCGAATGTGAAAAGAGGCGAACTGCCCGCGGTAACGGAAGGCGGTCGGATTACCATTGATTTCCGCGGAGAAAAAGGCGCGCTGCGCATCGAGCATTTTGATGACAAGATAGCGCTTCTCTACACCGATAAAACCGGTGAAGAGATTGCGGAGGCCGATTTCGGCCAGTTATCACTGTCGCTGCTTGACGCGAAAACCGCGGATGAAAAAGATACCCGGTATATCGCGGATGATTTTTCGGAGTCGCTGAACAAACGCTGCGGAATAAAGGCCAAAGGCGGCGCGTCCTCAAAACTGCCGGCGCCTGTTTCAAAGGCCGCGGCAAAAAGCGGCGCGCTGTCGTATGACGCGAATACGCTCGGCAGCCGGTTTACGGTTTTGTATCCGGAACTCCGCGGCGCGTATAAGGAGAATGTGGACAAATACGGCGAGTTTCTTGCGGAAGAATTTTTCGCCAACGGCGGCACGGCTGCCGTCATCGGCACAATCCGGCAAAACGATAAACTCAAAATGAAAAAACTCTTCGCCTTGCTCAACGAGATTTACGAAGACGGAACAAACGAAATTCAGGGACTGATTGCGGTTTCAATTTTGGGCGCGATGAACAATGACCAGGAGATGCTTGCCAACTGTGTGGATTTCATGTGCAAGGATATGCTGGGCCCCGTTATCCAGGTGAACAAATATCTTGCGTCAAGCGGCGGCAAAGGTGCCCGGATGCGGCTTGAAAATCCGCCGCCGTACAAACCGAAGAAAGCGAAAAAGAAAAACCCGATCACCTCCGCGCTCGGGATGTAGGAGGGGGCTGAACGCCCGCACAAAAAAACAACTTATCAATCTGTTTACACGGGCGAACGGTGTTTGCCCCTTCAACGCAACGGAAAACAAACGCAGGAGGTTCGGACTTGGATAAGGATAACAACAAAGTCAATTTGAACAATACCGACGATCTTGAAACGATGGACACAGCCGTAACGGATGTTTACGACGAAACCACCATTCAGGTGCTCGAAGGGCTTGAAGCAGTCCGGATGAGACCGGGCATGTATATCGGCTCAACAGGGCCGAGAGGGCTCCACCATCTTGTTTACGAAATAGTCGACAATTCCATAGACGAAGCCCTGGCAGGTTTTTGCACCCATATTGAGGTCGAAATCCTGCCCGGCAATATTATATCCGTCAAGGACAACGGCAGAGGCATTCCCGTAGGCATCAACGAAAAGCTGGGTATTCCTTCCGTGACCGTGGTTTTGACGGTGCTGCATGCGGGCGGTAAATTCGGCGGCAGCGGCTATAAGGTTGCGGGCGGTTTGCATGGCGTCGGTTCATCCGTCGTAAACGCCCTTTCGCAGTGGCTTGAGGTTGAGGTTTCCCAGGAAGGGCATATTTACCGGCAGCGCTTCGCGAAAGGTGTGGTTGAAACCGAACTGACCGTCATCGGAGACACAAGCGAAAACGGCACTTTAATCAGATTTAAAGCGGATCCGGAGATTTTTACGGAGACGACCGAATATGATTTTGAAACGCTTGAGCGGCATTTAAGGGAATCCGCGTTTCTCAATGCCGGGTTGAGTATTAAACTTTCTGATTTTAGAAACAGCGAAGAAATTCTTGAACAAACTTACTGCTATGAGGGCGGCATTTCAAGCTTTGTCGAATACCTGAATCAAAGCAGAGGGCTTGTTCCCTTGCACGAGCCGCCCATCCATCTCTGCACCGTCAGCGGTGAGCGCTGCGCGGAGATTGCCATGGCTTATAACGACAGCTACAACGAAACGGTGCTTTCCTATGCCAACAATGTCCACACCGTGGACGGGGGCACGCATGAAACGGGCTTTAAAAACGCGCTGACAAGGGTGTTCAATGATTACGGGCGCAAATATGCTATCCTCAAAGACGCGGATAAAAACCTTTCGGGCGACGATGTGCGGGAAGGATTGACCGCGGTTGTCAGCGTAAAGCTCACGGACGCCCAGTTTGAGGGGCAGACAAAAGGCAAACTCGGCAATACGGATATTACCCAGCTTGTTTCTTCAACCCTTTATGACAAGCTGATGACCTATTTTGAAGAAAATCCGTCTATCGCCAGGGCGATTTTCAGCAAAGCGCTTGACGCCTCCAGGGCGAGAGAGGCCGCGCGAAAAGCGAGGGACTTGGCAAGGCGTAAATCGGCGTTGGAAAACAATTCCC
>CAYUWQ010000203.1:0-2306 GCA_964448455.1 uncultured Eubacteriales bacterium | reverse complement strand
GGAATACAAACCAAGAGTCTGCAGTCATTCGAACCTAAAACCGCCCGAAGTTTTTGACACAGCACCGGCTGAGCCGTTTGAAACGAAATGTCCTTGCCGGCGACCAGCTTGATTTCGCCATCTCCAAATCGGCTCACCGAGCAGCGGTTTTTGATGATATAGTCGATGGTTTCGGCGTTTGTCATGATCTTTGGGGGAGTTGTTAAACGCCTGTAAAAAAAGTCTTTCAATGAAAACAGGCTGTTGATAATTTTTGTTTTGGTATCAAAGATAAAATTCCAAATTATAAGCAGAATTTTTTTCATAGCTTTTTCACCGTAATCATCCATTTGCACAAGCGGGGACTGATTCTGAAGGAAGTAATCAAAATCTTTTCCTTTTTTGAAAGCACAGTGTTTTTCATGATGCCGGGATACAGGCGGCGGAAATCCCTGTTAATCGCTTTGAATTTCAACCGGACATCCTTTTGCTTTAAATCAAACCTTCTCAGGTTGTTGATAATAGCAGCGATGTATTTCGTTTGCGCTTTTACCGCCAAATCAACACAGCCCTTCTCTAAAAGGAATTCAAGCGAATCCCTGTCTGCGTCAATTCCGTCCAGGTTTTTAACGGACGGCGCGGCGGTGGTGATGCTGTTGCCGCGGGTAAAATAATAATAAAAACATTCCGGCAAACAGACTACTCTTTTGCTCGCGTAATAATACCGGAAAGCGGCATACCCGTCCTCAAACAGCTTGTCTGCGGGGAAACAAATGGTGTCAAATAAGCTCCTTTTGAAAAGTTTGTTGCAGGCAATGGTAAAATACTGATAATTCGGCGTATATAATTCTTCAAGCGCCTCCATACCCGTCAGCACACAAAAAGGAACACTGTTTCCTTCTCCGCGGGACCGATTGTTTTCATCAACCCGCTGAAAACCGCAAATGCTGATGTCGGCATCTTCCTTAAGTAAAGCGTTCAGCATATTATCAAACATCTCAGGCGCGATGTAATCGTCACTGTCAACAAAAGCGACATATTCGCCCTTTGCTGTGTCCAACCCCGTGTTGCGCGCGCCGCTCAAACCGGCGTTTTTTTGGTGAATGGCTTTTACACGGTTATCCTTGCCGGTGAATTCATCGCAGATGGCGGGGCAATTATCCGGCGACCCGTCATCAACAAGGATGATTTCGATATCGGTGAGCGTCTGCGCGAGAACAGAATCCACGCACCGCCGCAGATACGCCTCAACATTATAAACGGGAACGATGACGCTGACAACCGGATTATCCATTGGCAATCTCCTCAAAGAGCCGGTCAAAATGCTCGCTGAAATCGGGGACTTGCGGTTGTTCACATTGCAATGCCTTTTTAATGAGTCCGGGTACATCCTCTACCGTTTCGGCATAAAAAACAAAGTCCAGGTCTTTAAACCATTGGAGACCCGATACAATTTTATGGTCAGCCGAACGCAACACAACACAAGGCGTTCCGGTTAAAACAGCGGCGATAACACCATGGAAGCGGTCGGTAACAGACACCATGCTCGCAGAAAAAAGAGACAAGAGTTCTTCAATTGCGGCTCTCCTTTGCGCTGCGGATATGGAATACGCCGCGCCGGTGTCGCCGAGCGTTACTTTATATTTTTTTTTGAGGGTCTCCGTCATATTGTTCAGAAGCGCATCGCTGTAATAATTTTCGGCATCTTTTCTCAAACAAAGAAACAAACCGTTTCTTTCATACCGTTTTGGCTGATAATTGTTGAATAAGAACATCGCGATATCCGGGCAAAGGCGGGCTTTTACCCGGCAAAACATTTCATTCGCAAGGGAAAAGCTGGTTTCATCCCTTGCATACAGGGTAAAGTCGGGGTGAGCGTCATACGCCCTCGCTGTCAATTCCTTTTCCCGTTCACCTTCCGGTGTACTGCTGAAACGGATAGATTGCGGAAACATAACGATTTTATTGTTCGGATAACACTTCAGCACATAGCGGACAAAGTATTCATACCCGATATACCAATCACCGACACTGCCGCCGCCCCTGAGAAAAATCAAGTCTTTTTTTTTGATAACCAACCTCAAAAAATCAAAGTAAGCCCAGTCTTTATAGATGCTGTCGTCATATTCAATATAGGTGTATTCTGACAGGTATTTCTTACACCATTTCTCCATGGCGAACACAATCATTTGGTCACCGATATTGGTATGCGTCGGCGTCGCTAAAAGGAAGATATATTTGTTCCTGTGAAACAGCCGCTTCAAGGAAAGCGAAAATAAGGGGAGAACTTTGCCGAAGTTTTTGAACATAAAAACCGTTGAGCAATA
>CAYUWQ010000202.1:0-2377 GCA_964448455.1 uncultured Eubacteriales bacterium | reverse complement strand
TTCTATGTGCCGCCGGAGACCAGCCAGGCCGCTTTTCCGCAATACCTGAGCAACGAAACCATTTTGGGCTTTACACTTGTGGGATTAATCGGCTATATCGGCGGGCTTCTGGCTGTTGTATATAACCCCTTTATATCCACCTGGAGCGACCGTTCCAAATCGCGTATCGGGCGGCGCAAAGTGTTTATGCTTGTGTCTTTCCTGCCGATTTCGGTGCTGTCTTACCTGATGTTCTCACCGCCGGTGGACCATGTCAGCGCTGCAAACGCCGCCTGGCTGTTTGCTATCATTATTATGCTCAATATTTTCAGAGCGACTTACGGTGTTTCAGGCGCGCTTATACCGGAATTCGGGTCAAAGAGTAAGATTATCATGCGTTTTAATACCCTGGGCGCTATCGGTTGGGTGTTCGGCTATATCATCGGTTCTCAGCTGATATTTATGATCAAAGACGCTTTTGTCTCCGCCGGTATGAGCCCTGTAGATGCCTTTCGTTTGACAGTCGGCGGGTTGATTGCCATATCAACGGTTTTTCTGCTGCTGCAAATCCTTGTCGTGGACGAAAAACGCTACGGAACGGGCAAGTCATCGACAGTCGCGCTCCTGCCGGCGCTTAAAATGACCTTCCAAAACCGTACCTTTGTGCTTTTTACCCTGACCAATCAAGTGTATTACTGGGGGGACGGTTTCTTCCAGACTGGTCTGCTCTATTTTGTTACCATTATATTCGGGCTTTCGGAAGCCATGCTGTTCCCGTTTGGCGCAACGCTGCTTGGCGTGGCATTTATTATTTATCCGATTGTGCCGGTTATCGCCAAGCGGACAGGAAACAAACTGCTCTATCAAGTTGCGTTGGTTATTATGTTTCTTGTGATGATGATTTTTGCCTGGGCGGATAAAATACCGGTTTCGGCCAATATTCTGCCGTGGATTATTGTTGCGGTCATTGCGATTCCGAGCGCCATCACCGGCATCATCCCGGGTGCTATCAACAATGAGATTGTTCGTGAAGACTGCCTGCGCACCGGTTTGGCAAAAGAAGCATCCTTTAATGCAGCGGCAGGCTTGATAACGGCGATACCGAGCGGATTTGTGGGGCTGATTATGCCGTCGCTGCTTTTACTCGGGAAGAGTCAGGCAAATCCGACCGGTGTTCGTACCGTTGCCATGGTCAGCGCAGGCTGTATGTTCGGGGCATTGGTCATGCTCAAATTCTTTTATAACGAAAAGAAGTTGAAGTCTTCATTGAAGGAACACGGCTATCAATAATTCAAATCAAGCAAAGGATTACCTTTATGAACACACCAAACATTCTTTTTATAATGTCAGATGACCACGCCGCCCATGCCATCGGCTGTTACGGCAGTAAAATCAATACGACGCCAAACATTGACCGCATTGCCAACGAGGGCATGCGTTTTGACAACTGCTTTTGCACCAACTCGATTTGCGCGCCGAGCAGGGCGGTCATCCTCACGGGCAAGTACAATCATCTCAACGGCGTCAGGACACTCAATGAGAATTTGGACGGCCGTCAGCAGACATTCCCAAAGCTGCTGCAGGCTGCCGGTTACCAGACCGCTATGATCGGTAAATGGCACCTTGGGCATGGCGGCAACGCGGACCCGACCGGCTTTGATTATTGGAATGTGCTGCCGGGGCAAGGGGAGTACCACGAACCGAAATTTATTGAGATGGGCAAAGCTGTCAAGCTCAAAGGTTACGCGACGGATCTAATCACCGATATGTCTTTGGACTGGCTGAAACAGCGCGACAAAGACCGTCCGTTTATGCTCATGTGCCACCACAAAGCGCCTCACCGTCCCTGGGAGCCGGATGAAAAGCACGCCAGCCTCTATCATGATCTTGATATTCCGGAACCGGAAACATTTGACGATGACCACGCCGGCCACACCAAAGCCGCGCGTGCCGCGAAGATGCGTATTGAAGACCTGAACCCGATTGACACCAAGGGGATAGCGCCGCGCAAACTAAATGCCGCGGAAAAGAAGAAGTGGAAGTATCAGCGTTATATCAAAGATTACCTGCGCTGTATCGCATCGGTTGACGACAATGTCGGGCGTATTTTGGATTACTTGGACACTGAAGGCCTTGCCGAAAACACGATTGTGATTTATACCTCGGATCAGGGCTTTTTCCTGGGTGACCACGGCTGGTTTGATAAACGCTTTATGTATGAGGAATCCCTGCGCATGCCGTTTGTTATCCGTTACCCCAAAGAAATCAAGCCCGGCAGCACAACGCACAGCATGGCGCTCAATGTTGACTTTCCGGAGACTTTTCTCGACTATGCGGGCACTGACATCCCCGCGGATATGCAGGGGCAGAGTCTCCGCCCGCTGTTTAACGGAACAAC
>CAYUWQ010000201.1:0-2423 GCA_964448455.1 uncultured Eubacteriales bacterium | reverse complement strand
ACGAAACAAAGGAAAAACCGGGTTCGCCGGTACCTCAAATTGTCTGCGGCAGCGGTGGCGTAAGCATTCCGGAGCCGGACACCTGCAACGCGCTTAAAAATTTGTGTGCGGAGTTTCTCCGCTGTATTGAAGAAAAAGATGGCCCCGCGTCCGACGGGGATTTCGGGCTTGCTGTTGTGCGTATTTTGGAGGCGGCGGATGAATCGCTGCGGAGGAATGGGAAAGAAGTAGTTTTGAAGTAATCCGAACCAACAACTCAAAAAGCCCGTCTCTCAAAAACGAGAAACGGGCTTTGATAACGGTTATTAATTCTCTGCGTGAACCGCTCTGCCTGTCTTTTCCCCCTTCTTCAACACATCATACCTCAAAATAGCCGCCGCAATTGATATCAAATTGAGTATTTCCGTCAAAACCCCTGCGTAAGACCCGCTGATATAATTAAAAACAAGCCAGCACGCGCAGCCGGGGATGGAGAAAATCCGGATAACCCGCGGTTTTTTGGACCACTGCACAAACGAGTTGAGGCAAATCGAAGCAGTCGGCAGCAACGAAATAGGTCCGCTCCAGGTGAAAATGCAGGTTAAAACAGCGACGGTGAAAAACATTACAGGGATGGAGTTACTGTCAGCCCATTTTTTGATCCCCCTGCGCCCATAGACATAGCAGCGCACAGCGGCCACAACATTCAATGCCATGCCGGTGTACGCACCTAAGAGGAAGTAATGCAGCACCCATAACGATTCGGATACCAGCTGGACTTTGAGGATGCCCGCCCTGGTTTTCATTTGAAATGAGGACACCAGCAGCGCCATCGCTACAAAACCGACCAGCTGGGCAGCAATATCCCCGGCGTCCATCCCCGCGAATAAATCTTTGATAAAATCCAAATTAGCAACCCACACGATCCGCAGCAGCCGCTACCGGCTGCTTTTTCTTTTTGCCAAGATCAAACCGGAGTATCCCGACGGTGATTGACACAAGGGTGAATATTTCCGTCGCCACACCCGGGTATGAGCCGCTGAGCACATTAAAGATAAGCCAGCACACGCTGCCGGGGTAAGAGAATGCCCGGATGACGCCCGGATTTTTGGACCACAGCACGAATGATGTGATGCAAATAGCCGCCATGGGCAGCAGGGAGGCCGGACCGGACCAGGTAACACCCGCTGTTACAACGGCAAGGGTAAAGAAAACATAGGGCACCGCGGCATGGCTTGCCCACTTTTTGGTTTCCCGGTTTGCGTAAACAAAGCACCTGAGTGCGCCCAAAATGTTGAGCGCCATGCCGGTGTAAGCGCCGATCAACCCGTAATGGCAAAACCATAACAGCGCGGCAATCAGCTGAACGCTCAGGATGCCTTTGCGCGTCTTTTGCTGGTAGGAAATAATCAGGAGTATCATGGCGGCAAAGCCGATCGCCTGGGCGGCAATCTCCTGAACGCTCATCGCCATAAAAAACTCTTTAGAAAAATTCAAACAAACAGCTCCCGCAACAATTTGACAGGCAGCCGGTCAATAGCAAATCGGGGCGGTTTGTGACCGGCTGCAACCGCACTATGGTAGCACAATTGTCAGCGTGTGGCAACATTTTATACCCCTTGGCGCTGTTTTTTTACCTGTTACCGGTTTTTGGCAACCTGTCGGGCAAAAAGTCTTTTCAAAATTCCTTAATCTGCTATAATAGCTTCAGAGGAGGTGATCCGGTGAAGATACGCATAGAGGTTGTTGACTCCCTGACGGAGGATGAAGTCTTAATTCGCTGCTGCAGAGTGAATGAAACCGTCCAAAACATCCAGAAGTATGCGCTGGAACAGGCAACGACGGGCACTAAAATCACCTTCTACAAAGAAAACCAAGAGTTCTTTTTCCCGCTGGACGAGGTGCTGTTTTTCGAAACCGAAGGCGAAAGCATCCGCGCCCACACCGCAAACGACGCTTACCTCATCAAATACCGCTTGTATGAACTCGAGCAAATCCTGCCCCGCCACTTTGTAAGGGCAGCAAAATCAACCATCGTCAACATCAGCCGGGTGTATTCGGTCACCCGCAACCTCACCGCTTCAAGCCTCGTCAATTTTACCGGCAGCCATAAGCATATCTATGTGTCACGGCACTATTACCAACAACTGCGGCAGAGACTGGATGAAAAAAGCAAGTTTGAATAGTTATTGTTCGACAGAGAAGGAAAGTTTGAAAGAAATATCTTTCAAACAACGAGTTTTGTGCTTTTCGGTGCTATAGAATGACCGAAATTTTGTCAAGCGAATCTTAGTCACTTTTAAAAACCGCACAAAATATCAAGAAAGGATTTGTTAATAATGAAAAGCAAAAACATATTTTGGGGGTTGTTCCTTGTTATGTCCGCGGCGCTGATTATCGCGAGCCAAGTGACCTCCTTTGGCACCATCAGCGCGGTAAGCATA
>CAYUWQ010000200.1:0-2477 GCA_964448455.1 uncultured Eubacteriales bacterium | reverse complement strand
GGGGCATCACCGCGCTGATGACGGAAGACCAGCGGGACAGAAGCAAGCTGCTGTCCTACGCCCGGATAGCAGGCGGAATCGGTGCCGGCATTACCATTGTCGCGATTCAGCCCCTGGCGCTCGGTTTGGGTGAAAAATTCGCGCCCTATTTTGAGGCGACGGACAAGGTGTCCAGCGCGGCGGCGGGCGAGCGCATGGGCTTTATCGCGGCAGCGGTGATTTTTGGTCTTTTTGGTACGCTCACCTTTCAAATGGCCGGCTTGTTCGCACGCGAACGGATTCCGGCTTCCAAAGAAAAGCACACGCTCAAAGAAAATTTTGCGTTGATGTGGACCAACAAACCGTTCCGGCAGATTCTGCTCTCCGGCATCTTCGGCAGCCCCAAGCAGCTGCTCTCGCTCGCGGCGATGCCGCTGGTGGCTTTTTATTACACGAGCAAAGATCCGAAGCAATCCATGATTTACATGGCATCTATGGCGGGCGGGCTTTTTCTCGGGCAGTTCATTGCCATGGGTTTGGTACCCAGGCTTTTAAAGCGCGTTTCAAAAAAGAATGCCTACAATTTTTCCAACATCTTTGCCGCTGTTCCCTTTTTTACAATATTCATCCTTTACCTGATTGGCCGAAGCAACCTTACCCAACCCGGCTATCTCATTATCAGCTGGTTCCTTTTTGCCTTCGGCGGGGCGACAAACGGCATCACCATTGTCTTACAATCCCTGATGATCGCGGACGCGGTTGATTACGAGGAGTACCACAACGGCATCCGGCCGGACGGGGTGTTCTTCTCCGGCCAAACCTTTATCGCTAAAATGACAACCGGCATCGCGACAATTCTCAGCGGCATCGCCTACACCATCGTCGGTTTTTCGGATGTAAAGGTCAAAGAGATCAACGAGTTTATCGTTGCCGGCGGTGTTCCGCGGCTTGAGGAAAAATATGCGCCTTATATGATGCTGCTCTTTTTCCTGGTTTCCATCCCGCCTGCCATCGGCAGCCTTTTGTCCGTCATCCCAACCTGGCACTACTGCCTGGATGATGACGAGCACACCCGGATTTTAGGCGAACTTAATCAACGGCGGCACGCGATGGATGAACAAATGCCGGTGGATGCCACTGCAGACACGGCGGAATAGCACAGAGCGGAGAGCGGGGGTATATTATGGTTAAAATAGCGGTAATCGGCGTGGGCGCGCGCGGGCTCGAATACATGAGTTTTGTTAAATACTTTCATAAAAAAGAAGCCGAAATCGCCGCCGTCTGCGACTATAACCCCGTGCGCCTTGCCGAGGCTGTCAAGCGGTTCAAGCTGCCGGCGGACAAATGCTTTGCGAACGAGGATGATTTTTTCGGTACGGGCAAACCGGCAGACGCGATTTTTATCTGCACGCAGGATAAGTCACATGTCGGCCACGCGCTTAAGGCGATTGACGCCGGTTACAAAAACATCATGCTCGAAAAACCGGTATCCAGCAACATCGCGGAATGTGAGGATTTAGCGGCAAAAGCGAAAGATGTCAATCTGGTGGTTTGCCATGTGCTGCGCTATTCCAACTACTATAAAAAAATCAAATCGATTTTAAGAAGCGGCGAACTCGGTGAAATCGTCAGCATCAACCACAGCGAAAGCATCGCCTATTTCCACTTTGCCCACAGCTTTGTCCGCGGCAACTGGCACAACGAGGCGGCGTCCAATCCATCGCTGCTGGCAAAGTGCTGCCATGACATCGACCTGCTGCAGTGGTTCATGAACGCCGAATGCAAAAGCGTTTCGTCCGTGGGTTCATTATCTTACTTCAAAAAAGAAAACGCGCCCGAAGGCGCGGCAAAAAGATGTCTGGACGGCTGCAAGGCGAAAGCCTCCTGCCCGTTTGACGCCGAACGGCTGTATATCAAAGACCCGTTTTACAAAGCCACCTTCATTAAGTATATGGGCCGTGAACTGACGGATAAGCTCAAAAGCTCCAAGGCGGAAAAGTACGAGGCGCTTAAAACAGGGGATTACGGCAAATGCGTGTATTTTTGCGACAACGATGTGGCGGATCATCAAACGGTGACCATGGACTTTGGCGGCGGTAAAACCGCCGTACACACCATGAGCGCTTTTACCGACAAAATGTTCCGCAAAACACACATCACCTGCACCAGGGGTGAAATCATCGGGCAGGATAATGAATCCAAAATAACCGTCAACATATTTGGCCAAGGCGGTAAAAAGATCCGCACCAAATTCATTAATTTCTCCGGCCATGTGGAAGGCGATTTCCGGCTGATTACAAGTTTTATCAAACTGGTTAACGGGGCGCTTGAAAACAAAGAAGATGTCACCTTTATCGACGCCACCATCCCGAGCCACAGGATTATTATGGCGGCGGAGGAGTCGCGGTATCATGGCGGGGTGCCGGTTGAGATTGCAAATTTCAATATAGAAACACTAGTGACAAAATTTGATCAAAGAGGCGTTTCGTATGAGAAAG
>CAYUWQ010000199.1:1750-2495 GCA_964448455.1 uncultured Eubacteriales bacterium | reverse complement strand
TATAACCGATTTGGTTGAACACCATCACAACGATTGAAACATAGGATACAAACTTAATAAAAAAGCCTTTTAGTTTCTCCATCATTTCATCTCCAGTTCCTGTATTTTATCCCGCAGCTTCAAAAAATCCTCAAACGCGTCCGGCTTCCGGCGCGGGTCGCGCAGCAGGGCGGCGGGGTGGAAGGTGCCCATGAAGAGTATCCCGTTTTTGTCGATAAACTCGCCGTGCTGCACCGTCACCTTATAGTCCGGCGAGATAATGCGCTGGGCGGCAATCCGGCCGAGGCAGACGATAATTTTCGGGCGCATGAGCCGTACCTGTTCCCGCAGCCATTCAATACACGCCTCCTGCTCCGCCGGCAAGGGGTCTCTGTTTTGCGGCGGGCGGCATTTGACAATGTTGGCGATATAGATGTTCTTTTTACGGTCGAGGTTTACACAGTCCAAAAATTTGTCCAGCAGCTGCCCCGCCCGTCCGACAAACGGTTCCCCGCTGAGGTCCTCCTGCTCGCCTGGGCCTTCGCCGATAAAAAGGATTTCAGCATCCGCCGGCCCGACGCCGAACACCACATTGGTGCGCGTTTTAGAAAGCCCGCATTTTTCACAGGCAAGGCATGTTTTCTTTAAATCTTCCCAATTCTCACACATCCGTCTTCCCCTTTCAGTCAATAGGTAAAAAATGACATTTCTCTAAGCACGCCGGGATTATACAGCACAAGCACCAAATCCGGCTTAAATTCACCGA
>CAYUWQ010000199.1:0-1740 GCA_964448455.1 uncultured Eubacteriales bacterium | reverse complement strand
GGCCAGTGAAAGAAACGGCACAAGCACACCGGAAAACGAGTCGCGCAGAACCAGAATTTTTTTACCCGCGGTCAGATTGTTTGCGATTTCAAGCAACGGATAATCAGCCCCGGTATAGGTTGCGTAGGTATTGAGTTCAAAGTAGTCCTTTTTGAGATTTTCGGGAAAAATCCATGTGTCCTCAAAACTGCCGTTTCGCTCGAACATCTTCCCGTTCACACGGTTGTAAACACAGCGCATGTCCGTTTCATACTGCGGCAGAATCAGTGAAAAATCGTCCGTTCCGGCATAATATTGCCCCACCCGCTTGCCCATGCTGCCCAAAAATGTGTTCGCATATATTATAACCTGAAACCGGCTTTTTTCAAGCAGCGGCAAATCAATATTGAACCCGTAACCGCTGTTGAGTTTGCCGGCGATTTTTTGTGCCGCCCAAAGCCCCGTTTCCGGCGTCCAATGGTGGTCCGTCTTGAAAAAAAGGGTTGGATAATCGAGTTTGTCCGCCACAATCTCATCGCGCAAATCATAAGTATCAACACCCCGGCTGCTGAGCGCCGCGAGCATTCTGTCCGCATTTTCGTTGGAATAATCGGCAATGCCCGGGGGCAGTCCTTTGTTGTCCTTGTTGATTTTAAAGGGCAGCTGCACATAAAGCAGAGGGATACCGTTGGTTTGAAGGTGATTGTTGAAGTCGGATAACCGCGCGGCTTTTTCGGGCAGATCATCTGCCTGTTCTTCCACATAGGTCAGGGAACCTTTTTCGAGTTTAACCACCTTGTATATCGAACTTTTGTCAAGCACGCACCGGTTGCCGACAACCCGCTGCGTCAGCCCGTATAAGTTGATGAAACCGCTTTTGGCGAAAATGTCATCGTTGACACTTGCCAGGGATTCAAAAGCCGTCAGCACCGCCGCTTTGCTTTTCGCCGGGGCACCGGTGCCTGTGCCGAGGTATCCGCTGTAAAGACCGGTGATCTTATCCCGTTCCCGGTATGTGTTCACTAGTGTTCCGCCGAGCATAACAAAAACGAAGGATAGGAACAGCGAGGCTGCGGCCGTGTGCCGGTTTATTTTTAGTTTCATCGCCGCACCCCCTAAAAGTTGAAATAGATAAACGGATTATAGGAGCCTTTAACTATATAGGAAACAGCAACCAGCAGCAAAATCATCAACCCCGCGGCATAAACCGCACCGGCTGCTTTGAAACGGGTGCCGATTTTTTCGCGGATCCATCTCGCGGTTGGCAGCGAAAATACCGCGCACGCGGCAAGAAAAACAAGGTTTTGGTATAGATTCACTCTAAGCGCATCGTCAATCAGCGGATTGCCTGCGAGCCCGAACATCGCCATAAAATATTCCCCTGCGGCAGTCAGGTTTTGCGCACGGAAAAGTACCCAGCCGAACAGAACAAAGCCCATCGTGTAACTATATTTCAGCCAACCGAAATTTTTCATTTTTTCTTCAAAACCTGTCAGTTTTTCAAAGGTAATAAGTGCGAAATACATCAAGCCCCAAAGGATGAATGTCCAGTTCGCGCCGTGCCAGACACCGGTTAAAAACCAGACGACAAACAGGTTGAACACCAGGCGGGCTTTCGATTTGACGCGGCTTCCCCCGAGCGGAAAATAAACATAGTCCCGAAACCAGGTGCCAAGCGAAATATGCCAGCGCCGCCAGAATTCCGAAATCGATTTGGAAATGTAGGGGTAGTTGAAGTTTTCCAAAAAATGAAAGCCGAAC
>CAYUWQ010000198.1:0-2497 GCA_964448455.1 uncultured Eubacteriales bacterium | reverse complement strand
ATCTATTTACATCGGAATCTGTAACAGAAGGGCATCCGGATAAAATCTGCGACCAGATATCCGACGCGGTGCTCGACGCGATTATGGCGCAGGACAAAATGGGCCGGGTAGCGTGCGAGTGCACCTGTACCACCGGAATCGTTTATGTTATGGGCGAAATTTCAACAAATTGTTATGTGGATATCCCAAAACTTGTCAGGAAAGTTATCTGCGATATCGGTTACGACAGTGCAGAAAAAGGCTTTGACGGCAACACCTGCGCCATCATCACATCCATTGACGAACAATCGCCTGACATCGCGTTGGGCGTTGACAGGGAGGGCGCCGGCGACCAGGGGATGATGTTCGGTTTTGCCTGCGACGAAACGCCCGAGCTGATGCCCCTGCCGATTTCCCTCGCGCACCGGCTTGCGCGCCGCATGACCGAAATGCGCAAAAACGGCACGCTTGATTATCTGCGCGCGGACGGTAAAACACAGGTGACTGTGGAGTATGATGAAAACGACAAACCCTTCAGGGTGGACGCGATTGTCGTTTCTTCCCAGCACAGCGCGGCGGTGGAGCTTGAAACCATCCGCAAGGATATTATTGAGTATGTTATCAACCCCACCATTCCCGAAGGGCTGATGGACGAAAAAACCATCATTTATGTCAACCCGACCGGTCGTTTTGTTACCGGCGGACCCCAGGGGGACAGCGGCTTGACCGGGCGTAAAATTATTGTTGACACCTATGGCGGTTATTCCCGTCACGGCGGCGGCGCCTTCTCGGGCAAAGACCCGACCAAGGTGGACCGTTCGGCCGCCTATGCCGCACGGCATATCGCGAAGAATGTTGTGGCTGCGGGGCTTGCCAAAAAGTGCGAGATTGAGCTGGCTTACGCCATCGGCGTCGCCTGCCCCGTGTCCGTTATGGCGGAAACCTTCGGCACCGGCGTAATTTCCGACGACACCCTGAGCACCATCGTTTCGGAAGTGTTTGATCTGCGCCCTGCTTCGATAATCGAAACCCTCGATTTGCGCCGCCCGATTTACCGCCAGTTAGCTGCTCTGGGTCATGTCGGCAGAACCGACATTGACTTGACATGGGAAAAGACAGACAGGGTTGACGATTTGCGCAAAGCCGCCGGCATAGACAATATTTAAGGCGCGCCACGCTAAAATTCAGGCAAAATCCGAGCCTGCCAAGAGCAACACTTTTGGCAGGCTTTTTCAAACAGTAACAGCTGAAAACAATACAACAAAAGGCTGTCGGCAGGGGATGAATATGCTTTCAAAAAAACTCGAAAAAATTCTGCAATCGGTTCAAAAGCCGGGACGGTATTCAGGCGGAGAACTTAACAGTGTTATCAAAGAAAAAAGCGCCGTTGACATCCGCTATGCTTTTTGTTTTCCGGATACTTATGAGATCGGCATGTCGCACCTCGGGATGAAAATTCTCTATTCACTCGCCAACGCCAGGGCGGATACTTGGTGCGAGCGTGTGTTCGCGCCGTGGACGGATATGGAACAACTCATGCGCCGTGAAAACCTGCCCCTTTTCGCGCTTGAAAGCGGCGACCCGGTGCGGGATTTCGACCTCATCGGCTTTACGCTGCAGTACGAGCTGAGCTACACGAATGTACTCAACATGCTCGATTTGGCGGGTCTGCCCGTCAAGGCCGTTGACAGACCCGAGCTTTTGCCCGTTGTCATCGGCGGGGGTCCATGCGTCTGCAACCCGGAGCCCATGGCGGCGTTTTTTGACCTGTTCCTGCCGGGCGAAGGCGAGGAAGTTACAGGGGAACTTATTGACTTGCTCAAAGCCCACAAACGCAAAGGCTCGACCAAGGCGGAGTTCCTCCTTGCCGCGTCAAAAATCAATGGCGTATATGTGCCCTCGCTTTATACGGTTGATTATCAAAATGACGGCACGCTTGCATCGGTTGCACCGTTGCAAGGCGCACCCGCAACGGTGCAAAAAAGGCTTGTAAGCGATTTGGACGGCATGTTCGCGCCGGACAGTTTTGTTGTCCCGTTCCTTGAAGTGGTGCATGACCGGGTGACGGTGGAAATATTCCGGGGTTGTATACGCGGCTGCCGTTTCTGCCAGGCCGGTTTTTTGTACAGACCCATCAGGGAAAAGAGCGCCGGCACCATCAACGCTCAATGCAAAAAGCTTTGCGAAAGCACCGGCTATGACGAAATTTCGCTTTGTTCGCTCAGTACAAGCGACTATTCCGCAATAGGCAAGCTGATACCCGAAATGCTCGAATGGACTGTGAAAGACCGGGTTAATATATCCCTGCCCTCCCTGCGGGTGGACAATTTTTCCGAAGAACTCGGCGAGCAGCTCACAGCGGTACGCCGCAGCGGGCTTACTTTCGCGCCGGAGGCGGGCACGCAGCGCCTGCGGGACACTATCAACAAAAATATCACCGAAGCAGAGATGCTTGAAGCCGCGCGCAAGGCATATGAAGGCGGCTGGACAGCCGTCAAGCTTTATTTTATGCTTGGCC
>CAYUWQ010000197.1:0-2507 GCA_964448455.1 uncultured Eubacteriales bacterium | reverse complement strand
GCCGCGGGTGAGAAACTCACCGATGCTCAAATCACCGGTGGAATCAACTACTACATCAAAGGTGTAGAGCTTCTTTAGTTCTATGGGAGGGAGCGTCAAAATGCTCTCTCCTTTTCTTTTCAGTATTCGAGGGGGCACATTTTCGGGTGTGCCCCTAACTTTTAACCGTCAGGTGTGTTTCGAATGGATAATTGCTGTTATGCTATTGAACTTAAAGGAATTACAAAGACTTTCGGGACAGTTGTCGCGAATGACGGCATAAACCTTTGCGTTAAATCCGGAGAGATAATGGCTCTTCTGGGTGAGAACGGTTCGGGCAAAACGACCCTCATGAATATGCTTTCGGGCATCTATCACCCCGACAGCGGGTCCATTTTTGTAAGAGATAAAGAAATTAACATCAATTCGCCAAAAGATTCTTTTGCGTTGGGAATCGGTATGATTCATCAGCATTTTAAGCTTGTGGATGTTCTGAGCGCTAAAGAAAACATCGTTATGGGCACCAAACCGGGTAAACGCAAAAGCAAGTCGTCTTTATCGTTCGAGATTTCAAAAATCAGTCAGAAATTCGGACTGGAAATTGACCTTGAAAAAAAGGTCTATAACATGTCTGTGAGCGAAAAGCAGACAATCGAAATATTCAAGGTGCTTTTCAGAGGCGCTGATATATTAATCTTGGATGAGCCTACGGCCGTCCTTACCCCGCAGGAAATTGAAAAGCTCTTTATAATATTGCGAAAAATGCGTGACGAAGGCTGCGCTGTCATCATCATCACACATAAGCTCAATGAGGTTTTAGCCATCAGTGACCGCGTAACCATATTGCGCAAGGGTAAAAGTATTGAAACGGTGGAAACGGCAAAAACGAACGCAAAATTGCTTACTGAATTAATGGTAGGCAGACCTGTTGAACTATCGATAGACAGACCAAAAGCCGAAATTGAGAAAGATTTACTTGAAGTGTTTCATTTAAGTGTTTTTAACGCCGAAGGGCGCAGGGCTTTAAACGATGTCTCTTTCAATCTGTGCGGAGGTGAGATACTCGGCGTAGCGGGTGTTGCGGGCAGCGGACAGAAAGAGCTTTGTGAAGCAATTGCCGGGTTGACCAAGGTAAACGAAGGCGCAATCCTGTATAAAAAGGAAAATATCGTGGGGAAATCACCCGCTGAAATAATAAAATCCGGCATATCGATGAGTTTTATTCCGGAGGACAGACTTGGAATGGGACTTGTCGCGTCAATGGATATCACCCATAATATGCTGTTGAAGTCTTACAAAAACGGCAAGTCCTTTATCCTTGATCGAAAACCGGCGAAAGAATTAGCCATAAAACTGATTAAACGCCTTGATATTGATACCCCCGGCACAAGCACACCTGTACGGCAGCTTTCCGGCGGCAATGTGCAAAAGGTATTGCTTGGCAGAGAGATTGAGTCAAAACCGCATCTGCTCATCACAGCCTATCCGGTAAGAGGTCTTGACATTAATTCCTCCTTCACGATTTACGACCTGCTTAACGAACAAAAGCTGCAGGGCGTTGCCGTTCTGTTTATTGGCGAAGACTTGGATGTTTTGCTTGAATTGTGTGATAAAATTATGGTGCTTTGCCATGGCGAAAACATGGGCATTGTAAATTCCGCTTCCGTTAACAAAGAGCAACTCGGGCTGATGATGACCGGTGAAAAACTTCATGAGGAGGCAGAGAATAATGAATAACAGTTTGCCTCGTTCAAACGGCAGCAGACATGAGTCTTTTGCGCGTATAGTCAAACGAAATGAATTAACCCAAAAGCAAACAGTTTTGCTGCGCGTTGCCGCGTTTGTGCTCGCGATTGTCGCAGGCGGTATTTTTATATGGATGATGGGCAAAAACCCTTTTGAAGCCTACAAACTAATTGTCAGGGGCGCATTTATGGGGTCGAAACGGAACCCGCTTTCCTCTGTACAAGCTACCGTCATTATTGCGGTTCCCTTAATTATTGTTTCACTCGGATTATCTTTTGCTTTTAAGATGAAATTTTGGAATATCGGGGGTGAGGGGCAAGTAATTGCCGGAGGCATCTTTGCCACTTACCTGGCCTTACACTACAACACCCTGCCGAACTATTTGTTGTTACCGGTTATGTTTTTTGCCGGTGCCGTAGGCGGGGGATTATGGGGGCTTATACCCTCCATATTCAAAGTTCGGTTTGGCACAAATGAAACGCTTTTCACATTAATGCTCAATTATATTGCTCTTTACTCGATTAAATATTTGGAAAACGGGCCTTGGCGGGCGACGCCGGGTTTTGCAAACATCGCGCAAATATCCTCCAACGCAAGGCTCCCTCAGGTTGGCGGGGTTCATATAGGCTGGATATTTGCGCTTTTGCTTGTTGCGGCTGTATTTATATATTTAAACCACACAAAGCACGGATATGAAATCAGCGTTGTCGGCGAAAGCCAGACAACCGCGCATTATGCCGGCATGAATGTAAAAAGAATTGTACTGCGCACCATGTTTATCA
>CAYUWQ010000196.1:0-2534 GCA_964448455.1 uncultured Eubacteriales bacterium | reverse complement strand
GGTTTTTCAACCCCGTCCCGTTGACATTTTTTGTTTCTGGCGATCCTTATTTCCTGTCATGGGACAGTGGGACAGGGGAACGGTTCAATCTTTTAACACTCTTGTCAAAGGCTTATCCCGTAAAATACTTTTGATTCTTGCTTTTTGGCGTCTCGGGCTTCGTCATTTTTATCTGTCCGCTTTTTATAAACGGAGTGATGTTGCGCATTGCATATGACATGCTGCCCAACCCTAAATATTCTGCTATTTCTTCCCTGCTTCTCGGTGTTTTGCAAAACCCCAGTATATTCTCCGTTGTCAATGATTCTTCTTCCTCCGGGTATGCTGATTCGCTGTTGAAAAGAGTGACCTTAAAAACACCTCGGTTGTTTTCAAACAAAGGGGATGGCAATTCCGCTTTTTTCATTTCGTTTCTTATGGTTGGAATGCCGGAAAAACGATTCTCCGTGTTAATCAAAATTTCAAGGTTTGATGCAATAAAGGGGTTCCTTGTATCTGCGCCTACTTTACCGAGGTTGTCAATGGTGATTCTTCCGTATAACCCGCCCGGGTTTTCAACCTCGAGCCTGTCGCTGAACAGCATAATCCTGACCGGTGAATTCTCTGTATTAATACTGTAATCCCGATGGACAATAGCGTTGATAATAATTTCTCTGACCGCTTTTAACGGATATTCCGATTTGTCCACGCGCTTGCCTTCGTCATCTATGATTGTTTTGCTTTTCATGTTCCTTTTAACAAAGTTCATTGCGGCGTCAATCATTTGAGGGATCGTGCCCTCAATTTTTTTATTATCGAGGAACCGGTCGTTTTCCTCCCCGACATCTCCGATTTCTTTGCCTGGCACCACAACCGCGGTAATACAAAGCTGGGGGAAAAGGCCCTGCGGATAAAGCCCGAAAAGCATCAGCCCCGCAACCGTCAGCTCATTATCAACAAGTATTCCGCTTAACGCCAGGTTTTCTTCGTCCGAAAGGTTTTCAAGGTTCGGCTTCTCGCTCTTGAGCTTTGCTAAAAATACGGTTAGTTCATTCTTGTTGATTACCGAAATAGAACTGTTGGGAACCGTCCTGATTTCATCATGAATTTTCCTTTTATATGCTTCAAAACTATAGATCTCATATTCCGTCATTGGCAAATCGGCTTCGCCGACACGGACAAATGAACCTCTCATTTTTCCGGTGCCTTTGTAATAACAAGGCTTGTCAATAAGCTCACATTCCGAAATTTCCGCACTGACTACAACAGCTTCTCCAACTTTGCCAACCGTAAATAACGGCCGGACAACAGGCATCATTTGCAGTGCTTGCTCGGTTACTTTTTTTTGCAGATCCTGCGGATCGTATACGCCGCATACTTTATACCCATTGTCCTCATCTATGCCAAAGACGATGATTCCACCGCCATTTTGGTTTGAAAAAGATGACAGGGTGTTATAAAGCCGTTCCGGCGTGCCGCCGGCAGCTTTTTTCAGTTCAATGTTTTGTCTTTCGCATTTGAGGTTTACTATATCTGTAACAAGATTAACGAGTTCTTCCGGCAGCATTTATATGCCCCCTCTCTTTGGAGCCATATTATCATATTTTACGCAAATTATCAAGCATTTCTCTGAAAATATTTCACTAATTTTCATTTTTACTGAAATTTAAAGCATATTTAGTGAAATTGTTTGTATTTTACTGAAATTTCTCTTAAATTGCGAAAGTTTTACTGAAATTTGCATTTGTTGTGTAGCGTTTTTTATCGGGACGGAAACCCACCGGGGCGGAAAACCCGCGCGCACGCGATGTCCCCTTACTTGCCAAACCACACCGCAAAACTCGCTTCACCGCCGTTGATGAAGCCCTCAATGGTTTTGGTATCCCGCAAAAATTGAATATCTTCAATATTTTCATACTGCTGTTCAAACAGCGTTTCACTGTTACATTTGACGGTGATTTTATTTTTATCCACCGTAACAAACGGGTCGCTGACCGTCAAAAGCGAAGCCGCTTCTTCGACGGGGAAAACGGTCAGTTTACCGTCCGTCATTTTTACTTCTCTGGGTATCGTTAATGCCCCGGCGTAATCCGCGCCTGCATCCAGCTTTTTGCCCCAATGGTACAGCCAGCCGATCATGATGCGGCGGCCTTTGCCGTCCAAAAAAGTCTGCGGCGCGTAAAACTCCGGTCCTGCCTCCGGCCTGTGGACGGACAGCGGGGTGAACTTGCTGCCGTCAAAATCGCCGACCAGCATCACCGTCGAATGGGTCTTCAGCCCCATCTGCGAAAACATCAGGATATATTTGCCGCCCAGTCGGAAGAAATCCGGGCATTCATACACGGCACCATACTCTTTGCTTTCAAACAGTACCCCGGCATAATCCCAGTTAAAAAGGTCTTTGGATTTGAAGAGTAAAATCTTGCCCGCTTTGTCTTTGCCGGAGCCGACAACCATCAAATATTCGTCGCCGAATTTTGACACCTTCGGGTCGCGGAAATCTTGGCTGCCGTCTTCGGGGTAATGCGGAATAACCGGATTGTTTTCGTATTTAA
>CAYUWQ010000195.1:0-2548 GCA_964448455.1 uncultured Eubacteriales bacterium | reverse complement strand
GACTGGTTGTTGTTGATGCGGTGCCAACGCTAACGCTGCCATTTGTTATGTTGTGCTCAATTGTTTCGTATTTGATCGGATCAACAAAACCGTCAACTGTCATTGTAATAGCGGTGGTGCCTGACCAACCCGGTTGAATTGTGAAAACTAAATCGACCATTGATCCGCCCGTTGTAATTCCATCCATATGTATAGGTGCATAGTATATTGTTTTTGAATTAACGGTATTGCCTGCTTTTTGATAGTCTTCATTAAACCCGTTCATTTGACCTTGCGCCGGACCAAATGTTCTGCTTTTATAGGTGAGTTTCGTTGTGTCATATTTTAGTAAAAACTCAGCGGTACCGAGATTCGAATTCGCCGAAATATTAATTGATACAGTTACATCGTCCCCCGCTTTACCGGTGGCGCTTGTGACAGTCAACTGCACCGGTGAAGCGGCGCTTGATACCAAACCGGCAGAGATGAATCCGCAAAATACAATGACTGTGAAAAGCAGCGCAATCGCTTTTTTAATGCTTGCTGTTTTTTTCATATTTTTAATCCCCCTCTGAGATATCGGACTCTCTGTTCCGAACGCTATTTTTTCCTGTTTATCACAAAGGCAACAGCAGCGCCGATAATCAGAACACCGCAAACCGACAAGACTATCGCTAATGTTTTTGGTGAAGATTTATTTTCGACCGGAGCCGCTGAATCAGTAGTCTCCGCACTGTCTTCTCTTGTGTTTTGAATTGTTATGATCTCACCCGCGGCGTTAGTCTGTGCCCCCGTTTCCATTACGCTTACGGAGGTTGCCGCTCCGAACGCGTTTTCAGCCGTAACAGTGCCGTTTACTAACTCACATCGAATTTTATTGTATGTCGCATTGTAAACATCGTCGATAATCTCAAGCGTAACCGCGGATGAGCCGGACCAACCCGGCGCTACTGTAAATGTTATATCTACGATTGAGCCTTCAACGGAAATCCCATCCATGTGGGCAAAACCTTGTTTTAACGCGCTTGATCCGTCCGGGTTTTTATAATTCGGATTCAGTGTGAACAATCCGCCTTCCGAAGCACTCCCGGTCTTGTAGCTCTTATAGAGCAATTTTGAATCATCATAGTTCAGGATAAAATCCATGGCTGCAATGCCCGAATTCGGGGAAACCATCACCGAAACAACAACATCTTTCCCCGGTTCGCCTTTCACGCTTGACACCGTCAATTTAACCGGTTCCTGCGCGCTTACTGCAAACGGGAGGGATAGAAAGCCCGCTGTCATCAAAGCCGCAGTAAAACAGAACACCGCTTTTTTCAGTATTGTTTTCATCTTCATTCCAGCCGCCTTTCATAATTATTTTATGCTTCTGCTGTTTCAATTAATATACCGGTAATTTTTATATCTTCAACCGGTTTATCCCCGGCGCCGACACGAACGCAGGCAATTTGGTTCACAACATCCATACCCTCATAAACCTGACCGAACACCGTATGCCTGAAGTCAAGCCACGGGGTGCCTTCAACCGCCTGTACGATAAAGAACTGGCTGCCGTTGGTATTCCGCCCGGCATTCGCCATGGAAAGCGTGCCGCACAGGTTGCGCAGGTTATCACTGAATTCATCTTCAAACGACCTGCCCCATATGCTTTGGCCGCCCCTTCCGGTTCCCGTGGGGTCGCCGCCCTGTATCATAAAGTCCTTGATAACACGGTGAAAAATGAGGCCGTCATAATAACCGTTTTTCGCGTGGGTAACAAAGTTTTCGACCGTTTTGGGGGCTTCCGCGGGAAATAGTTTAATTTTTACTGTGCCCAAGGTTGTATTCATGACCGCAAGGATATCGCCTTTAACCGGTTTGTCGAGTTGTGTTGACATAACATCCTCCAAGATTTATTTGATTTAATCTTAACATTATAAGACGCTTTTTTCAACATTTATCTTTATTTATATACCCGACAGTTCAATCTTTATTGCTGTGTGTTATGCAGTTCGTTTTTTGAAGCCAGCAGGGTTTCAACCACACGCTCTTGTTTTTCACGGTTATAATCATAGAAGAAATAGGGTATAACTGCCAGCATGGCACTCACAATTGATATGGCCAGCGGCAGATAAAACAAGCCTTTGAGCGTCCCCGGGCTTTGCTCCGTGGCATTGGGTACAAACTTGATTACAGCAACAATCACAGCGGTTGAAACCGCGCCCAAAGAACCGATACATTTGCCCAGGAAGCCTTCTATCGCGTAAATCATACCGTCATTTCTGTCGCCCGTTTTCCATTCCAGATAATCTACCGTGTCGGATACCATGGACCAATACAAAACGCCTCTGATTGTCATGGGTAAAACGCTTAATGAATTGTAAAGCGCGACTACAATTAGGCTCGAATAGCCGGCAAACATATATACAGCCGTGATGGCAAGCTGAAAAGCGACGCAGGCAATGACGATGTGATTTTTTTCAAATTTCTTGGTAAGTTTCGGAGCCAGATATGTCCCAAGTAATAGGGTGGGAAGGCCCGCGATTCCCAGGTAGGTTTGCAGCGCGGGATTACCGAGATTATAGGT
>CAYUWQ010000194.1:0-2553 GCA_964448455.1 uncultured Eubacteriales bacterium | reverse complement strand
GCGCAGCCGGGCTCTCTGCCATGGGCGCAGTCCTTAAACCTGCAGGCTGCGGCAAGCTCATCAATGTCTGCAAAGGATTTGCTCAAATCGGCCGATTCCACGCCCAGTTCCCGCATGCCGGGGTTGTCAATCACCGCGCCGCCCGACGGCAGCAGGAGCAGCTCGCGCCGCGTGGTGGTGTGCCGGCCTCTGTCATCATTGCGCAGACCGTTTGTGGCAAGGATGTCCTTGCCCGCAAGGCAGTTGATTAAGGTCGATTTTCCCACGCCGGACGAACCGACGAAGCAAACCGTTCTGCCCCCTCCGATATAGCCGCGCACCTGCTCAAGGCAGGCCGGGTCCAGGCTGGATGTAACAAGAATGTCCGCCCCGATGGCTGTTGCGGCCACTTCCGCGGTCTTGGCCTGAATGTCATCGCACAGGTCCGATTTGGTCAGAATGACCACCGGTTCCGCGCCGCTTTCCCATGCAATGGCAAGGTATCTTTCCAGCCGGCGCAGGTTATAGTCGTTATTGAGCGACATGCAGATGAAGATGACATCAATGTTCGCGGCGATCACCTGGCTGTCGCTTGCCGCGCGGGTATCTTTGCGCTGACCTGCTTTTCTGGTCAAAAGATTTTTTCGTGCCAGCACGCAGTGGATGACAGCGATGCTGTCAAGGTCACTTGTTTGGTCGAGCATCACAAAATCACCCACGGCGGGGTAATCGGTGATAAATTTCGCTTCAAACCTGAATTTTCCGGACACTTCCGCCAGCAGTTCACCGGCTTCGGTTGCCGCTTTGTACAATCCGCCGTATTGCGAGATGATACGGCCGGGTTTCAGTTCCGGGTACATGCCTGCCAGAGCGGCGAAGCGGCCGCTCAGGCCGTATTTTTCCATTTTATTCAATTTTAAACCTCCGAATTTTCATTTGCCATTTGGAGGTATAATGCAAGCTGTTATTTTACATATACCTCCCCGGTACCTGCAATCTCCGGTTTATAAGCTGCAATTTTCATCAAACAACAACTCCTTTCGCTAAAATTCATGATGATTATACTCCATTTATACGGCGCTTTCAAGCACACGAAAATAGTTTGCCGGCGCGCTTGTCGGGTTTGGTGTTTTGTGGTAAAATAACTTCACTGTTGAGTGACTAGTGGTTAGTGGATAATCACCCGTCAGGCTAACGCCTGCCACCCTCCTTGAAAAGGAGGGCTTAAAAAGGCTCCTTTTTCAAAGGAGCTGTCACCAGCAGGTGACTGAGGATTTTAACCCCATTGAGCGAATACAGTAGACATCCATGTAGTCTCAGTGGTATTGAAAGTAGGTATTTATTTTATGATAGCCATTGTGGATTACGGGGCAGGGAACCTGCTGAGTGTTAAAAACGCGCTGGATTTTATCGGCGCGGAGTCTCTTGTGACCGATAAACCGGAGGAGATTGAGGCGGTAGACGGTGTGATTCTGCCCGGTGTGGGCAGCTTCGGCGATGCGATGGATTGCATGCAAAAAAGTGGCCTGGTTGAGGCAGTTTGCGCTGCCGCAACCGGCGGCAAACCGTTTTTGGGCATTTGCCTCGGGCTGCAGCTGCTCTTTGAAAGTTCGGAGGAAAGCCCCGGTGTGCAGGGGCTCGGCGTACTGAAAGGCAAGATTCTGAAAATACCGGATACCGGCTTGAAGGTGCCGCACATGGGCTGGAATTCGCTTGAAATTAAGAATAATACAGGTGTATTTAAAGATATTCCGCAGAACACCTATGTCTATTTTGTCCACTCCTACTATTTGGCTGCCGATAACGAGGCGGATGTAGCCGCAAAAACCTTTTACGGCGTTTCGATTGACGCAGCCGTTGCGGCGGGCAACCTGTCCGGTATGCAGTTCCACCCGGAAAAAAGCGGGGATTTGGGGCTCCGAATGCTGCGGAATTTTACCGCGCTTTGCAAAGGCTGAAAGTTAGCTGTCCGCGCAGGAAAGGATTTGTCATTCATGTACGCAAAAAGGATTATCCCGTGCCTTGATGTAAAAAACGGCAGAGTCGTCAAAGGTGTCAGCTTTGTTCAGCTGCGCGATGCCGGGGACCCGGTGGAATGCGCGGTTGAATACAATAAAAAGGGCGCGGATGAACTGGTGCTGCTGGACATTACCGCGACGCATGAAGGCCGCGGTACGATGGTTGACATCGTCACCCGAGTCGCTAATTCGATTTTCATCCCCTTTACCGTGGGCGGCGGGATATCGGAGGTGTCGGACTTTACCGACCTGCTCCGCGCGGGTGCGGATAAGATATCCGTCAATTCCGCCGCGGTCCGCAACCCGCGGCTCATCAACGACGCTGCTTACAAGTTCGGCAGCCAGTGCGTGGTCTGCGCGATTGACGCCAAGCGGCGCGAGGGCGGCTGGGAAGTGTATCTCAACGGCGGCCGGATCCCCACGGGTATTGACGCCGTGCAATGGGCGGTCGAGGCATATAAAAGGGGAGCGGGCGAGATTTTGCTCACCAGCATGGACTGTGACGGGCAGAAAACCGGTTATGATTTGGCACTGACAAGAGCAGTATCTGAAAGCG
>CAYUWQ010000193.1:0-2594 GCA_964448455.1 uncultured Eubacteriales bacterium | reverse complement strand
GGCGGCTTATCATGGCCGGCGAGCGATGTGTGGATTATGTGGTGGTGCACGAACTGGCCCATATTGCCGAGCACAATCATTCCGACCGGTTTTGGGCGGTTGTCGGCAAATATATTCCGGATTATAAAGAACAGCACAAATGCCTGCGGGCACTGCAAACGAAGCTTTCAAGTGAAAATTGGGATTAATATTATTGACATAAATTTGAGGAGGGATAACACATGGCAGACTTCAAGTGGGAAATAACGGAAAGCATCGGTGTTCTGTCCGAAAATCCGAAAGGATGGACAAAGGAACTCACCCGCGTGAGCTGGAACGGGCGGGAAGCGAAATACGACATCCGCGAATGGTCCCCGGACCATAAAACCATGAGCAAAGGCGTCACCTTAACGGACGAAGAAGTCGAAGCGCTCAAGGATCTGTTAAACCAAATTAAAAAGGACGACTGACCGGGTAAAAGGTCAGCCGCGGCGTTTTAAGGATTTTCGAGGCAGAGAACGCACCTTTGGCTCTTGTTAAATCATTTTTTCAAGGCCGGTTTTGTCATATTCTTCCCCGTGGTTTTTCTTTGCCAGCACCTCCTGCAGCAGGTGGAAACGCTTCTTGGTAACCGGGAACATAACAACACCGAAAATGGATATCGCCAGAAACACGGCGGGTATAATTGTGGACGAGTTCTCAATTATGCCCGCTGTCGCGTTCCCGCTGTCATATCCGGACAGCTTGAGCACAAAACCGACCAGCCACATCCCGACCGCCGAACCGAATTTCTGAAAAAACTGGGGGAGCGCGGTAATCACGCCTTCGCGCCGCTCGCCGCTGACAAACTCGTCCACCTCGACAAGGTCATACGCCATAGAGTAGAAAACCGTCCAGAAACAGGCGGCGCCGACCGCCATGAAGAACGCCACATAAATCAGCATGGGGAGGGTTGTGATGCCGATGAGCTTCCCTGCAACAAGCCCGCACAGAGAAATGCTGAAGAATAAAATCGACGCAAACCGCCGGTCTTTGATTTCCGCAACCTTTGTGACAACCGGCGTTAACAGTGCGATGGTGCCAACCAACACAATAATCACAATCACCATTTTGTCCTCGGCATTCATCCCGAGGCATTCTTTGATTAAATACATAAAATTCGCCTGAATCATGGAGGAGGCTATCAAAAAAGCGAATACAAAAAGAACAAACCATTTAAACGGCTTGATTTTGAGCACCTGCAAAAAGGTCACAAAGATATCCTTCGGCGTTTTCCTTTTGCCTGCTGACGCTTCCGCTTTGTTGAGTGTCACATGCCGTAAGGAAAGTACGGCGATAACCGCGAACACAATCGAAATAAGGCTTAAAATACCCGCGGTTGCGAACCAGCCCATTCGCGCGGAAACACCCAGCCCGATAAGCGCGGCGGGGAGAATGGCGGGCAGCGCGTTGCCGGTGAAGATACCGGCGGCATTGATAAGCGCGCTGGTTCCGCGGATATCCGTGCGCTCGTCATAGTCCGGCGTAATTTCCGCCACAACCGCGTAATATGGGATGGTGTAAACGGTGTAGCAAAGCCAGAAAAGCATGGTGACGGCAAGGTAATAAATGAACTTGCCCGTTTCGCCGAACAACCCGATATCGGTAAAAGCGGATACAAATAAAATCCCCATCGGGAAGGCTGCCCGCATCATGAACTTGCGTTTGTCCGAACCGTCCTTGTCCGACAGCGCGCCGATAATCGGGTCCGCAACCGCGTCCCACACAATCGCGACAAAACCGATTGTACCGGCAAGAATGCTGTTGAGCTTCACCACATCGGTTAAGAAAATCAGGTAATAGGTAAAAAACATGTTATACATCAATGATTCTGCGATGATGCCGCTGCAATAGCCGATTTTGCTTTTTGTGGACAGACTTTTCACTTTCACCGTTACCAAGCCCCTTTTCATTGTTGTCATCTCCGCAATGGAATCTTTTATAAATTCAACAATATTATACGTTTAATTTTCAGTTTTTGCAAATTTTTCTTTCCGTTTCTCTCCCGGTTTTCGCTTTGTTTTTTTTGTTCTTTATGGTATACTTTCCGGTAATAAAGCAAATAACAGATGAATTTTGAGGTGTGCCATGAAAACCGTCAGCAATCTTAAAACCTACACCGGCACGGAAAAAACCATGTACCTTGTCGGCATGGCGGGGCAGAATGTTATTTACAGCATCATCGGCGCGGCGCTTGCTTATTACCTGCAGTTCACGCTTTTAATCCCCGCATTTGTGGTAAGCACCATCATGGCCGTCGCGCGGGTTTGGGACGCCTTTAATGACCCGATGATGGGCACGATTGTTGACAAAACCCGTTCAAAATGGGGCAAATGCCGGCCTTATCTGCTGTTCATCCCCGTACCCATTTTCATCATTACGGTTGCCTGTTTTACCAATTTCGGTTTCTTTGACCCCGACATGGGTGTTTTTCAGGGCAAAAACGGCTTGATTGTTATCTGCGCAGCGGTCACCTACATTATGTGGGGGATGGCCTATACAGTGGGGGATATTCCGCTGTGGGGCATCACCGCGCTGATGACGGAAGACCAGCGGGACAGAAGCAAGCTGCTGTC
>CAYUWQ010000192.1:0-2624 GCA_964448455.1 uncultured Eubacteriales bacterium | reverse complement strand
TGCGCTCGGTTAGGGTATGGTTCACCAAAACGGGCGGCGCCAAATACATCTCCCACTTGGATCTGAACCGGTGTATGCTGCGCGCTGTCAGCAGAGCGCGTATCCCCGTGTGGTACACCGAAGGGTTCAACCCGCATCCGTATATCACCTTCGCCCTGCCGCTGTCCTTGGGGCTGGAAAGCGAAGCGGAACCGATGGATATGCGCGTTGAAGGGGAAATCAGCGATGAAGAAATTAAAGCCGCGCTCGTCCGTGTGATGCCGGAGGGGATCCGGATAACGGGTGTCACACCGGTCACCGATGACGCGAAGGATATCTGTTACGCGCTGTACGAGCTTGATTTGGATTTTAAGACAGCCGGTGAGGCGGTCGATTTCTGCGGACAGGCGAAAACACTTGTTGCCCAAGGCGGACTGAAGGCGCAGAAAACCGCCAAAAAGGGAAAAGGCAGGATGATAAAAGAAATTCAGCTCAACGATTTTATTTTCCGCTTTGAGGCGCACAGCGGCGAAAATCGCGTAACCATCCAAACGGTTCTTTCGGCCGGCAACACAAGGAACCTTAACCCGGCTTTGCTGCTTGAATGCCTTGAAAAGGAAATACAAATGGAAATTGCTTACGCGCGTATCGTCAGAAAAGGGCTGCTGAAAGCGGATTTTGAAGCATTCCGGTAAACTTTTCGCCTAAAAACCGATAAAACCTTAACTATTTTAATAAAATGCTTGAAACCAATCAATTATTGTGATATTATATCCGAGCATTTGTTTCCGTCAAAGTAAGATGGGGTTTAATGCCAAAACATTAAAGCTGACAGTCCTCTGCGGTGCTCCGTATGAATGTCTGAAAAAATCGGAGGAAAAATATCAATGGATGCACTCAAATCAATCGCGCAAGATCAACTCAAAACAGAAGTACCCGTCATCACCATCGGCAACACCGTAAAGGTGCATGTTAAAATCCGCGAAGGCGAGCGGGAAAGAGTCCAGGCTTTTGAGGGAACCATCATCGCCCGCAACGGCTCCGGCGTTTCCGAAACCTTTACTGTCAGACGCGTTTCGTACGGTGTCGGTGTGGAGCGTGTGTTCCCGCTGCATTCCCCGAATGTTGTCAAAGTGGAGCATGTCAGGGCGGGCAGTGTTCGCAGAGCCAAGCTTTACTACCTGCGCGACAGAGTCGGCAAATCTGCCAAGGTTAAGCAAAAACTGCGTTAAGAACGCTTATATGAACCTGTTTTTAACAATGACCTTAAAGGGCAGACGCTGGTCTGCCCTTTTGAGTATTTAATGTCGGATAGATGTATGGATTGCAAAGAAGGCGAAAAAGTGCGAAAAGTCAAGGAATACTGGATTGTGTTTGCGAAGCCGGCCGCCGCTGCCGAACCGCCTGCCGCAAAGCCCTGGCTGCTTTTTTATGAGTGGATCGATTCGGTCGTGGGCGCTGTTATTGTAATTTTTGTTCTGTTCACTTTTTTGTTCAGGCCTGTCGGGGTTGACGGTACATCTATGGTGCCAACCTTGAACGACGGTGACTGGGTGGCAATTTCCGGCATCAATTTCCAGCCCCGCAGGGGTGATATTGTGGTGGTAACCCAGCCCAACGAGGTGCACGAGCCCCTGATTAAACGCGTCATTGCCGTCGGCGGGGATACCATCGATATTGATTTTAACAGCCGCGAGGTTTCCATAAACGGAACTGTCATTGAGGAACCCTATATCAGCGAACCAACCGTGAGGAAGTTTGATGTCGATTTTCCACTAACGATACCGGCGGGGTTTGTTTTTGTCATGGGGGACAACCGGAACAACTCGAAAGACAGCAGGGCGACCGGTATCGGGCTGATTGACGAGCGGTACATACTCGGTACCACACGGTTCAGGCTGTATCCGGTGAACAAGTTCAAAATCGATTATTCGCGTTTTAACATCACCGTGTGAGCTCCGGGCACAATAATAATGAATTGAAGTGAGCGAAATGTCCCTATTGAATATCAAGAGTAAAATTGTCCAGTTTGTGTATGACACGGCATCCATTATCTATGCCGCGGTGATTATTATCATGCTGGTTTTCACCTTCTTTTTCAGGGTGGCCGGTGTTATCGGACCGTCAATGATACCAACCCTGCACGACGGTGATAAATTGATTGTCTCCGCTTATGTCAAAAACCCGGAACAAAAAGACATTATCATCATTACCCAGCCGAACCCCTTCCACGAGCCGATTGTTAAGCGGATTATTGCACTGCCCGGGCAAACGGTAGACATTGATTTTCTTAAAGGTCTGGTTTATGTGGATGGTAAGATATTGAACGAACCTTACATAAACAGCCCGACAACCAAAGAGGGCGATGTTGATTTCCCGTTAACTGTACCCGAGGGCAAGGTTTTTGTGATGGGAGACAACCGCAATAACTCAACCGACAGCCGCTGGAAACAGATGGGCTTAAACGGCGATAATTTTGTTGATAAAGATTATATACTCGGCAAAGTAATCGGCCGCGTATATCCGAAGGGCAACTGGTGGGTTCGTTAACGGCTGCCGCACAGATGATGGAGAAAAAATGGGTGACTATCAAAAACAGAATGTGCAATGGTTCCCCGGCCACATGGCAAAAACCAGAAGGCTGA
>CAYUWQ010000191.1:0-2626 GCA_964448455.1 uncultured Eubacteriales bacterium | reverse complement strand
ACATCAATCATTTTATTGTACGCGCCGTCCGGCATATGGTTTCCTCCGCTGCGGTTTACTGTTGAATTATCAACATGGTTTAATAAAAAGAAGTATACCTTGCTACTGCCGAAAATGCAACAGCATGAAAAAGCTCCGGACAATCAAAAGATTGCCGGAGCCATGCAGTTTTGAGAAAACACAGGTTTATTTTTTTGTGGTCGTAGCTGCGGTTTCCCGCATATAGCTCACTGCATCGTTTGAACTGATATCGGTTAGAATCAGCGTGCTTTCTTCAATTTGGTATTTATAAGTTTTTGTTATGCTTTTTATCAGTACCGTTCCGGTTATGGTAACAGTATCCTCTTTTGTATCCAAGGTGTAGGTACCCTTCACCGGGACACTCAGAAGTGAAAACTCAACCGTGCCATCCTCAAAGAACTCGTAACCGACGATGCCGGTGGAATCCTTCCATTTGCCGATGATTTGTTTTTGAGGGCTTGCCAAACAACCTGCGAAGGCAGTTACAAATACCGCGCATACGAGGATTATTGCCAAAACCTGTGTGAACTTTTTCAAAATGAAAATCTCCTTCTTCATAATATTCTGAGGACGATATAACTATACGCCACTTTCGGCATAATGTCCACCTTTTGTTTGCTTTTGGTCTTTGACAATTTTAACCAAGTAAGATAAAATAAATCTGCACAAAAGAAAAATGCCATATTAACTGGTGTAAAAGAAAGATGGAGTGATTATGATGAGTTTACCGTCATGGCTGCAAAAAATACTCGCGTTCGTTTTATCGGCTGTTTCCCTGTTGGCGGCTATCGGCCCCGTTACCTTCACCCCGGCAGACAAAGAAAACCTCAAGCTCAACTTCGCTGTTGTGGCGGACACGCACATCGAACCGGGCAAAGCGGCTGACCGCACAACAATGTTAGCGAAAGGCCTCCGTGACATGTCAAAAGCCTCCGTACCTGCCGATGCCTTTATTATTGCCGGCGATATGACCGAGAGCGGGACGATTCCGGAGTTCATCACACTTGGCGCCACCCTGAAGGCGTTTGCGAAAGCCGATAATTTGCTGCTCGAAATGGGCAACCATGATATCCGCGGCAAGAGTGTTGACGGTAAATATACCCAGAACTATGAGTTCGCCGCCGGCAAATATTTCGAGTTTTTACAGAGAACCGCAGGCATCGCGGAAGAAACAATTTACTTTTATCGAGTGATTAACGGCTGCTATTTTATTGTACTCAATACCGAGGGAGTGCTCGGACTCGCAACTGTCCTTTCTGCCGAACAGCTGCAGTGGGTGGATGACCTTCTTGCCGAGGCAGCGCTCAGCGGCAACCCCGCTTTTATCATTAATCACCAGTCTATGACTTCCATCGGCGAGGCAGCGGGGCAGCTTGACGCGATTATGCAAAAATACAGCGGTGCGCTGGATATTTTCTATATATGCGGCCATCACCACCGCGGCTTCAGCGCGAACAGTATAAAGAATCAGGGAACGGTATATTATGTGGATATACCGTCTTTCGGCAAGACGCCGGGCAGCGGATATAATGAAGTCGGCACCGGATTCCAGGTGGAGCTGTATGAGGATGAAATCATCTTCCGCGCGCGCAATTTTGCCAAAGGCGAATGGCTTGCCGAGTTCGACAGGACGATAACCCTGATAGACGATTGAGCCCGCATGCACTTAAGACTTATGCCGGTCAGAACGCAACCGGTAAAATCAGAGCACCGTGCCGGCCGGCGCGGTGCTTTTAACAGACATAAAGTCCAATCAAACAATTTCAAGTCCGTGAATGACCGGTTCGCAAACAAACACTTCCTTAACCAGCATTTTCAACTTGTCCGCGCAGGTCTCGGCAGCCTGCCTTTCCTCAAATATCCCGAACACAGTCGGCCCGCTGCCGCTCATTTGGCTGCAAAGGGCGCCGTGCCTGCGCATGACGGCTTTTATCTCCACCCTTTCGGGGACTTCAATACACTGTTCAAATACATTGCCGGCAGCCTCGCAGATACCCTTCAAATCTCCGCTGACCGTCTTGTGAAGCATCATAGGACCATCCGGGTGGCGGACATATTCACACGCATCATAAGCATTGTAAGCCCACTTGGTGGAAACGCCGCTGTCCGGTTTGGCAAGCACGACAGTACAAGGCGGCAGAGCGGGCAGGGGTGTCAGCACACCGCCGGTATCCTGTACGAGCATGGTGCCGCCCGCTAAACAAAACGGTACATCGGAACCGACCGTCAGGCCGATTTCACAAAGCCGTTTTTCATCAAACCCGGCGTCAAAGAGTTTGTTCAGCCCCGCGATAACCGCCGCGGCGTCCGCGCTGCCGCCGGCGAGACCTGCCGCAAGGGGAATGCGTTTTTCAATATGAATATTCAGCCCCTTGCCTTTGAGCCCGGCAGCGTTTAAAAAGGCGGTTGCGGCTTTGTGGGCAATGTTGTTTTCATCCGTCGGCAGGGCGCTTTCGCTGCAGCTGATATGAATTCGGCTGCCTTTGGTTTGCTCCAGTTCAAGGGTATCATACAGCCCGACGGACTGCATGATCATATAGAGGCTGTGGTAGCCGTTGGGGAGCAGCGATAATATGTCAAGAAACAGATTGATTTTTGCGGCGGC
>CAYUWQ010000190.1:0-2626 GCA_964448455.1 uncultured Eubacteriales bacterium | reverse complement strand
ACTACCCTCGTCTGAGGCGCTTAAGTAGCATACCAAAATCACTTCCCTTTGTCAAGATTTTTTTCACGGATTTTAATACTTATTTTTTACTTTTTACAACCCTGCCGGGCGTTCAGTTCCACAGCGCAGCCGAAAAATACAACTGTGGCGGATACCAACGCTTCCCGCTGAAAACTTTTTGCTATTTTGCCGATAGAATAGTGCCTCTTCCCCGGCAAAACACTATGTGTTGTGGTTATTAAAACGCCAGTTAGAAAAGTAATAAAACAGTGAATATTTGCAATAATCTGTTTCCTTTTTCTCCGGGCATTGTGTATAATACTCAATAGAATGAAATTAATAAATTATATCGGCTGCCGGTATGGTTTTTTCTATAATAAAGGGAAGGGAATGTGCGTTCAAATGGGGTACAAAGTCAATCCGTCGGCATGGGGCGCGATTTTTCCGGTCCCGTCGCAAATTGTCGACAAACATATCCGCCTGGCAGGAGCGACGCAGCTCAAGGCTCTGCTTTGGCTGCTGCGACACGCTTCCGAGGATGTCGGCATTGATGAGATTTCCGCGGCGATCGGTCAAAAACCGGCGGATACTGTCGACGCGCTTCAGTATTGGGTGGAAAACGGTATTATTGCAATGGACAATTTACCCGTGGCTGCATCTTTAAAAGAACCGCAAAAATCGGAAAACCCGACTAATCATGCAAAAGAAGATACTGAAAGCGAACCGCCCGCCAAGGCAACGGACAGGCATCATACGCCCCTCGCTCCCCTGCCAGTGGCAACGCCGACATACGAGCAGATTCTTGCCCGAGCCAAAGAGTCGTCCGAGATTCAGTTTTTGTTCAACGCCGCACAGCAAAAACTCGGCCGCACCATCGGCTATGAAGGCCAGTGCGCGCTGCTGATGATACACGACCAGTACGGGCTGCCGGTTGAAGTTATTTTGATGATATTGGAATACGCGGTTTCGATCAACAAAATCTCTTATTCCTATATATCGAGTATCGGCAGGGATTGGGGAGAAAAGGAAATTGACACCATCGACAAGGCAGATGTGCAGATAACAAACCTCCGAACCGTCAACACCTTGTGGAAACAATTTGCCGCGATGGCGGGTTTGACCAATCCGCGGCCTACGGCAACGCAAATACCCTATATCAAAAGCTGGGGCACGGATATGGGCTTTGACGCTGAAATGATTTACCTTGCGTATGAACAAATGGCCAACCACTGCCAAAAACTAAGCCTGGCCTATATCGACAAAGTCCTCAAAACATGGCATAACGCCGGGATAAAGACGCCGGAAGATGTTGAAAAGGCAGGCAAAGAAAGGCAGCAACAAAAACGCAAGGGCAAGACCGGGACAGACAGCGAAGCTTCCTACGGATTGGATGATTTTAAGCACAGCTCCATGCATGATTCAATTGTATATGAAAAGAGGGCGAAGAAATGAGTTACAGCCAACGAATATACGACCGCGCCGCCGCCGAATATCAACGGCGCAGCGACAGGGCGCAGGCTGAGCAGAAAAAGAGACATGACGAAGCGGCAGGCAAAATACCGCGGCTGCTCGAACTCGAAAAAGAAATGGCCGAAACGGGGCTCGCGGCAGTAAAAGCAATCGGCATGGGCGGCGACGCGCGCAAATACATTAACGCGCTCGCGCAGCAAAACCTTGCAGCGCAGGCAGAACGCGTAAAGCTGCTTGTACGAGCCGGTTATCCGAAAGATTATTTGGAAATGCAGTATGTGTGCGGCAAATGCGAGGACAGCGGCCTGATAAACGGCCTTTATTGTGACTGCAGGGCGACACTGCTGCGCACACTGGCTTTTGCGGAATTAAGCGAGCTCTCGCCTGTTGTCAGTTCAACATTTGAAAGCTTTAAGCCGGACTTTTACCCAAAAACAGCTGATCCCGAAACAGGCATCACGCCGTACAGCCGTATGAAAGAAATCTTTGATTATTGCAAAGCTTACGCCGAAGATTTTGACCTGTCTTCTCCGAGTCTTTTTTTACACGGAAAAACAGGGTTGGGAAAAACACATCTTTCCCTGGCCATCGCCGCTTGTGTTGTAAACAGCGGATTCGGCGTGATCTACGGTTCCGCGCAAAATCTGTTAAGCAAACTGGAACGCGAACGGTTCAGCCGAAGCAACGAGGAAACGGGCAATACCGAACTGGCGCTGCTGGAATGTGATTTGCTGATTCTTGATGATTTGGGCGCTGAATTTTCAACCACTTTTACCGTTGCCGCTATATATAATATTATCAACACAAGGATTTCACGCGGCCTGCCCGTTATTATCAACACGAACCTGACACCGGAGGAACTCGAGCAAAAGTATTCCCAGCGCATTACCTCCAGAATTATCGGCAACTACAAATCTCTGCAGTTCTGCGGCAGGGACATACGGCAACTCAAGAAAAGACTTTAAGAAACGCAAGGAGTAAGCATGGATATTATTCAGGCGTTAACCGCAAAATTCCATCTGCAGACATGGCAGGTGGAAAACACCGTTAAACTCATTGACGAGGGCAACACCATCCCTTTTATAGCCCGCTACCGCAAGGAAGCGCACGGTACGCTGGATGATCAGGTGCTGCGTGAGCTATCGGAACGGCTGGA
>CAYUWQ010000189.1:0-2648 GCA_964448455.1 uncultured Eubacteriales bacterium | reverse complement strand
ATACGGCGGGTGTCCATGAGCGCCTTCGTGACGGCTTCACGGTCAATTGGTTTGATGGTGTGCATATTCAGCACACGAATTTTCAGCCCGTCCGAACTGTCCATGAAATTCGCCGCCTGAAGGGCCTGAAAAGCGCAGGACCCGCAGGCGATAACCGTCAGGTCGGTGCCTTCATGCAGGGTTACAGCTTTGCCGACCTGATAACCGTACTCCGTATCGGGGTAAAGCACACGGTCGAAACCCCTGTTGATGCGGATATAAAACGGACCGGGGGTCTCATAAGCCGCGCGCACCGCGTTGACGGTTTCCATGCCGTCCGCCGGACAGATAACGGTGAGATTGGGGAAGGAACGGGCAACGGCCATGTCACAAATCGCGTGATGTGTCGACCCTGCCTGCCCGAATGAAGTGCCGGAATGCGTCGCGATCACTTTGGCGTTGACATTTTGATAGCAGATGTCCGAATGTAGCTGGTCGGCGCTGCGCAGTGAGGCGAAGGTTGAAAATGTTGAAAGAAAGGGCACCAGCCCCGCCTTTGCCATCCCCGCGGCTACGCCGAACATGTTTTGCTCCGCGATGCCCACATTAAAGAATCTGTCCGGAAATTCATCACCAAACATGCCGATTTTTGTGGATTTGCCAAGGTCGGCGGTCAGCGCGACCACCTCCGGGTGCTCTCTGCCGAGTTCGCATAGCGCTTTGCCGTATATTTCCGCTGTTGAAAGGGCTGTTGACTCAACAGCCGTATAGGTTAATCCGCCTGCCATTTTAGCCACCTTTTCTCCGCGCAAAGTTTATTTTAACGCCCGTTTTCCGCGCGGTAAAAACCGGGCTGTGTGACGGTAGTTAAAAAACTAAGCGCCTTCTTTTTCCGCCCTTGCCTTGCGTGTTTCGTAGTATTTATCGAGGCTCGCTTTTGCGCTGTTGTACTTATCCTCATCAATCGCGCCATAGTGCCATTTATAGTCGTTCTCCATAAAGTCAATGCCGGCGCCTTTGCTGGTGTTGGCAATAATCATCACCGGCGCTTCCTTGTTTTCAAGTGCAAAATCAATGGCTTCGGCAAGCTCATTAAAGTTATGCCCGTCAATATCCTTGACGATGAAGCCGAAAGCTTTCCATTTGTCCGCAAAAGGTTCAAGCCCCATAACATCCTCGGTGCATCCGTCAATCATGCAGCGGTTGCGGTCAACAAACGAGATGAGGTTGGTCGCCTTAAACTGCGAGGCAGCCATCGCCGCTTCCCAGTTGGAACCTTCGTCACATTCGCCGTCGCCTAAAATACAATAGGTGATGTAGCTTTTGCCAAGCACCCTCGCCGCGAGCGCGGTGCCCAGTGCCATGGGGAGCCCGTGTCCAAGCGAACCTGTCGACGCGTCCACGCCGATCACTTTGTTGGAATCCAGGTGCATGCCCATTTTAGAATTTGTATGGTTAAAGGTTTTGAGTTGTTCCGGATCATTAAACCCTTTGTCCACAAGCACGGGCGCAAGGGCGATACCCGCATGGCCTTTGCTCATAATAAAACGGTCGCGGTCTTCCCAAAGCGGTTCCTCCACACGGATATTGAGATACTTGTGGTACAGGATGGTGAGCATATCCATGATGCTCATGCCGCCCCCGATGTGGCCGCTGCCCGCCCAATAGGTGGTGTCCAGGCAAAGATGCCTGAGTTCATTGGCCTTTTTCTCAAGGGCTAACCAGTCCTTTTTTGATAATGGCATGTTGGTTATTCCTCCTTTATTTGGTATGGGTAAACCGGTTGCGTTACAGCTCCGGATGGTTCTTGCGTATGATTTTGAACGCTTCTTCCGCCACATCGATGGTTTGCTTCAGGTCTTCCTGTGTCATGGCAGCGTTCATGAAATGGTTGTGGTGGTTGGTGATAAAGATGCCGCGCTTGACGCATTCCGCCACCCATTCCTGGTGGAGCATCAGGTTGTTGTCCGCGTCCGCGATGCGCAGATAAAACAGCGCGGGCTCGCCGGACACAACCAGATTGAAGCCGTTATTCGCCGCCGCGGCACGCAAACCGTCGGTAAGCATCAGGGCGTTTTTGCGGAACATCGCCGGCACATTGAGTTTTTTCATTTTATTGATGCAGGCAATCGCCGCGGCGAAAGGCACCGCGCTCATCCAGTAGCTGCCCGTATAGGTCACGCCGCTGACCGCGCTCTTGAGCCAGTCCTTGCCGCACAAGGCGGAAACATTCCAGCCGTTCGCGAGCGCTTTGCAAAAACAGATAAGGTCCGCTTCAAAACCGTAATAATGGTCTGACCCTGCAATGTCAAGGCGCCAGCCGCAGCGGACATCGTCCACGATGAGGACAATGCCCTTTTCCGTGCAGAGTTTGCGGACCTTTTGCCAGTATCCGTCCGCAGGGAGCTCGTTGTCTTTAAAGTTGCCGTGCATATAGGGTGTCGCGATATACGCGGCAATTTCACCCTCGTTTTCCGCCACAACCTTTTCAAACGCGTCAAAATCATTCCAGTTGATGTAGAGGTTGTTCGCCACATCCTCTTCCAGCACGCCGGGATAGCCGAGCTTTTGTGTCCAGGGCGCGACGCCGTGGTAGAAGCCGTTGATAAAAACAATTTTTTTACGGTGCGTCGCCGCTCTGGCGGTCATAATGGCGAGGGTTGTCGTAT
>CAYUWQ010000188.1:0-2655 GCA_964448455.1 uncultured Eubacteriales bacterium | reverse complement strand
TGACGACCGTGGGGTCGGTTGAAAAACGAAAATATTTTTTGCTCCAGTTGAAAAGAATTTTTTGGGTCGCAACCTCGATATACTCATAGCGGATGGTTTTCAACCGGGCGGCGTAGGGTGTTTGTTCCAGGCTCTTGAGCATTTCCTCGGCGGTGGGGGCGTTAATGAGCATAGAGATCTGCTTTTCCGTAAAATTGCTGATTTCCGGCATGACAAACTGCCGCAGCAAGGGTTCGTCCGCTTGAAGCATCCTTTTGAGCCGGTACAGGTTTTCGATCGTCCGCATATCCACTTGAATACGCAGCACATCCAGAATACCCTGAAGGCGCTTCCCCTTGAAATCCTTGTTTGCAAGCTGCCACAGGCGTGTATAAAAAAACTTGTAAAGCACCGCCTCAATGTCCAAAACACTTCGGCTGGTCAGCCGGAGCTGCTGAAAAGGCGCGAGCACCTTTTGGTACTCTGTGCCCGCAAGCGCGTCGAGCAATCCGCCAAAGGAGGTTACGCCCGCCAGCTTGAACAAATCCAGACCCGTATGCTCGTTAAAAAACGCAGGCATTGAAAAAATATATTCCCCGGAGCGGCCGCTGTTGAGCAGGCGCACACAGTTGAGAATCTGTGTAATATCGTTTTTAATCACAAAATACTGGTAAAAATCCTGCCCGATGGACATTTCATACCGGCATAGCGAGGCGTACTGCAAAAAAAGCCGCTTTTTTAACAGTTCTTCCAGCCGCCCTCTGTGTATACTCAGCGACGCGACCCCTTCCAGAATATCCGCATACGCAGTACGGGTTTTCAGGTAGGAAGCCACCTCGCCCACATTGCGGCAGCCGAGCAGGTCGGTGTAGTTCTGCTCCGTCAGCCTGCGGCCGTACATAGCCCTTGCCTTGGCGAGTATTGCGTTTGATGAAAAGGAAGACATCATAAGGGTACCTTCTGCCCGGAAAGATGGTCTGAAAATGTAAATCTGCCTTGCTTCTTGCAGGAAGCATAGGCAGTATAAGGGCTATTCAATAATTTGGCTGAAAATTTCGCTGACCCATTTTTCGCTGTTTTCAGTGTACATTTTTTTAAGTTTCGCCTGCGCTGTTTCGTTTTTCTGCCGGAGGATTTTGGCTGTTTGCTCCGCCTTTTCACGCTCTTTTTTACGCAGGCTGTCAACTGTCTTGCGTGCTTGGGCGAGTTTTTCCTCAATCAGCGAGGTTCTCACGGATGCCAGCTCTTCAAAGGCCTTTTTTTTGGCTTCTTCCGCTTCATCTGCCTGTATGCGCGATTTTTTGTCCATCTCCAGGATACTCTTGAGCATTTCGTTCACAAAACATCACCCCTTGGAACGATATTGAATCAACAAAGAATTGATTTTAAATGAATAGAACCAATTATAGCACTTTGTCTAAAAAGCGCAAGTGCTTTTTGGTAAAAATTTACAATATACTTGAGGACGATTCTGCCGGCAGCTTGATTTTCGCATCAAATCGTTCTACCCCCCGGCTGCCAAGTTCCTTCAGATGGGGACCGAAATACAAGCCGGGCGCTCTGCCGGACGGGAAAAGGTCAAGCAGCGGCACCATGACGAAGGCTCTTTGCAAAATCTTCGGGTGGGGGAGCGTTAACTCGAAACTTTCGCTGCGGACAGATTCAAAAATCAACAGATCAAGGTCGATAATTCTCGGCCCGTCTTTTTTAATCCGCTTGCGCCCGAACGATGCCTCAATCCCGAGGCACGCGCCAAGCAAGGTCATCGGCGAAATATCCGTTTCAAGCAGAATGTTCGCGTTAAGGAACTTCGGCTGGTCATCCACCCCAACGGGTTCTGTCTCGTAGATATAAGAGGCGGCGGTTACCTTGGTGTGGGGCAAAAGCGACAATGCCCGTACCGCATGGTTGATATTCATCAGCCTGTCGCCCATGTTCGTGCCGATTCCGATTACTGCTTCGCTGCTCATTCTTTAACGGGGCTCCTTTTCAGTGCAATTTCTACCGCCGCGTACTTAAAATCGGCGTTGATGGGCGCGTTGGGTTTTTTGAGCGTTATCTTTACGCCATCCAAACCCGGACATTCATTGAGCAGACCTTCCGCGACCCGCTGTGCCGCGCGTTCGATTAAATCGTTTTTTTCCGCCGTCATCAACGCACAGGCGAGTTTTGTTATTTTTGCGTAACTGACCGTATCCTCGATCCGGTCGCTCATGCAGGCAGCCCTGAGGTCGGCTTGCGCTTCAATGTCCAGCTCAAAAACCTGGCCGTCTTCTTTTTCTTCGGGATTAACGCCGTGCCAAGCGTAAACCCGGAGGCCTTTAATAATAATTTTACCCAAACGCGCTCTCTCCTTTAAGTGTTTCTAAACAGGGCATCCGCCATGCGCGCGCCCTGCAGCGCCTGCCGGACATCGTGAACCCGGATGATATCCGTACCCCCGGCAATGGCCGCGGTATGGGCGGCAATGGTGCCCGCCTCCCGGAATTCCGGGGTTTGTTCGCCGGTTGCATACCCCACCACCCGTTTGCGGGAAGCGCCTGTGAGCAGGGCGGACGCATCAATTTTTACCTCTTTCATATGCCTGAGCAGGGTCAGGTTGTCCGTGTGGCTTTTGCCAAAGCCGATGCCCGCGTCAAAACAGAGTTGCTCCGCCCCGATATCAAATGCCTTGGC
>CAYUWQ010000187.1:0-2679 GCA_964448455.1 uncultured Eubacteriales bacterium | reverse complement strand
CGGCAGGTAGTTTTTATAATCATCTTTCGCCTGTTTAACAAGCGCGGTTCTGTCCGCCAAAAACAGCACATTGGTGATATACCCCCCGCGGGATAACACATCCGTCAAACTGCTGGATGTTCTTGTTTTGCCGGTGCCGGTCGCCATGACCAATAGGGACTTCCGGTGCCCGCTTTCAATATTCTGGCAGACGGCGCGGATGGCTTCCTTTTGGTAGTACCGGTCTGTGATTTTGTCTTGTATTTCAATCTCCGCCAATTTTTTGCGCTGTGTCCGGCGGTTCATCAGTTTTTCCAAATCCGCCTTTGCGAAAACGCCGCTCACCGGGCGCTGCGGGGCGGTTTTATCGTCCCAAATAAAGGTTTCAAACCCGTTGGTGATAAAGATAATCGGCCGCCGGCCTGTCATGTGTTCCAAACAGTCGGCATAAAGTTTCGCTTGCTGCTGCCCTATCTTCGGGTCTTTTGAAGTCCGCTTCGCTTCAATCAAACCGAGCGGCAAGCCGTCCTTGCCGTAGAGCACATAGTCCACAAAGCCGATACCCTGATTGTTGGGCATACCGCTGACTTCAACTTCCTCCCGCACATCGTCGCCGAAAGTCCAGCCTAATAGCTTGAGGTCCACATCAATGTACTTTTTGCGCGTTTCAAACTCGGTGGTTGTGTCCGGGGTGAAAACACGCTGCTGCGTGTTTTGCGCTCTCAGCGCCGTGAGCTCCCGGCTTTGGCTTTCCGTCTCCTGCGTCAGCCGCTCAATCTCGGCTTCCTTTTGCACCAGCAGCGCTTCGTTCGCCTTGATAGCCTTTATGTCAAGTTTCACCGTTGCCTGCGGTATCAGGTCTTCGTCAAACTCTCGCGCTGCATAGGTTTTGCCGTAAGAGTAATCCAGCCACTGAATAAAATCGAACAGCGATGCCACAGCCAGCACCGCGTCGCTTTGGTTAATCTTTTTATCGGTATGCACCGCCAAATTACCGAGCTTGATGATATACGGCAATTTGCCCCAGGTGGTTGAATCAACGGCCGATTTGAAAGACGGCTCATATATCAGCGCCTGCAGGTTGTCTTTATAGGGGGCTTCTATCGCTTCATCCGCGGCGTAAACCCATTTGATTGCCAGCTCCAATGCTTTCCGCGCGCCGACCGCCGCCATCGCCGGGGATGACGAAAGAACCTGTTCGGTTTCGATAGCCGCAGGGGCGAAAAGCTCATATTCAGGGAGATGTTTTAGGTAATCGAAATTGGTTGACATGGGTCACCTCCAATAATTCCCCTCTGTGGAGGGGTGGCTGGAAGCCGGGGTGGTTTCGTCATTCTTAACCTACCTTGTTAAAGGGAGGGGGACCACCGCAGTGGTGGAGGGATTGCGTCACTCAAAATACTCATTCATCAAACTATCAAACAACGCTTGCGTTTCGTCAATTGCTTTTTACGCAAGGTCTTTAATTTTTTCACGCTCAAACATGTTAATTTTTACTCCCTTTTCACCAGGGAATGCTCAAGCGTTTCAATCGCTGTTTGATATTTTGCGGTTCTCTTTCGTGTTTCGTCATTCTCTGAGTTAAGCCTGGAACTGTCGCTGTTGTGCCGGAGGTCCGCCAGTTTCACCGCGGCGGTAGTTACATTACCTGATTGGCAAATTTTCAAGATATAATCACTGTAATCCATCTGTTCCGGTTTGGTCAACAAGCGCAGAATCGATAAGACTTCCTCCGGCATGCCGGCGCGCGCCAAATCGTCAAATGTCCATGGCGTGTCTTCCACCACATCGTGTAAAAGAGCTGCGCAGACTGCCGTCTCGTCTTGCATCTGTTCTGCGAGATGAATCGGGTGGTAAATATAAGGCAAGCCGCTCTTGTCCCTTTGCCCATGATGCGCATCATAGGCAATACGCATTGCTTTTTTTGTCAGTTCGGTGTAAATCATCGTTTCTCCTTTTCAAAGAGGAGTGTTAATAATTTTTGCTGAGTTTGATGCCTTTATATTTTCTTTCAAGTTTAAAACCGTCATAAGCCGCATTGATTGCCTCTGCGTTTTCGGCGCTGACTACGGGGAAATAGTCGGAATAATAACCGTCACTTTCTGAACCGTGATATTCCGACGACTGAAACAGAAACAGAGCGCCGCATTTAACACATTGCACCAGGGACCTATAGCCGTCATCCCAAGTATGCAAATAGTGCCGCACGTTGCCGTTCGAATCGCGGTAGCAATCTCCATATTCCACCAGTACTTTGCATTTGAAATCTCGATAAGCATCGGCCGCTGGCAGCACATCAAAAACACAGCAGTTCTTTTCAGGATAAATGATGACCGGGTCAAATAATGGTTCCTTATTCATTTTCTGCTCCTTTTTAGTTCGATATAATGAGAATCCCGGTGCCACGGCGGTCCAAGCTACGCAATCCCCCCACCGCCGCGGGCGGTCCCCCTCCCTTTAACAAGGGACGTCAGGTTGGATCCGTTCTTTGTTTGACAGCTAAATCTATCTTTTCGCACACGCCTGCAAAGTTTTCATCAACCTCGCTGTTGCTGAACCGGATAACCTCAATGCCGTATGCGTTGATAATCGCTGCGCGCTCCTCATCATACGCAGGTCCGTTTTCTGTGTAGTGTTGACCGCCGTCGAGTTCAATCACGAGTTTTGCTTTGGCGCAGTAAAAATCGGCGATAAAATTGC
>CAYUWQ010000186.1:0-2717 GCA_964448455.1 uncultured Eubacteriales bacterium | reverse complement strand
CACATACCGGAATATATGCTCTCTGCGTTTACAGCGCAGGGCGTTGATACCTCAACACTTGTTTATGCAATTCATACCGATCTAACACCGGACGGCAATGATTCCGATGTCTATGCCGTACTGAGCAAGGACACTCTTTTTATCCTCTACGGTGAGGAAAAGGTAGTCAAAACAGTCGGCGCATGCAGGATTGTGGCCGTTTTTAATGCCGAAAAGCTTGAAAAATTCCCGCTTGACGAACTGGGTGAACTTAGCAGCGAGAGGCTGCTGTCAACAGGCCGCCTGTGTGCTGAAAAAGACGGTAGCCCGCGCATACTGCTGTTATTTTCAGTCGGATTTTTGGCTGATGTTGAGCGGCTAATAAAAGTTGTTAAAAATATCAGGGCGGGTCAACCGGCGTTAAACGAAATAGCGGTTGATGACGAAACGTTCTGCCCGAAATGCGGCACCCGGTACCCCGAGCCGGAGCGCAAGCTCTGCCCGAAGTGTATGGATAAAATTTCCATCACCCGGCGGCTGATAGGCTTTTTTAAATACTACAAGGGCAAGGTTGCTGTTATCCTGATAACAATGCTCGCCGGTTCGGCGTTTGCCGTTGTCTCGCCGCTGGTCGGCACAAAACTTTTATTTGATGAGGTGCTTACGGAGGGCGGCAGTTATTACGGCATGATATTCGGCGCTGTGTGCTTAATTCTGTTGGTACGGGTAATCGGCACAGCGCTCAACATCCTGTACTCCTACGTACTTGCGAGAACCGTCCCCTGGATTATTTATGATTTGAAACTGAAGATTTTTGAAGCCATGCAGCGGCTCTCGGTTGGTTTTTACACATCCAAGCGCACCGGTTCGCTGATGAATCGCGTTAATAAGGATGCGACGAATATTTACTGGTTTTTTGTTGACGGGTTTCCGTATTTGATTGTTAACATAATCACTTTCTCCGGCGTGATTGCCTTGATGTGCGTCCTAAGTTTTAAACTTGCAATTGTTTGCATTGTTATATTGCCGATGGCAATCGGATTGTTCCGGCTGCTGTGGAGTGTTTTCAGGCGGTTCCACCATAAAAACTGGGTATACAGTTCCCAGCTTAACTCCATGGTCAGCGATTCCGTCAACGGGCAGCGGATCATTAAGGCGTATGCGCGTGAGGACGATGAATCAAAGCGCTTTTCCGAGGTGGGCGGCAAGCTGGCAGAGGTGGATATAAAAGCATTGAACACCGGATTCACTGCCTTTCCGCTGATTTACCTGTTCATGTTTTTGGGTCAGGTGATTATTACGGCTGTTGGCGGGATGATGGTTTTACGCGCCGAAATTTCACTGGGAACTCTTTTAACCTTTATCGCTTACCTTTCCATGCTTTACGGACCGCTGGAATTTATGTCGTGGGTTTCCAACTGGTGGGCGCGCTGTGTTGACTCCGCCCAGCGGGTGTTTGAAATCATAGATGCCGAGCCGGACATAGCAGAACCCGCCGAGCCTGCTGTGCTTGATTGCATCAAGGGAGATATAGAGATACAGGGTGTACGGTTTGAATATGACCCCGCAACACCGGTGCTCAAGGGAATTGATCTGTCTGTGGGAGCCGGCAAGATGCTGGGCATCGTCGGCAAAACAGGCGCCGGCAAATCCACTTTAGCCAACCTGATTGCCCGTCTGTACGATGTGACGGAAGGGTCCGTCACCGTGGACGGCGTCAATGTCAAACAGCTTCCGCTCGCACAGCTCAGGAAGAGCATCGGCATCGTATCACAGGAGATTTATCTGTTCATCGGTACTATAGCGGACAATATCCGCTATGCAAAACCGGAAGCGACTTTGGAGGATGTTATAAGGGCGGCAAAAGCCGCCTCCGCCCACGATTTTATTATGCAGCTCCCGGACGCGTATGAAACAAAGGTAGGTGCCGGCGGGCAGGACCTTTCCGGCGGGGAAAAACAGCGGTTGTCCATAGCACGCACGATTTTGCAGGACCCGAATATTTTGATACTGGACGAAGCGACTGCCGCGATGGATACCGAAACCGAAGCAAAGATACAGCAGGCGCTTTACACCCTGCAAAGCGGACGGACAACAATTGCCATTGCACACCGCCTTTCCACCCTGCGCGATGCCGACAGCCTTGCGGTGATAAGTGAGGGCAAAGTGGTGGAGAGCGGCACACACAAAGAACTGCTGATGAAAAAAGGCGAATACCAGAAGCTTTACAACATTCAGCTCGAAGGCCTGAAAGTCATCAATATGGAAAATTAGTATGGAGGAATTTCGATGGAAACTAATATAAAAACAAGCACATCAAGCCTTTCCGAGGCGATTGATATCGGTTTGCTTGAGCTTGACAAAGCCGAATTCTATGTCACCCCCGGCGGATTTACGGGGCTTAAATACGGCGATGCGGATTATAAGCGCGTTACCTTCCGCCGCGCGTTGCCCATCGGGCAGCCGATGGAATACATTTCGGTGGCCAATCACGAGAACAAGGAAATCGGGATGATACGCGCCGTTTCCGAACTCAGCGATGGACAGCGCGGAATTGTTATGGCCGAACTGGAGAACCGGTATTACTGCCCCACCGTTTTCGAGGTGAAATCGGTAAAGGATAAGCTGGGTTATGTCTACCTCGAACTCTCGATTGGCCGGGATGGCCGGCGGTATGATAAAACCTGTACGGTGAAGGATGTCAGCAAAAACATCCGTATGCTCGGGGACGACAGGCT
>CAYUWQ010000185.1:0-2734 GCA_964448455.1 uncultured Eubacteriales bacterium | reverse complement strand
ACATCCCCGCGGATATGCAGGGGCAGAGTCTCCGCCCGCTGTTTAACGGAACAACCCCGGCGGACTGGCGCACCTCCATGTATTACCGCTACTGGATGCACAAGGATATTCCGCATAATGTTTACGCGCATTACGGGCTTCGCACTGATAAATATAAACTCATCTACTATTATGCCGACAAACTGGATACCCCGGGACCGTTTATGCCAAGCGGATTTTCGCTCCCCGGCAGTCCGGAAACACCGGAATGGGAGCTGTTCGATTTGGAAAAAGATCCCTGCGAACTGCGCAGTGTATACGGCGAGCCGGAATATGCCGATGTCGTTCAAGGTTTAAAAAAAGAACTGAACATGCAAAAAGATAAAGTGAAAGATTTCTCATAACTACCCATCTTCTACTAATCTCCATTTAAAAGATAGACAAGTCTATCTTTTAATCCGCTGTCCAAAGACAGCGGGGGCAGCAATTGCTGCCGGAAATACCGTTCAATGCTATCTGTCTGCGGCTTCAGCCGCAGCGGCAAGCTTTGCTTGCCGATTAAAATTGTGTCTACAATTTTAATGCAGAATAGTATTATAAAGATAATGCCCCTTAACGCGAATGGTCGTTAAGGGGCATCTATTCAATTATGGTTTTATTCGCCCAATGTATATTCAATATAGCGTACAACATTGTTGAACATATTGTAAACAGTGCCCAGCCGCGCGATGAAACCGTACCAGAACGGCACGGGCTTTTCCGGGTGACCGCCTGCGCCGCCTGTCTTTTCAATTATAAAAGTGTCAAAGGGTTCGCTGTCATTGCCCATGATGTAGGACTTGATTGCAATCCGTTCATCGTCAAAATTAATGATGTTATAAATCACATCTTCAATGGAAATGTGGTCGAACGCAATGCGTTCGCTTGCATCATCATCCGGCAGGCGGGGTTTGTTCGCGGAGCCGGACACAAAATAGACGGTACCTTTCGGGTCTTTGACGCTTGAAAGCCCGGTGAGGTTTTGGCTTATTTTGTTGTTGTACAGCACGTGCGAGCGGCTGAAAACATGGCTGTGTCCCATCATCACAAGGTCCACGGCAAACTTATCCAAAATCGGCGCGAACAATAGCCGCAAAAACCTGTTTTCACCTTCCCGGTTCGGGTTGTGTCCGCCATAAAGGTCGTGGTGGAATACGGCGACCCTCCATTTGACACCCGGATTGGCAGCGACGGCCTGTTCGACAAAACTATAGTGGTCTGTTGCGCTTGTGTTGTTGCTGTCAAGCATCAAAAAAAGCGCGTCACCTTTGACAAACCAATAGTCGCCGCCAAGCAGCGAGCGGGATTTTGCGTTTTGGTAGATGTTGGGATTGTTTGTTAAATACTTGTAATTTGTTGTATTAGAGTCGTGGTTGCCGATTGTTGTCGCCAATGGCAGAGTTTTTATAACAGGGGAGGCGAAAAGACCGATATATTCGGGCAGCAGACCGGAATCCGCCTGATCCCCGCCGGAAACGATGAGCGAGATGTTATCATCCTTTTCCAACGCCGCGTCAAGCACATTGTTGAGGTTTTGCGAGGTTTGTATCAGTCTTTCATTCGCAAGGCTGTCACCGCTGATGTGGATATCGGTAACATATACAGCGCTAAAAGTGCTGCCTTTTGCAACCGTCTTAAAAGATTTTATCTGCGTTGTGTTGTTGCCCGTACAGCATTGGTAATAATACAATGTGCCCGCCTCAAGACCGGTTGCGGTAACATGTGCGGAAAACTCAACATTCTTCGATGACGTATAGCCGCCTGTAAACACCACAAAATCACGCATATCCGCATTTTTGCTTATTCTGACGTTTGGCTGAACAATATTGGAACCGCTCAGCCACGCAAAGCGCATTTCCGTATCGTCGCTGCCGGGGGCGAGATAAACGGCCTTGCCCTCCCGGACATACTCGTCCCAATAGCCTGCCCATTGTTGCGCGTTCATCGCATAGGAACCGGCCGAAGCGGACTGCCCGAAGCAGCCGAATAGAACGGTTAAGCAAATTAAAAAACACAACGTTTTGGTAAAGCGCGATTTCATCGTATTCGTCTCCTCTTTTTGTATAATTGTTAAGTGTCAGGCATGAACCGAAACACTTATCGCAGAAACTGAAACTACTATAACAGAAAACAGGCGGGAATTCAACTTTTCGGATAGACAAACAGCTGTTTAGCCTTTATACTGTTAGATGTCTGTGAAAAGGCGAAATAACGGATGTGAGGTTTGAAATGACGAGGCTTGAAAACGACTTGGAGAAAAAATATCTGACCACGACAAATAAAGTTTCCTTCGCCTTGTCCGGATTCGGTCAAAACCTGATCATCGGGTTTGTCAATTCCTACATCCTTTTCTTTTATACGGATGTTTTTCTCATCGGCGCGGCGCCGGCCGGCATCCTGATGATTGTCGCGCGGATTTGGGACGCGGCGAATGACCCGGTCATGGGGACGATAGTTGACAAAACAAGGTCAAAATGGGGCAAGATGCGCCCGTATATTTTGTTTATTTCCCTGCCGCTGGCAGTCAGTACTGCTTCACTTTTTATTATCCCTTCCGGAATTGGGCAAACGGGCAAGATTGTCTACGCTTATATCACCTATATCATTTGGGGGATGATTTATACCGTTTGTGACGTGCCGTTTTGGGGGCTTGCCTCATCGATGACACCAAATCCGAAAGAACGCATTTCATTTATCTCCACCTCCCGCCTGGTGC
>CAYUWQ010000184.1:0-2786 GCA_964448455.1 uncultured Eubacteriales bacterium | reverse complement strand
CGCTGTCCGACAGGAATGAGGAATGTTTGAATCAAACCGGCGATTATGTGCCCAGTGAGGAAAGAATTTAGACTGAATTGTGATGAAACGGTGATAACAAATGATAAAGAGAAGACTTGAGGTCAGCGCGGCCTTGCTGTTCGGCCTTTTTTCGGCCGGCATTGTGCTGATTCTGCCGGTGCGGGTGTATCAATACCTGAAGATTATTGAGCCGGTGACCGGTTTTTACGAAAAGACGGATTTCAGCGTTGTGCTGCTGTACGCGCTGCTGGCAGGTTTTTGCGGCACCATGCTCGCGGTGTCCTATGCCCGCAAGCGCGCGATTGCGTACAGCACCACAACAAGGAAAAATACCGTCTTAGGCGTTTTGGCGTTAATTGTTGCGGTTACGCTGGTGATGGACGCCGTGCTGATGTCCAGGAATTTTTCGTCGCTTTATTACGGCGCGCAGTCACTTGCCGATGAATCGTCCGGCGGCATGATGAAATCGGGCGCGATACCGATGCTGTTTGAATCGGCTTTCGCGGTGCTGTCCGCGTTGTTTTTTACGGTTCTCGGGGTCGGGTTTATTACGGGCAGATCCAACGGCGCGGAATATAAACTGCTGGCCATAACGCCCCTTGCCTGGGCTATCTGCCGCATTCTGCACCGCTTTATGCGCACCATCAGTTTTATGCGTGTATCCGATTTGTTCTTTGAACTGCTGATGATTGTATGTCTAATGGTTTTCTTCATGGCATTCGCCCAGATGATTGCCCGTGTCAACCACAAGGGCGCGGATTGGAAAATCGTCGGGTTCGGGCTGCCGTCCGCGATGCTGTGCCTGCTCTGCTTTGTGCCGCGCGTTGCCATGATGGTGATGGGCAAAGGCGCTTCGCTCGCGGCGCAGTCGCCGCCGGAATATGTCGATTTCGCGCTCGCGCTTTTTATCCTCGCTTTTATTTTAACGAAAATGCGTTTTTTGAAGAGAGAGGAAAACTGAGTTGTTCGATGCTGTTAAATTTTTTGAAAGCATGAGAATTGCCGCCGAACAGGTGGCAATCCTTTATATCATCGTCGCGGTGGGCGTACTTGCCGATAAAACGAACCTTTTCACCGAAAAAACAGCAAGGCTGTGCACCGGTCTCCTTTTTTACATCATCACCCCGGCGGTCATCGTCCGCTCCTTTCTGGAAATCGAGTATGACCGGGAGACGGCCAAGGGGCTTTTTATCGCCATCGGCTGCGGGCTGCTGCTTCATTTTGTCGCGGCACTCATCAACATTCCGTTTTTCCGCAAAGGCGACCGGGATAAAGGCTGCGTGTTAAAATTCGCCTGCGTCTACGGCAACTGCGGCTACATGGCGCTGCCCCTGGCAAACGCTGTGCTCGGGCCGGAAGGCGTCTTCTACTGCTCCGCGGTCATTATGGCGTTTCAGATGTTCGTGTTCACGCACGGTGTGTTTATCATGTCCGGCACGGACAAAAATGAAAAAGTGCGTTTTGACCTGAAAAAACTGATCATCAACCCCGGCACGCTGTCCGTCGCGGTCGGTTTGCCGCTTTTCCTGCTGGGCGTAACACTGCCGAAACTGATTTTTCAGCCCGTCGCCTATATTGCGAGCATGAACACGCCGCTTGCTATGCTGATTTTCGGCGCTTATCTCTCGAAGGTCAACATCAAAAAAATCTTCAGCGACGGACGGATATTGGGGGTCGCGTTTTTCAAACTGATTGTGCTGCCGCTTGTGATGCTGCTGATATTCAAACTGTTCGGTCTCACAGGCACGCTGCTGTCGGCTTTGATAATTTCCGCAAGCGCGCCCACGGCCAACAACACCGTCATTTTTGCCGCCAAATACGGCAGGGATTCGATTTTTGCCTCCCAGACGGTGGCGATTGTCAGCTTTATTTCCATTGTCACCATGCCGTTTATGATCGCGCTGTCGAGCGTGGTGTAACGATGTTCTTGCGCGCCGCTGTATTGCTGTCAATTATCCGCACGCCCTGTTTTGCGCCCGAAAATCCCTGCGGATATATGTTGTCGGGAAGCCGTGAAGTGCTTTAAATTCTTGCGGTTGAGTGGATTGTATGGAAAGCATTATCAAAAACATCATGGACAACACCGCGCCCGCATGGGGTGTCTGCGATTACGCCGTGCTGCAAAACCATCTGCTCCCCTGCGCGGGCAAAACAAAAATTCCACAGGGAGCGGCGAGTGTGCTTGTCGCTCTTTTTCCCTATTATTTGGGCGAAGACGCTTATTTCGGCGCGAATGTTTCGCGTTATGCCGCCCCGCGCGATTACCACGAAGCGGTCGGCGCCCGGCTTGGCAAGGCGGTTGAACAGCTGCAAAGCAAATATCCCGCGGAAGCCTTCGCCGCTTTTACCGACAATTCCCCCCTGCCGGAGGTTTCGGCCGCCTTGCAAGCAGGACTCGGCGTTGCCGGCGAAAACAATCTGCTCATCTCCCCGGACTACGGCTCCTGGGTATTTATCGGCGAGATTGTCACCACCCTGCGCCTCCCTGCCGCCCAAAACGGGGGACTGCACCGCTGCACCGGCTGCGGCCGGTGTATGGCCGCCTGCCCGGCGGGTATCCTCGGGCGGATGAGTTTTGACAAAACCGCCTGCCTTTCGCATATTACCCAAAGCAAAGGCGAACTCAGCACGGAACAGGCAGCGTTGATAAAAGCCTCCGGCTGCGCTTGGGGGTGCGATATCTGCCAGCTGGTCTGCCCGATGAATCATTCCGCTAAAATCACCCCGATGGAAGAATTTAAGGCGGATATCCGCCTGCGGGTGAG
>CAYUWQ010000183.1:0-2840 GCA_964448455.1 uncultured Eubacteriales bacterium | reverse complement strand
TTGCGCCCGTCCGGTGTGTTGCCGCCCCGGCTTTCGGGGTCGTAGGTGCAGTGCAGGCAAACAACTTCGCCGTTTTCATCAGTCTCAAAGCTGTTGCAGGTCACATAATACGCGCTCTTGAGCCGCACTTCGTTGCCGGGGAACAGGCGAAAATATTTTTTAACCGGATCCGCCATAAAGTCCTCCCGCTCGACATACAGCTCGCGGGAGAAGGTCACTTTGCCGGTGCCGAGTTCCGGCTTGTTCGGGTTGAGTTCCACCTCAAACTCCTCGGTTTTATCCGCCGGGTAGTTGTCTATAATGACCTTCAGCGGTCTTAACACCGCCATGGCGCGGGGGGCATTCAAGTTGAGGTTGTCCCGCACGCACGCTTCCAGGAGCCCGTAATCCACCACGCTGTATGCTTTGGCGACGCCGACGCGTTCAACAAAATCCCGGATTGCTTCCGGCGGATAACCCCTCCTGCGCATGCCGCAAAGGGTAACCATGCGCGGGTCGTCCCAGCCGGTTACTTTGCCGGCTTCCACGAGGTCGAGGCATTTCCGTTTGCTGGTGACGCAGTAGTTGAGGTTCAGCCGGGCGAATTCTATCTGGCGGGGCGGCTCTTTAAAGCCGATTTCGTTAATAAACCAGTTGTAGAGCGGGCGGTGGTTTTCGAACTCCAGCGAGCACAGCGAGTAGGTGACATTCTCCGCCGCGTCGGACAGAGGATGCGCGAAGTCATACATCGGGTAAACGCACCACTTGTCGCCGGTCTGATGGTGCGGCACATGCGCGATTCTGTAGATAACCGGGTCGCGCATATTCAGGTTCGGGGACGCCATATCGATTTTTGCCCGCAATACGCGCGCACCGTTTTCAAACTCGCCCGCTGTCATGCGGCTGAACAGGTCCAGGTTTTCTTCCACTGAGCGTTCGCGGTAGGGGCTGTTCTTACCCGGTTCGGTCAGGGTGCCGCGGTATTCGCGGATTTCGTCCGCGGTTAAATCACACACATACGCCGTGCCCTTTTTAATGAGCTTCACGGCGCACTCGTAGATAAAATCAAAGTAACCTGACGCGTAATAGAGGTTGTCCCACTCGAAGCCGAGCCATTTGATATCTTCCATAATGGCGTCGACATATTCGACATCCTCTTTGGACGGATTGGTGTCGTCCAGGCGCAGGTTGCATATGCCGTTGTATTTTTCTTTAACGGTGAAGTTGATGCACACAGCTTTGGCGTGCCCGATATGGAGGTAGCCGTTCGGCTCCGGCGGAAAGCGGGTCTGTACCCTGGTGTTGATACCCGCAGCCAGCTCCTCGTCAATAAAATCATGAATAAAATTTGATGTTTTAACAGTGTTCTCTTCCATATTCCTCATCCTTACTCTAATTTTTCCTTCGTGTCATTTCGCAGCGAAAAAATTAACAGCGTCATTCATTCTTTGCCTTGCTTTATCGTTCCCGAGCAGTCGGATAATCGCATGCAAATCGGGTGTGTTGCGGCGGGAGGTCAGCGCAATGCGGATAACAGACGATATATCGCCCACATGCCCTTTGAACTTTTCAGGCGTTTGCTTGTATTCTTTGACATTCGGCGTGTAGCCGAGCCCGGCGCATAATTCTTTGATTTTGCCGAACCAGGTATCCTTGTCATCCTCGACATCAAATACCGCCAGATAGGCTTTTAGAATTTCCGCCGCGTCAGCGGGCGTAATGTTTTCCGGCAATTCAAAACAGGGCGCATACAGTTCGTCATAAAAGTATTCAATATAACCCTTCAAATCGGACCACTTGGCAATGTCCTTGCGCGGGTTTTTATCACCGCGGTCAATGCTCAAAATTGCTATCGCATAATCCGGATTTTGTGTCAGCAGTGCGAACAGCTCTTTGTCGTATTCCTTTGCCCACTCAAGCGCCTTTTTAATTACTTCCCCCGCGGTCATAACGGAAACAACATTTTTACTGACATCCGTCAGTTTTACCAAATCAAACAGGGCGCCGCTCGCGCTCATCTTTTTCAGATTAAAGGGGAAAGCGCTTTGCGGGGCGGCCGGATTCGCTTTGCGCCAGTCCTCAAAGTTTGAATTAATCAAAGTCAGCAGGTACTCCAGCACGCATTCTTTCGGGTAACCCTGTTCAACAAAAAAGGAAACAGCGGCTTCCGGGTCTTTGCGTTTGGACAGCTTGCGTTTGCCGCCCTCGTCTTCTTTCATCAGCGGCGAAACATGGGCGTATTTGGGCACCTTGAATCCGCAAGCCTTGAAAAGTTGGATGTGAAGCGGCAGGGAAGCAATCCATTCATCCCCGCGGATGACATGCGTGGTGCGCATGAGGTGGTCGTCCACCGCGTGGGCGAAATGATAGGTGGGAATGCCGTCCGTTTTCAGCAGCACAATGTCCATCATATTTTCGGGCATCTCTATTTTACCTTTAATCAGGTCTTCAACGGTTATCCGCCGGTTTTCATCCCCGTCCGAACGCAGGCGCAGCACATAGGGCTTGCCTTGCGCAATAGCGGCGGATTGCTCCTCAAAAGACAGGCTTCTGCATACCGCCCATTTGCCGTAGTAGCCCTTGTTGACATTCGCCGCTTCCTGCTCGTCCCTCACGGCGTTCAATGCTTCCTCACTGCAAAAGCAGGGGTAGGCGAGCCCGTTTTTAACAAGTTCTTTGGCAAAACATTGATAAATCTCCCGACGCTTACTTTGCTGATAGGGGCCGTACCCGCCCTGCTCGGTGCCAAAGCCTGTAACGCCCTCATCGGGCGTTAAATCAAAGGCGCTTAATCCGTTGATGATAGCGGAAACGCCGTCTTCCACCTCGCGCTTTTTGTCCGTGTCCTCAATCCTTAAAAA
>CAYUWQ010000182.1:0-2873 GCA_964448455.1 uncultured Eubacteriales bacterium | reverse complement strand
GGTCCGCACATCTCGGGCTCTTATGTGACAGCCAGTTTGCTCAACGCGGCTGGATTTGTTGGCAAGATTTGGGGAAGCAATTCCGGTATAAATTGTTTGAATAACACCACAATTGCGCAGGCCATAAATTATGTGGTTTATTCCAGTTATCCTGAGAACAAGTTACCGTATGGCAGGTACTATTCCGATATAGTCGCCTATCCCAACCATGTATATAGTTATACCGATATCAGCCGGCCCAACTCCTTATTCCCGACACTTTACCAGCATAATTCATCCGCCGCTGTGGTGCTCACCAACGCGGCGCGCACCGCTACCATCAATGTTACCAATCTGCCCGCGAACTTCGATTATGTTCCGGCATCCGGCTGGGTGACACAGAGTGAGAAACGGCTGAAAGTAACATCCTTTACGGCAACGCAGATTAATGTGGAAGCGCAGCGTACCGCTGCGGACACCGGCGTGATCGGCGTTTACAGGAACTCCTCATTTGATATTTATCCCAGTGGCACGGCGGAAAAGATTACCTTCCGGGCTAAAATACCGGTTGTCTGCCAATCCATTGATTTCCTCTGGACCGGCGCGGGCACCTTTGTTGACCCGTTTCGGATAACAAATGTGTACGACTTGGATGAAATGCGCAACCATGTGCTCAAAGACGAAAATCTCGTCGATTATTTCGGCGGTTATTACCGGATAGAAAATGATTTGGACTTTAACGCTGAAAATGAAGCAGAGGGCATATTTGAACCCGGCGGCGATTTTTACAACGAAGGCAAATTCTTCCCGCCCATCGCCGGGGGCGCGGGCAAACTCCCGTTCGTCGGCGTGCTCGACGGCAACGGCAAAACCATCACCGGTCTAAAGATGATTAACACCGGCGGCATCTACACCGGCTTATTTGAGCAGAGCGGCAAGCAAACCGTCAAACTCGGCGGATCTGATGTCACCGTTTCTGCCAATTTTAGCAACCTGACAATCAACGACGCGACCATAGAAGGGGACACCGCCACCTGCACACATGCCGGCACACTGGTCGCTTTCGCGAAAAGTACGGCATTCAGCGGGATTACGGTTCATAACACGACGGTTTCAAAAGCATCCGGTTTTGCCGGCGGCATCGTCGGCCAGGCGGCAGATCATTTGGTGTCCGACTCGCTGTGTACCCTCACAAACAGCACGGTCAACGCTTCAAGCGTCACCGCGTTCACGGGCGGCATGGCGGGCGGTATCGCGGGGCGCTTCGGCGGCAGCATCGGCACAACACCGGGCAGCGGCTATGATATACAAGTGCTCAACACCGCGGTGGAAGGGGACAATGCCGGCGGTCTTGTCGGCTACAACCTGCGGCTTCCGCTCGCGGTCACCTACGCGCTGGTTTCCGGCGGGTCGGTGGAATCCAAAACCACTTCCGATGCCTACTCCGCCGGCGGTATTTTGGGCCGCGCGGACGGCCTGGGCGACAACGCGGTGAGCGTCACCTATTCCCGCGTGCAGAACAACCCGGTCAAAGCCGTGTGCGTGGCGGGCGGTATCATCGGCAAGATGGGCGTCAACGCGCTAACAACGGGGATTAACCTGCTCAATATTGAAGGGACACAAACCAACACCGCGGTGGAAGCAACAGCCCCCGGCACCGGCACCAGCAACGCCGGCGGCATCGCGGGCAACCTCACCAACGCGCTCATTGTAAAAATAACCAACAGTTCCGCGGGCGGTTCTGTCAAGGGCAACAAATACGCCGGCGGTGTTATCGCTGAGGTGGAAGGGTCAAACCCAAGCCTCGCGCTCACTTTCGCCATGAACTCCCTGGTGAGCCACACGGTCGTGGGCGCTGCCATCACCGGCGGCGCCGGCGCGCTCACCGGTCTGGTGCTCGGGTACGCGGCTGATGTGCTGATGCCGCCGGGCTCATACCCCGGCAGCTACCCGTTTGAACCTTTCCTGAATATAAAATATTCCAGCTACCAGTATGAACCGGGCAGGAATATGATTGGTAACGGTAACATTAACATCATTACCGCGCCGAACTATGATTTTAAGTCATCCATCACCGACCTGAACAAGGGTGTTAAAGATGAATGGATTGACCCGACATACATGGGCTTGCGTTACAGCAGCGGTAAAACCTTATTAATGGGCAACACCCCCATCTCGCTCGACGGCTCCAACATCCTGCTGCCCGTTTATCCGGGTGCTTACCCACTGCAAGCCGGCGGCACTTATGCCGACTTCCAGGATAATCAGGGGCAGCGCTTTATTCTGGACGAAGTCACTTCCAACATTCAGAACCTGGTGGTGTATGACAAACCCAACAGAGCCGTTTCCAGGGGTACGGTGGAGGGCGCAGGATACCTGGTCTACCGCTACGAAAACGGGCTTGAACTTGCCACGAACCTCATCGCCTTTGACATCGTCGGCAACGGCGAATCCGACTCCCCGTTTGAGATTACGCAACCCAAGCATTTCATGCTCCTGCGTGTGCTGCCTAACAAATACTATATCCAAATGAACAACATTGCGTTTAGCGGTATTGATGAAGAGACAGGGCTCCCATTTGATTATTTCGCACAATCCGGCGGAAATACACCTGTCAGTTACTACAATGACGGCCTGCTTTGGGAACCGGTCAAAGGTTCCGGCAGCACCTACTTCACCGGCGAGTACAACGGCAACGGTAAAATAATATCCGGCATGCAAATCGCGCGGCCGGCGGCGGATGATATCGGCTTTTTCGCGCGCATCGCCCAGGGGGCAAAGGTGTACGGTTTAACCATCGCCAACGCGACGGTGGTCGGGCGCAACTATGTGGGCGGTTTGGCCGGTCAGGTGCTCGGTGACGGTACGGAGCCTGCAGTGAGCGGCTGCCATGT
>CAYUWQ010000181.1:0-2935 GCA_964448455.1 uncultured Eubacteriales bacterium | reverse complement strand
ATTTCCATCCAGACCGTCAAGCTTTCTGTCTGACGCCATGCGCACCCTCCTCTCAATTCTTTTTCAAAGAGCCGTTGCCTGTCATTTTTCCGGCTCCGAAATCACTGGGGATATCATAACATAGAAGGGCGGGCGGCGCAATAAAATATTGAGCCGCCAGGACTTGATGCCAGGACTTGATTTAATCGTGTTTAACAGCAAGAATTTGCCCCCGTTTTGGCTTCATTCTTGGCTTTTTTGGTTCCAAGTTCAGTTCCAAGTCAGTTCCAAGTCAGTTCCAAGTCAACGAGCGAACCAGCGGGCAGCCGAGGTTTTGCCAATGACATAAATCGAATCCTTCTGCTGTAGTTCGCGCACCAATACTTTAATCTGATTACGGGAATGACCCGGCAGAACTTGTTCAAATTCTTTAAATGGTGCTCCTCACCCCCTGCTTTCCACAAACCATTTGTCGTTTTCCAAAAACAGAAAAGTCTCCTTGTTCTGAATGCTGCAGGTGTAGCGGATACCCGCGCCGCCCGCCTTGAGCGAGGCGGCTTTGCAAACCCCCGTCACCTTGTCAATCTCATAAACCGTGCCATCCTCCCAGGTCAGCGCAAGGGGGGTTATCCGCCCTTCCTTATCCTGCCTGATGAGCACATCCACATAAACCTTGCGGCACATATTATCATCCTCCCGAAAAAGACGCCCTCCGCCATACGGATAGCAAGCGGCTGTTACTGCGCTTTAAAATACCCCACCGGGTGAATCGTATTGTCGTTATACGGGTTAAAGCCGGAAAGTCCCCTGTCCGTGAGCATCAGCCCCCGCTGGACGCAGTAGTTGCCGAAGCGGGATTTGAGCCAGTCCACCGTCCTGTCCAGCCGCTCGGCTTTTGCCCGCTTTTCGGCATGGCCGAATAAGTCGAGCTGGACAGGTATCTGTTCATGCTCAAAATCCGTGCAGCTGATGCCGATGCTCCGTATCGGCTTCATCCAGTCATAGTTCTTTCTGAAAAGTTCCATTGCCTTTTCCGTGATTTCCTTTGTGTTTGCGCTGTAGGCGGGCAATTTGGCCTGGCGCGTGAACCATAAAAGCGTATTGTCCCGCACGGTGATGCACACCGTTTTGCAGCGGAAGCCCTGCTCGCGCATGCGGCGCCCGACACTTTCGGCAAGCACATACATCATCACCTTCACATCGCCCTCGTTTTCCAGGTCGCGCGGGGCGGTGGAACTGTTGCCGATGGATTTGATCACCGCCGTGTTGCCCGCGCGCAAAACCGGCTCATTGTCCAGCCCATTGGCGAACACATAAAACATATAACCGAGTTTGCCCAGCAGCGTGTGCAGGTACTCCGGCGTGCAGCGGGCAATGTCACCGATAGTGCCGATACCGCAGTTTTTGAATTTGTTGGCGGTGGAGCGCCCCACATACAGCAAATCCGACGCGGGCAGCGGCCAGACAAATTCTTTGAAGTTCTGTTTGGTGAACTGCGTAACGGCATCCGGCTTTTTGTAGTCGCTCCCGAGTTTGGCGAAGATTTTGTTCCAGCTGACCCCGATGCTCACCGTGATGCCCAGTTCAAACTTCACGCGGCGGCGAATTTCTTCCGCGATACCCACCCCGTCCCCAAACAGCCCGCTACCGGTCACATCCAGCCAGCATTCGTCCAGCCCGAAGGGCTCGATTTGATCGGTGTAGTCGGCATAAATCTCCCGAGTAAGCTCGGAAAACCGCAGATAGAGCGGATAGTTCGGCTTGATGACCACCAGCCCGGGGCACTTCTGTCGTGCCTGCCAGATGGCCTCGCCCGTCTTGATTTGGTACTTCGCAGCGATCTCGTTTTTGGTGAGCACAATGCCGTGGCGCAAGTCCTCATCCCCGCCCACGATAACGGGCAGATGGCGTATCTCCGGCCGGTGCAGGCACTCGACCGAGGCGTAAAATTTATTGCAGTCCACATGTAAAATGGTGCGTTCCATAGCCGTCCCCGCTCGTCGAACAAATGTTCGTTTTCGCTTTTATTTTAATCGTGCCGCAAGCGTTTGTCAATACGAAAAACGGTACAAAGCAGGCAAATTTTTGCATATTTTTTTGCCGACCTGTATGTTGTGGTATGTTCAGATTCTAATCACAACATTTGTCTGTGGACACGCTGATTTTTTTATTATTGTAGATATAAAAAAACAACTCTTGATTTTTTGTCCCAAATATAATATAGTATTTGGGACAGGAGGTGTGACCATGAGTTCTTCTTATTCGAATTTGATTTATGAAAAAATTTCACAATTGGAAAGCGAAGATGTTTTTATCGCAACAGACTTTCTGGACATTGCCGATTATGAAACAGTGCGCAAGACGCTCAATCGGCTGAACGGTTGTGAAAAAATTAAAAAAGTGCTCCGCGGCGTCTACTATAAACCCCAATACAGCCACCTGCTTGGGGAATACGAGGAACCGTCACCACACCATGTTGCCATGGCGTTGGCAAGAAAATTCAATTGGACCGTAGCTCCGGCAGGAAATACCGCGTTGAATCAACTGGGGCTTTCTACGCAGGTAACCGCCCATTGGCTCTATATCAGCGATGGCCCTTACAACAAATTTACTTTTGGCAATGTGAAACTTGAATTCAAGCACCGCAGCAACAAGGAAATATCCGGAATGTCCTATAAAACAGCAATGGTCATTCAGGCAATCAAAGCACTTGGAAGAAATAATATGGATGATTCTATAAAGCTCAAACTTAAAAACCTGCTCACTTCTCCTGAAAAGAAAACCCTTTTAAAAGAAGCTCAACAGACAACGGCTTGGGTCTATAGTATCATCAAAAACATCTGCGAGGAGGATTAAGTCTGTGCATTCAGTTGCAAAAATGCCGGCGGACGAACGGCGTATTCTTTTTAGAAATACCGCGCAGAAGATGGGTATTAATGAGGCAATCATAGAAAAA
>CAYUWQ010000180.1:0-2941 GCA_964448455.1 uncultured Eubacteriales bacterium | reverse complement strand
AGATTATCGGTAAACTGATTGATTACGGCGCGGATGTGATAATCGGCACGGGCCCGCATGTGCTGCAGCCCATGAAATTTGTTGAGCGTGAGGACGGGCGCAGGGTTTTGGTGATGTATTCGCTGGGGAACTTTATTTCCGCGCAGCAAAAAGCGGACAACATGATAGCGGGCATCGCGGATGTGCGGTTTGCTAAATCGCAAACAACGGGCGAAACAACAATTGTCTCCGCGGGTCTTATCCCTATCGTGACTCATTACGAAAACGGCGTAAAAAACATCCAAATCATTCCGTTTGCCGACTACTCACCGGAATTGGCCAACAGCCACGGTGTCCGGCATTATCAGCCGAAATTTGATTACGCGTACACCGACAGCCTGCTCAACAAAGTGATAGGCGAAGCGTTTTTGATAAAAGACTGGCGAAACGCCGGATGAATAAATAAAGAAAACAGCAAAAAAACGAAATCTTTGCCGCGGAAGGGGTTGACCGGGTTGCCGTTTAAAGCAAGTGAAAAAATCTTGAAACCTTTTCAATATATCAAAATCTTTTTCACTATGTCCAAAGATGATGAGGAGGACACACCGTCCGCGGTGATTGAGAATCCGTCAAACCCGTACATCCGCCCTTACGGCAAGCCGCTTGTCGCGGCGCACCGGGCGGGCGCCGGTATTGTGCCGGAGAACACGCTCATGGCGTTTGAGCTGTGCATGCAAAACGATAGTTTTGACATCGACCTTTTTGAACTCGATGTGCACCTCACACGAGACGGCGAGCTGGTGGTGCTGCACAACACCACCTTTGACGCCACGAGCAACGCGACGGAAGCCTTCGGCAAAAAGAAGATTTATCCGATTGATTACACTATGGAGGAACTCCAGGTGCTCAACCTCGGCGAGAACTTTGAACTCAACGGTGAATTTCCCTACCGGGGCTTGCGCGGGGACGACATCCCCGGCAATCTGCGGGTGCATACACTTGACGATATTCTCGACTGTGTGCGCGAAAAAGGCGGCAAACCGTACTATTTCAGTATTGATGTGAAAAATCACGGCGATTTGGGGCGCAAGGCGGCGGACAGGCTTTATAAGGTGCTGGGGGAACGGGACATGTACGGCCATGTGATTGCCGCGAGCTTCAACCCGTCCGTTTCAAAGCACTACGATGCCGCGTGCCCGGGCATGCGGCGCTCCGCCGGTCCGCTGGAAGTATTGAAGTTCTATTTTTACAGCCGCTCCGGCGCGGACCTCGGCAAAAAGAACATTAAATATTCGCTGCTGCAAATCCCTTACGGCGTGTACCGCCGGCGGGGGAAAGAAGTGATAAACCTCGGCACGCGCGCGTTCATCAACTACGCGCATGGCTATAATATCGCGGTGCAGTACTGGACCATCAACAATGCCGAAGATATGCATAAACTGCGCGGTAACGGCTGCGACTGCATCATGACGGATTACCCGGACATGGCATACACCGTTTTAACACACGGCAAATAGTCATCACCCGAAAGGAGGGTTATTTTTGAGCGAGCAAACGGCTTACGGATGTTTAAAAGACAGACGCTATGTGGGTAATACAGAGACGATTTCCTATATCGTTTATGACGCGTCCGAAAACATACATGCCGGTGTGTTCGGCAGCCGATATAATATTGATCTGCTCAAAATTAATCTCAAACTTTACAGCGTCCTGAGCCTGATCAACGGGATTTGGGATGTGATCAACGACACCTTCACCGGTCCGATTGTGGACAAAACAAGAACGCGCTGGGGCAAATTTAAGCCCTATCTGATTGCCTTTGCCATCCCTTCGCTGGTGATGACTGTTTTCCAGTGGTCGCTGCCTTTCTTCCTGGATACGGAAAACGAGTATGACATGACCAAATTCTTCCTCTTTCTCGCTATTCAGATGAGCAACGAGGCCATCGGCACTTTCCGGAACATTTCCAAAACAGGCTTATTGTCTTCCATGACACCGAATCCGTCTGAGCGGGTGCGGCTTTTGTCCCTGGCCAAGTGGATTTCCAGTATTTTTGATAATATTCCGGGTGTTCTGCTCAATTTGATTTATGACATGATGAATAAAGGCGTCATTAAAATCGCCAACAGAAGGATTTTTTACGGGTCTATCGGCATCATCGCTGCGATGATCAGCACCGGGATGGCGATGTTTTTCTTTTTCAGCGCAAAAGAGCGGGTTACGCAATCCGAAAAAACACCGAGCATTATGGAGGGGCTCAGGACGATCATACACAACCGCCCGGCGTTCCTGCTGATGCTCAGCGACTTGCTCGGCGCGTTTACACTCTCCACAAGCCAGGACAATTACTTTATTGATGTGCTGGGCTATTCCTCGTTTTTTACCCTTGTCGAGATCCCGTCCATACCGATTTGCCACATCAGCTACACCTACATCGGCTGGATGAGAAAAAGGTTTTCGAGCAGGGCGCTTTGGGCGCTTTCCTCCAACTTTGATAATTTCCAGCGGATACTCACCTTCGCCCTTGGCTGCATCGGGGGCAAAGGCGCGAACGGCTGGTACCGGGACTGGAAAAAAATGTGGCTGATCATGGCACCGCTGGATATGGCGCGCAAGTCCTTCTGGGGTGTGCGCAATGTGGTTCCGCAGGAAATCACTTATGAAGCGATTGACTACTGTGAGTGGAAAAACGGCTACCGGTCCGAAGGTGTCATTGTTATCACAAAAGGGCTGATGTCCAAAATCGTCCGCAACACCACATCCGGTCTGCAGGCGGCCATCCTCAGCGCTATCGGCTACAGCCTGAAAGAGGGCTTCGGCAAGCAGACCGATTCCACCAAGTTCGGGCTTTTCATGGCGGCCTTTTTACTGCCGGGGGTCACGGGCGCGTTCAGTATTATACCGAAGCTGATGTATAAACTGGATGCCAAAGAGAAGGATATTATGTATGACGATTTGATGC
>CAYUWQ010000179.1:0-2957 GCA_964448455.1 uncultured Eubacteriales bacterium | reverse complement strand
TATCACCATATCAAACCCGGTATGAAAGCATTTGACGAGGACAACTGGCTTGTGGCAACGACCGGGCCATTGTCCGGCTGCGGCTGCCCGAGCAGTTCCCGGTTCAACATTTCCACCATCTCGCCGCTGACCAATATTGTCACTTCCTCAAACTGCGGGGGCGATTTCGGCATGTTCCTCAAAAAAGCGGGCTATGACGCGTTAATCGTCACCGGCAAGGCGAAAAAACCGACTTGGCTGGAAATTACGGAAGAAGCGGTTAAATTTAACGACGCAGGGGACCTGTGGGGGTTGCATGTAACCCCCGCGCAGGACAAGCTGCCCGCAAAATCGGGGAAAATGGTCATCGGCCCCGCGGGTGAGAATAAAGTGCTGTATGCCGCGGTGTTCAGCGGGGAAAGAACCGCGGGCAGGGGCGGTGTCGGTGCCGTTTTCGGCGACAAAAACCTGAAGGCGGTAACCGCGGCCGGTTCCTTTAAACCGGAAGTCGCGGACAAAGAAAAGTTAAAAGCCACGAATAAAAAATGGATTGAGCAAATCCGCAAGCATCCGCTCACCGGCAAGCAGCTGCCGCGCCTTGGTACAGCGGGTTTGGTAGCGCCTATGCAGGCGCACAGAATGCTTGCTACCAAAAACTTTAGTGCCGGCCGGTTTGATGATTTTGAAAAAGTGTCCGGCGAGGAATTGGCGGAAAAATATCTGGTAAAAAATTCCGGGTGCACCACTTGTGTGATTCAATGCACCAGGCGTGTGACGGTGGACGGCAAAGTTGTCAAAGGACCGGAACTCGAGACACTTGGTCTGTTGGGACCTAATCTGATGAACAACAACCTCGAGCTGATTAACAGGTGGAACTATGAACTCGACGAACTCGGGATGGACACCATGTCCACTGCCGGGACGATTGCCTTCGCGATGGAACTCAATGAAAAAGGTCTTTGGGACAACGGCCTGAAATTCGGCGATTTTGAGGGACTGTCAAAAGTGTTTGAAGATATTGCGTACCGAAGGGGTATCGGTGATACGCTGGCTGAAGGCTCAAAGCGCGTAGCCGAAAAATTCGGCGGTACGGACTTTGCTATTCAAGTTAAGGGCATGGAACTCGCCGCTTATGAACCCAGGGGCGCAGTCGGCCAAGGTTTGGGTTACGCGACATCAAACAGGGGCGGCTGCCATTTGAACGCCGGCTATATGGTGGTGCTTGAAGGTCTGGGGTTGAACATCAACCCCTACACCCCGAAGAGCAAAGCAGCTATCAGCATTTTCTTCCAAAACTTTATGGAGTCCATCTCATCGGCGGGCTGCTGTTTGTTTACCTCCTATGTGGTTTTGCCCGGTCCGATTGTCGGCAAGCCGAACAGTAAAATCGCGAAGGTTGTCAATGTCGGCTTTATAGCTGTCGGTCCGGTTATCGCGCTGATGGTTAAGCATCCCGCAATCGCGAGCATGAACCTGCCGTTAATTATGTACCCGTATGCGCTTAAATACGCAACAGGTATGAAAATGAACATCGGCAAAATGCTGAAAATCGGCGAACGCGGCTATAACATCGAAAGGCAGTGCAACATCATACTCGGCCAGCAGGCGGGCGCGGATACGCTGCCAAAGCGACTGACAAGCGAGTTGCAGGTGGCAGGCGATGCCCGCACAAAAGTGCCGCTGGATAAAATGCTTAAAAGTTATTACAGCATTCGCGGCTGGAAAAACGGTGTGCCGAAAGCATCCAAGCTTAAAAAGCTTGGAATTAACAAATAAAGGGAGGTGCTTCAATTGGCAAAGGTCGAGGTTAAATGTTTCGGTGTTTTAAGAATTGATTCCAAAATTGCGAAGACAAGTTTGGATGCGGAAGATATAGCCGATGTATTCCCGAAAATGAATGCGCTCATCGAGGGGGACATGACCGTGGAATACGGGCAGGCGCTTGTTTATTTGAACGGTGAGCGGTGCACTTCCAAACGCAAAAAACTCAAAGACGGCGATGAGGTTTGGCTGCTGTCTCCGGCTTCCGGGGGTTAAAAGGCGGCATTGTGTTGATATGTGAGAAAGCGGGCAAATCCGGTTGGCCTTGCCCGCTGCATAATGTGCGGAGAAATTTACATTTTATCAACGGTAATTGAATAAAACCCCATGACGGTGGCAACACTGATGCGAACATTGCCGTTATTCGCTTCATAGGTGGAAACACCAAAGGCGTTTACTTCATTGACATCCCTGTTGAATCCGGCGGCCTTGACAAGTCCGACATAGTCAGTAAACTGCTCTGTACTCCAGCCGGAATAGGTGATGACCACTTCCTCTTCGCTGACATCTGTGGTAAAAATTGAGCCGTAAGCAGGTTTCGGAACATCCTGCAAAAGTGGGCTTTCCGGCCAAGTTCCGGAGGGGAACGGGTTCGAAAAGTAAGTGGATGGCTCTGATTCCGATTCATCATCATTTGTTGCGGCTGCCTTGGTCGTATCAGCCTGAGCTGCTGTGGTGACTACTGTTGTGCTGTTTTTGCTGTCTTTATCATCTTTCTCATCTTTGTTTGACAGAACAAAGAACACCGCGGCCGCCCCGATGGCGAGCACTAAGAGTAACACAATGATGACGATAATCCCTGTATGGCTTTTCTTTGGCGGCGTGGTCTGGGGAGGTTGATATGCCGGCGTGCTGTAAGCTGGAGCGGGCGGGGGTGCTGCCGGAGGCGTTTGTGCTGCCGCAGCTTCAAGCGGACCGCCGCAGCTAAGGCAGAATTTGGATGCGTCATCGTTTGTTGCTCCGCATTTGGGACAGAACATAATACTCTACTCCTTTATTATTAACATTTCTGAAGGCGGGAAAACATCAGTAAATCCGAAAAATTATTCTTGAGGCGGACTTATCGGCAAACCCGTTTCCGTATCAAACTTTGGCTGCGCGGGAGGCGCCGGCGGGGGTGCAATCGGTTGGCCGGTTTGTGTGTCAAACATCGGCTG
>CAYUWQ010000178.1:1869-2961 GCA_964448455.1 uncultured Eubacteriales bacterium | reverse complement strand
GTCGGCATGCTGATGAATTTGTCCCTGGTATTTGTCAAAGAACGCGTGATTGAACTGAAAAAAGAGCTGCGCGTCAAGGTGACTTTCCTCAAGGGCGCCAAGCAGGTGCTGCGGAATAAGTATCTTTGGATCCGGAACATATCCGGTTTGATAGGCTCATGGTCGGGAATCGCCGGCAACCTGATGACCTTGTTTTTTGTGTATTCGCTTCGCCGCGAATGGCTGATGGGTTTTGTGACAACGGTTATTGTCATCCCCTGCAACTTAGGGTTCTTTATCACGCCGATGCTAATAAAACGGTATGAACGGCGCGATGTTTATCTTGCCGGAACATTTGCCAACATTGCCCTGACGGTTGGCATCGCTTTTACTGTCTTTACGAACAACCTGGTGCTGATGCTGGTGTTTATGGCGGTGCGCAACTTTACCGGTGAGGTTTCCGGCGGCGCTTCCAGCGGTTTCGCCGGGGAGATTATGGAATACCACCAGTGGCGCTTCGGGGAGCGGTGTGATTCAATTCAAGGCATCAGCGGCTGGATTACCGGGCCGCTTGGGCAGGCGACCGGCTGGATATTGCCGCTGATTTTGGCGCTGGCGGGTTTCACCTCGGACTGGGATGTGTTTTATGACGACGGAATCCGCAGTAACCTGCTGAACATTTACATTTGGGGGTCCGTTTTGGGGAGTGTCCTGGGTATGATACCCTATTTCTTCTACGACATTACCAAAGAAAAGCACAAGAAAATTATTGAGGAACTCAAAGAACGCGTCCGTCAGGCGGAGGAAGCACCTGCCGTGGCGGAGATGGCGGAGGTGATCGCCGGTGAGTAAAATTGTCAAGACGGCTCTGCTTGCCATGGTGTTAATCATGTTGACAACCGGGCTTTCCGGCTGCAGTTTAAAAACTTATGAGGGTTTCCGTTATTCAGTTGAGGACGATACGGTGATTATCAGAACTTATAAGGATAAATCGACGGTGAAAAGCTTGGTCATCCCCGATGAAATCGACGGGATGCCGGTGGTAGAAGTGGCGAATTTCGGCGCGTTTAACGCAACGAGCCTGTTGAGCATAACAATCGGCAAAAATGTGCG
>CAYUWQ010000178.1:0-1769 GCA_964448455.1 uncultured Eubacteriales bacterium | reverse complement strand
CGATGACGCAAATAACCATTCCGGCCAATGTGACGCAAATCGGAGACTATGCCTTTTTCAGCTGCACGGGGCTCAAGCAGGTGACTATGCTCTGCAAGCAGGACGCGGTCACGCTCGGCAACCGTTGGTATCCCACCAAAAACGGTATGGAAATGGGCGATTTGACGATTACATGGGCAGACTGAAAACATTTGGGGAAATTAACAGAACGGAGAATACAAGATGATTATACTGAAATCGCGCTTTACCGAAATAACGCTGGCTGAAACCGGGTTGATAGCATCCATCAGAGCGGATGAAAAAGAAGTGCTGCTCAAAGGCGAAAAAAGCAAGCTTGTTTCACTTTTATTCGACGGTAAGATTTACGCGCCGCAAAAGGCCGGGAAGAAAGACGATATCATCACCTTCGGTTTCGAAGACGGCCGCGAAGTCTGTCTCAAATTCGTCGAAAGCGATGTTTGTGTCACCTTTGAAGCGGTTGCGGTGCCTGCGGACGCGGACGCGCTGATGTTCGGCCCTGTGTTCGTCACCCTTGACGAGGTGGTGGGCGACATCATCGGCGTCTGCCAAGGGAACAATGTCGCTTTCGGGTTGCAGGCGCTCAACATGAAAACCGTGCAGGGCGTCCCGCAGGAATACGCAGTCGCGTTAAAGGAAAAGGTGAAGTACAAGCAGGAGAATACCGAAATATCGGTGGGCGGTTTTGCCGAAACAGCGCGCGCCGCTGCCAGGGTGGAAGGCGGAGCTGTTCTGCAGTTTTCCTGCCGCCGCCGTGACCGTGTGGAATACCGCGAAGTCAACGGTGTCAAGGATTGCCTGGTACTGCCGGTCAAAGGGGATGACGCGCACATCAAAGGCGCGAAAATAGCGTTATTTGCCTGCAAACAAAAAGACGCGCTGGAGAGACTCGGCGAAATTGAAATCGAGCAGGGACTGCCGCACCCGATGATTGAAGGCGAGTGGGGCAAGGTGTCGCGCGGGGCGATGCGGTCCTATCTCATCTCCAATTTTTATCAGGAAGATATGGACTTTGTGATAGAAAAGGCAAAAATGGCGGGCTTGAAATATATTTACCACGACGGACCGTTCCAAGCCTGGGGGCACTTTACCTGGAACGAGGACGGCTTTCCGGGCGGGGATGAGCAGGTCAAAGAAATTGTCGAAAAATGCAAAGCGAACGGCATCTTAGTCGGTGTGCACACCCTCACCAACTTTTTGAACACCAACGACGCGTATGTCACCCCGGTGCCGAGCGAACACCTGCTCAAGCAAGGGCAATTATATCTGATTGAAGATATTGACGAATCGCAGACAGAACTCTTGATTAAGAAATCCCACTATTTCGACACACCGCTGACCCTGAACGCCCTGCAATGCGAAAATGAGCTGATTTCCTTCGGTTCTTTTGAAGAAAAGGACGGGAACTATCTGCTTAAAAACTGCCGGCGGGGTGAGTTTGAAACGGTCAAGAGCGCCCATAAAAAGGAAGCGCAACTGTACAAGCTTTGGGATTATCCGTACAATACCCTGTTCCCGGATTTGGAGCTGCAGGATGAGTTCAGCGACAGGATTGTAGAAATATTCAACAAAACCGGCCTCAGCCAAATCTCCTTCGACGGCCTGGAGGGCTGCGATTATACCGGCCATGACGAATACGCGCATACAAGGTTTTCCATCCGCTGTTTTGAAGGCTGGGACCATACGGTGATCAATGACGCGAGCGGCCTGCACCACTTCACCTGGCACATGAACACCCGCATGAACTGGGG
>CAYUWQ010000177.1:0-2974 GCA_964448455.1 uncultured Eubacteriales bacterium | reverse complement strand
GGGCAGACCCGTTTACTGGGGAGACAAGAAAGCACAACGGCATTGATATATGTGTGAGCGGCGGCTCTGCGGGCAAAAAGATTGTTGCGGCACAGGGCGGCGAGGTCATCACCGCCGGGTGGGACAACAGCTACGGCAATTATGTTATCATTGACCACGGCGGCGGAATTTTCACCGTATACGGTCACGCAAGCGTTCTAACCGTCAGCAAAGGGCAAACCGTATCCAAAGGACAAAAAATTGCCGAAATCGGCACAACGGGCGCGTCCACAGGTCCGCACCTGCACTTTGAGGTGCGCAAAAAAGTAAACGGCACCGTTACCAGGGTGGACCCGATGGGTTATGTCACAAAGCCATAATTAAATAAACCGCTAAAATGAAATACCATTCCCGCTTACAAAGGATGAATAAGGCACATGAACAGAAAAATATCGCTGGGGCTTGCCCTTTCATTGATTATCATCACCGCGGCGGCGAGTTTTGCCGTTACAATGGTCTATTCTCAAAAAGTATACAATAGAGTTATCCCAGGTCTCTCCAGTCGTCTTGAACGAATTGATGAACTTCAGGATATCGAATCGAAAATTCAATCATACTACTACGATGTCGACAGTATTGACAACCAAAAGCTCAATGCATCCGTATCAAGGGGTTATTTAGACGGTTTGGGCGCATGGGGAGACAGGTACCTGACAGCGCAGGAGTATCAGGACTATCTTAACATCATCGAATGCAAAACCCGCGGAATCGGGATAATTACCACGCAAAAAGCCGGCATCGCCGCTCTTTATGTGTTGTTTGTGGCGCCCGGTTCCCCCGCTGAGAAAGAAGGTCTCGTCAGCGGCGATGAAATCATTAAAATTGACGGTGAAGATGTTCTGCCTGATAATCATCAAGCATCGGCATCAAAACTGCAGGGCATGAGCTTAAAAACTGTTGTACTCACCTGCAGGCGCGGCGGCGAGGTTTTTACCGCAAATGTCCTATTCGGCTTTGACGAACAGAGCGTAGCGTACAGCGTTTACGGTTCTGCCGGTTACATCAAGATCTTCAGTTTTTACAAAAACACGCCGGCGCAACTTGAAAACGCGATAAAAGAGCTGACCGGCCAAGGCGTCAAGGGCATTATCTTTGATGTGCGCGGCACAAAAGACGGCACGATTGAATACGCTGCCCAAACAGCGGATATTCTTGTACCGACGGCTACTCTTAAAGACTCTCAATTCGCCAAGGCGGTTTATCGGGATAGTAATAATAACAGGATTTTTGCTTCCGACGCGAAAGAGCTGACCCTGCCCATGGTTGTACTCATCAATAATGAAACATCCGGCGGCGCGGAATTTTTCGCCGTGAGCCTGGTTGATTTTAAAGGTTCAATTACCGTCGGCGCTAAAACGTCCGGCAACAATATGCTGCAGGACCTGATACCGTTGGAAAGCGGCAGCGCGGTTCTGCTGACGGTCGCGAAAATCGAGGCGTATAAAACAAAGGACTACAGTAAAGGCATTGCGCCTTCTGTTGAAGAGGTCGCACTTACAGACGAGCAGGCAGCGGCTGGCGGCACATTGAAGCTTGCGGAAGACCCGCAGTTTTTGAAAGCGTTATTATATATACCCGGAGGATAAGAAACGAATGAAAACAGTTGATCTGGTTGTCCCTTGTTACAACGAGGCGGAAGTATTGCCGCTGTTTTACAAAGAGGTTTGCGGCGTCATCGGCCGCTGCCCCGATTATAATTTCAGCATCATTTTTATCAACGACGGCAGCAGAGATAAAACCCTTGATGTCATTACCGCGATAGCCGCGTATGACAGCCGGGTGAAATACATCTCCTTTTCCCGCAATTTCGGCAAGGAGGCGGCCATGCTCGCGGGGATGAAGTATTCATCCGGCGACTATATCGGCATCCTGGATGCCGACTTGCAGCATTCACCTGAGCTGATTGTTGAGATGCTCGAGGCGCTGGAGGAAGGCTACGATGTGGCCGCGGCCAGACGAACCGACCGCAAGGGTGAAGGCCGGGTAAAAAGCTGGTTTTCAAAGATGTTCTACAAAATCGGCAACAGAATGATTGATATCGACATCGCGCATGGCGCGCAGGACTTCCGGGTGATGAAGCGCAAAGTGGTGGAAGCCGTTGTCTCCATGCCGGAATACAGCCGTTTTTCCAAGGGCATTTTCACCTGGGTCGGCTTTAACACCAAATGGTTTGAGCATGTCAACCGCGACCGCGCCGCGGGTACCACAACCTGGTCTTTTTTCAAGCTGTTCCGTTATGCTATTGATGGCATCATCGGTTTTTCCGCCGTACCGCTGAAAGCATCCCTTTTAGCCGGGTCTTTCTTTAGTTTTGTCGGGGTTGCTTACGCGGTATATATCATTATCCGGACGCTCATCTACGGTGCGGATGTGGCGGGGTATCCGTCGATCATCAGCGCGATTTTCATCATCGGCGGACTTATTCTGTTTTCGCTCGGCGTTATCGGCGAGTACCTTGCGCGGATTTACATGGAGGTCAAGCACCGGCCGATCTTCATCATTGACGAAACCAATATCGACCCGCAGCAGTAGATAAAGGTATCCATTCAGCGGCACAGGCTTAATGCTTGTGCCGCTAATTTTTACCTCTCAGTCGCTTCGCGCCAGCTCCCCTACTATAGGGGAGCCAAGACTCCGGGACTTGCCTCGCCTTGGTAAGGAGTAGGTGTAGCGCGATGAAATCGCGAGGCGAAAGCCTGACGGAGAGGTCATTTACGGACGACCGCAGGTCGCCCCTGCAAGCGAGGTTTTCTATCATTCCCCTCCCTTGGAGGGGTGCCCCACAGGGCGGGGTGGTTACAACAACAAAACGGCGATTCCAAAAAGAACCACCCCGGCTTTCAGCCACCCCTCCAAAGGAGGGGAATTGCCTTTTACAGGCGGTTCGTCAAGGATGCCGAACCCTACGATACAGGAAAGGTAAAGCCTGCACACG
>CAYUWQ010000176.1:0-3010 GCA_964448455.1 uncultured Eubacteriales bacterium | reverse complement strand
GCAGCGTCGGCTGCCGGGTCGGGTTTTTCCGCAACAAGGCTTTCGGTGGTGAGCACCATGCCGGCAACGGATGCCGCGTTTTGCAGCGCAGAACGGACAACCTTCGTCGGGTCGATGATACCGGCTTTAGCCATGTCGGTGTACTTGTCCTTCGCAAAGTCGTAACCGTAACCGGTTTTGCCGGAGGAAACGATGCTGTTGACAATAACCGAAGCTTCAAGTCCCGCGTTTTCGGCGATCTGGCGAACAGGTGCTTCAAGCGCTTTAAGAACCAGTTTGATGCCGGTTTTTTCGTCCGCGTCATCGGTAACAAGCAGTTTTTCAACCGCGGCCATAACATTCAGCAGGGCAACGCCACCGCCGGGGAGACTGCCTTCTTCAACAGCCGCTTTGGTTGCCGCGAGCGCGTCTTCAATGCGGAGCTTCTTTTCTTTCATCTCGGTCTCGGTTGCCGCGCCGACTCTGATAACCGCTACGCCGCCGGAAAGTTTCGCGAGCCTTTCCTGGAGTTTTTCACGGTCAAAGTCGGATGTTGTGTTTTCAATTTGAACCTTAATCTGCGCGATGCGGGAGTTGATGGCTTCCTTTTCGCCCGCGCCGTCAACGATAATGGTGTTTTCTTTGGAAACCTTCACCTGTCTCGCTTTGCCGAGTTGGGTGATTTCGGTTTCTTTCAGTTCAAGGCCGAGGTCCGCTGTGATTACTTCGCCGCCGGTAAGGATGGCGATATCCTGCAGCATTTCCTTGCGCCTGTCGCCGAAACCGGGCGCTTTCACCGCAACGCAGGTGAATGTGCCGCGCAGTTTGTTGACAAGGATGGTGGAAAGGGCTTCGCCTTCAACATCTTCCGCGACGATAACGAGTTTCTTGCCGGCTTGCAGAATTTTTTCAAGCAGAGGCAGGATTTCCTGAATGTTGGAAATCTTTTTGTCGGTAATCAAAAGATAGGCATCGTCAATAACGGCTTCCATCTTGTCGGTGTCAGTGACCATATAAGGGGAGATATAGCCGCGGTCAAACTGCATGCCTTCCACCACATCGGAATCCGTTACGGCAATCTTGCTTTCCTCAACGGTGATAACGCCGTCGGAGGTAACCTTCGCCATCGCGTCCGCGATGATATTGCCGAGTTCTTCATCGCTCGAGGATATCGTAGCAATGCGGGCGATGTCTTTGCTGTCCTTCACGGGTTTTGAATGTTCTTTGAGTGCCGCAACAGCCGCGTCAACGGCTTTTTGAATGCCCTTTTTCACAACCATCGGGTTCGCGCCGGATGTAACATTCTTCATACCTTCGCGCACGAGCGTTTGCGCCAGTAGAGTCGCTGTGGTGGTGCCGTCGCCGGCAACATCGTTGGTTTTGGTGGCAACTTCTTTAATAAGCTGCGCGCCCATGTTCTCAAAAGCGTCTTCAAGTTCAATTTCTTTCGCGATGGTGACACCATCGTTGGTGATCAGGGGAGCGCCGTACTTTTTGTCCAATACAACATTTCTGCCTTTGGGACCGAGTGTGATTTTAACCGTGTTGGCAAGTTTGTCAATACCCGTTAAAAGCGCTTTGCGGGCATCCTCGCCGTAAATAATTTGTTTAGCCATTTCTTTCTTCCTCCTATAATGTTTTATTCAACGATTGCGAGAATATCGCTTTGGCGAACGATGGTGTACTCTTCCTTGTTGAGTTTCACCTCTGTGCCCGAATATTTGCTTGTGATCACTCTGTCGCCCTCTTTGACATACATGGTAACTTCTTTGCCGTCAACGAGTCCGCCCGGGCCAACCGCGAGCACTTCCGCGATTTGGGGTTTTTCCTGTGCCGAGGCCGCGAGGATGATGCCGCTGCTTGTTGTTTCTTCAACATCAATCAGCTTAACGACAACACGGTCCGCAAGTGGTTTGATAGTCATTTGAATTCCTCCTAAAAAATTTTTATTGGCTGAGCTGGTTGCTCTTGCCTTTAAGGATAAATTTAGCACTCAACAACCCCGAGTGCTAATGCATATTGTAGTTGCTTAGAGATGAAAAATCAAGACATTTTTCAAATGTTCACAGTTAAGTCATAAATATTTAAACCTGTTTTAAAAATTGATCCTGTACTCGGGAGAATCAATTTATCGGTCTGCGTAGAAGCGCGGCCGGCACCGAGGTTGCATTTGAGTAACCGGCATGGTATCATTTTATCAGACTGCCGGCCAAACGGTGAGGACACCGGCGCAAAGGAGCGTGCCAATGAGCATCGGGGTTTCAACATCCTGTTACTATCCGCTGGAAACGGAGCTTGCGCTGCGAAAAATTGCGTCGCTCGGCGCAAAAACCTGTGAGATATTTATCAACACATGGTCGGAACTGGAAAGACCGTTTTTAAGCGAAATCTGCCAAATAAAAGATGCCAACGGCATGCTTATTTCTTCCCTGCACCCGTTCTTATCTTTCGGCGAACCGTATCTCCTGTTCAGTGAATACGAGCGCCGTTTTACGGATACGCTGGACTTTTTCGGCAAATACTTTGACGCGGCGAACACCCTCGGCGCGAAAATCCTTGTTATGCACGGCAGCAAGCCGCTCAGCGCCGTTTCGGATGAGCTTTATTTTGAACGGTTCGCAAAGCTTGCGGAAAAAGGCCGGGAGCAGGGGATACTCGTCGCGCAGGAAAATGTGGTGCATTTCCGTTCGGAATCACCCGCTTTTCTGACGGCGATGAAAGATTATATCGGCGGCACTTTCAAGGTTGTTTTAGACCTCAAGCAGGCTGGGCGGGCGGGGTATTCCGCTTTTGAATTTATTGCCGGGCTCAACGGACATATCGCGCATATCCACATCAGCGATTATGACGAAAAGCATGACTGTATGCCGCCGGGGGACGGCAGGTTTAACTTTGCAGAACTTTTTTCTGCCATGCGCGCGCAGGGGTACACGGGCGACTATATCATCGAACTCTACCGGCACAATTTCAACGATGAAAGCCAGCTGACCGATGCTTTGCTGTTGATGGAGAAATTACACGGTCCCGAACC
>CAYUWQ010000175.1:0-3042 GCA_964448455.1 uncultured Eubacteriales bacterium | reverse complement strand
GCGTCTTCCAGGGGCAGGTTGCCAAGCAGGCAGGTAAATACGCCAAGTTTCATAAATAATCATCCTTTCAATTAATACCTCACTTGTTAAAGAGAGGGGGACCGCCCGCGGCGGTGGGGGGATTGGATTCGCAGGTGTTATCTGCCGGACGACCAATGGTCGCCCCTGCAAATTAAAGATTCTTCATCATATATTCCATGCTGCGCGCCGCGTCTTCAAGCCCGGTCGGCGTGGGATTGTCATTTTCCAGAATAACCCATTTCAATCCGATTTTTTTCGAGGCTTTGATAACCGAAGCAAGGTCGGCATTGCCTTCGCCAAGCGCTTTCGGTGTATGGTCGATTCCGTCTTTCAGGTGAATATGCACGATTCTGTCGGCATTTTCGGTTATGTATTTAAAATTGTCAATCCCGGCGCAATAGCTCCAGTAGGTGTCAATTTCCAAATAACAGGCTTCCTTGATTTTGTCCATGGGGACGGTGCCCCTCATGAGCGGCTTGAATTCCTCGCTGTGATTGTGGAAATACACGCGCATACCCTCTTTGGCGGCGATCTCATTGGCTTTGCTCAGCACCGAACAGGTATATTTAAGAATGCTGCCCGGCCTTGTCGGCGCGCCGCCGAGACCGATGTCTTTGCAGCCGAGTATTTTGTGGAATTTGATGGTTTCATCAATTTTATTGGGCAGATAATTTTCAAGCCCCATATGCGTGCCGACAGCCTTCAGCCCGACTTCATCAAGCCTTTTCTTGAGCACTTCGGCCGTAAGTCCGAAATATCCGGCAAACTCCACGCCGTCAAACCCAAGCTTTTTCACTTCGCCGAGCATTGCGAGCATGTCGTCACCCGTTTTGATGTGATCCCTGATACTGTAAAGTTGTATTGCTTTTTTCATTATATTTCCTCCTTAAAAAATGAACTTTCTGATGTGATTGGCGGTGAATTCGATGCCGGGTTCCTCCAAGCGTCCCCGCCAGGTGCCGGAATGCGGCTCAATGCTTAAATTTCCGTCATAACCATGCCGGTACAGTATACCCATAAAAGCGCCCCAGTTGATTTGGTCCAACCCCGCCGGCGGGTCATCAACATGCTGACCGTTGACATTGATGGTGCCTTTGATATGAACATGAACAAACCGTTTTGCCCAGTCTTTCATTTCGCCCAGATAATCCCCGCTGCCGTCATTGATGCAGTGTGTCGGGTCATACTTAATACCCAGTTCATCCAGATGCCCGTGGAATATTTCCCACATACCCGGGTCGACGATGTAGTTGTTCCAGCGGCAGTTGTATACCCCGATTTTCACGCCTTTCGGTTTCGCGTAATCGATGAGCGTACCGAGCAAGTCCATTGTTTTTGCGATGTTTTCATATTTGGACAGTTTGTCCGCGTAATTGACACCCGTGTTAAAAACAGGACTCCCGAGTTCGGATGCCGCGTCAATGAGCGCATAACTCGCCTTCATTTCGTCCTCAATAATCCTGCCGTCCTGATCAAATTTCACCGTACCCCATCTGCCCACGGAACCGATCGCAATACCGGTTTCTTTGCAGCGCGATTTAATGGCAGGAAGAATATCCGTAATCTCATCCGTATCGCAGCCGACATTGTTGCAGATTTCAATAAAGGATAAACCGTATTTGGAAGCGATTTCAAATCCCCGTTTATCGGGATCCACGATAATTCCAAGTTTCATTATAACATCCCTATTCGCTCAATCGTTTATGAATACAGGTTTGCCGGTTTTTGCCGATTTATAGATGGCTTCCAGAATCTGCGTAACCACAAGCGCCTGCTCCGGCTTTGTGCGGACTTCTTTATCGTTCTTCACGGCATCTATCCACGCTCTGGACTCCAGATCAGCCGGGTCGGAAGAGGCTCCCTCATAAAACGCGACGCCGCCCGCGCGGAAATCCGGCTTTTCAATCACCTGCCGGTTGTTTTTAACATAATTGATTCGCAGCCCGTCAAACATATCAGCCCCGGCTTTGTCGCCGCAGAGCATCATGACTGCCTCGTTGGGCTCCGCGATGTTGAGTGCCCAGCTTGATTCCAGCACGATCGTCGCGCCGTTTTCCATCACGATGAATCCGAAGGCGGAATCCTCAACCGTAAATTTTTCGGGATCCCAGTCGCCCCAGGCGTTGGCGGACTCCTTTTGTTTGCCCAACTTTTTGAAGGAGGTTCCCACCACCATTTTGGGTTTGTAGTTGTTCATCATCCAAAGTGTCAGGTCGAGCGCGTGCGTGCCGATGTCAATCAGCGGACCGCCGCCCTGCTCGTACTCATTGAGGAAAACGCCCCAGGTGGGTACGGCTCTTCTGCGCAAAGCCACCGACCTCGCGTAGTAAATATCGCCGAGTTCGCCTTTTTCGCATTCCTCTTTGAGGTAGAGCGAATCGCCCCGCCAGCGCTGCTGGTAACCGATGGTCAGCTTTTTGCCGGTTCGCACAGACGCTTCATACATCTTCTTCGCTTCCGCATAGGTTTTCGCCATCGGTTTTTCGCACATCACATGCTTGCCCGCTTCAAGCGCGGCCACGGTGATAAAACTGTGTGAGCGGTTTGGTGTGCAAACATGAACAACATCAATGCTTTCATCCTGAAGCAGTTTTTTATAGTCGGTGTAAACCTTCGAGCCGCCGGAACCGAACTTCGCGGCGGCCAAGTTGGCTTTTTCTTTGATAATGTCGCAAAACGCGACCATTTCAACATCTTTATTTTTGGCAAGGTTCGGCATATGTTTGCCGTTTGCGATGCCGCCGCAGCCGATGATGCCGACTCTGACTTTCTTATCCATTTACAGTCTCCTCATTTCAAATTCCGCGGTCGTTTTAGCCTCCGGCATTACAACCCGTCAGAGTTTATTATAGACTATTAAAAACTGAATGCAAGGAAAACGGCTCTTTTTTTTGTAAATATTTTATTAACATTCCCACCTGATTTCGCAAGCCCGGGAATACTTGTTTCTTGGCAAAATTCAAGCCGCCCGATGGCTTGAATCGGGCGGCTGTAAAGGCGTGGGAAGGGCATATCAGTTTT
>CAYUWQ010000174.1:0-3077 GCA_964448455.1 uncultured Eubacteriales bacterium | reverse complement strand
TGATAAAGCCCTCAATGGTTTTGGTATCCCGCAAAAACTTGATATCTTTTACATCTTCATACTGCTCTTCAAAAAGTACTTCACCGTCACATTTGACGGTGATTTTGTTTTTTTCAATCGTCACAAACGGGTCGCTATTCATTAAAAGAAACTGTGCTTCCTCCACCGGGAAAACGTTCAGTTTTCCGTCTGTCATTTTAACCTCTCTGGGTATCGTCAATGCCCCGGCGTAATCCGCGCCTGCATCCAGTTTTTTGCCCCAGTGATACAGCCACCCGATCATGATACGGCGGCCCTTGCCGTCCAAAAAGGTTTGCGGCGCGTAAAATTCCGGCCCTGCCTCCGGCCTGTTCACAGATGTCGGGGTGAACTTGCTGCCGTCAAAATCGCCGGTCAGCATCACCGTCGAATGGGTCTTCAGCCCCATCTGCGAAAACATCAGGATGTATTGGTCATTCACGGGGAAGAAATCCGGGCATTCAAAAACGGCGCCATACTCTTTGCTTTCAAACAGCACCCCGGCATAATCCCAGTTAAAAAGGTCTTTGGATTTAAAGAGCAAAACCTTGCCGACTTTGTCTTTGCCGGAGCCGACCACCATCAAATAATCGTCGCTGAATTTTGACACCTTCGGGTCGCGGAAATCTTGGCTGCCGTCTTCGGGGTAGTGTGGTATAACCGGATTGTTTTCGTATTTAACGAAGTTGATGCCGTCCCCGCTCACGGCCACAGACTGCGTCTGCCCCAGGTCTTCACAGACGGAGGTGTAAAACAAATACAGCTTGTCGTCCTTCACCACCGCGCTGCCGGACCAGCAGCCCATGTCCTCATCATACGGTTGGTCGGGGAAGAGGGCTATCGGCAACTCTTCCCAAGTGATCAAATCCTCGCTGACGGCATGGCCCCAATGCATCGGGCCCCACATCGGCGCGTGCGGAAAATGCTGAAAAAACGCGTGATATTTCCCCCTGAAAAAGCACAGGCCGTTCGGGTCGTTCATCCAGCCTGTTTTGGGTTCAAAGTGATGTTTGAGTCTTTCGGGCATAACAATATCAACCTTTCAAATAAAGCGCTTTCTAATTTTGTTTGGTAAGCAGCAGCACCCAGTCGTTGGTGTCCGGTTTGCCGCCGATGCGGTAATTGCCGAACAGGTTCGGCTTGATCGTTTTTTCATCACCCTCATATTCGCCCGTGCGGGGATTGAACCATTGGGCGGTGTAGCGGCATGCCTTGTCCATGTTTTTGACAACGCCGGTATAGTCTGTCCGGTTGTAAAAATAAACCGCGTATAAATCATCGCTGTCGGTTGCCAGGGAGTAATACGGTTTGCCGTTGCCGATTTTTGTCAGGTTCAGAATTTTTCCCAACAGCGTATCATCACCGGTTAACACTGAACGAATTTTACCGGTAAAATTATAAAATACATCCGGAGAAAACCATTTGCGTTCATCAAAGCGCGGGGTCAGGTTCCACCAGGATACGCTGTCCAAAAATTCGCGCATATAACCCATCTGATACGCCGTTTCAAATTCCACACTTTCGGACCACCAAACCGCCTTGTCCGCCGGGGTGATGGTATCTATCCCGTCGTTGGATGTTGTATCCGTATCATAGGTGCTGTTGTAAAGCCAAATGTCAACGCAGCCGTACCCGTAGCCGTACATCCCGTTTAAAAACGCCGTCCACCCCTGCACCCGAGCGCCGAAATTTTTTGTCCAAAGGTTCTCATACCGGCCTTCAAAATTCACCGCCACCTTGCCGTCGCCGTTTTCCCAATAATCCCTGGGTACATCGAAACCCAGTTGTCCGTTGAGTTTCGGCGACCACTGCGCGGCAAACCAGTTGTGCCCCGGAACACCCTTGAACCCGGAGTTGGATGCCGTGGTCGAGCCGGTGTTTTCCTGATGGGCGGAAATCGGATGCCTGTAGGCGTCATATTTGTAAATGTATTCGCAGACCGATTTATACGGGTTGGTTTCACTATTGAACACTTCATAAAAATCGTTATCCGTTTCCTGCCCCAGCGTCCACAGAACCGGATAGGCGGAATATCGCGCGACCCAAAAACGGGTGATCTTTTCCAAGTAGGTTTTGTCCGCGAAAACCGCTCCGGTCATTTCGTACGGGTAGAAAAAGCAAGCGTTCGCGTGGACCAGCCCGGCTTCTGCTATAGTCGCAAACTGCCTGTCCAAATAAGTGAACCCGGGGATGTCCGCTTCACTCAACCCGTTGCTCAAATTATAAGTAGCGCCAATGGGTTCGGACTGGTAAACCGTAAAACCCTGTTCTGCGCGTTTGCCGACAATGTATTTGAAGTGAGAAGTTGTGTCGATATTCCCCGCGTGTGCGCCGGCACTGTCCAGCTCCTCACTCGCCATGCCCCAGTGCGTGTCACCCAGGTAGAAAAACGGCGTTTTGTCTTGATAGGTGAAATAGCGTGTGCCGGCTGTTGCGGTGACAAAGCCGTGCTTGTAAATATCCAAATTCCCGGTGTACGGCACTGCGAGGATTGCGCCGGTTTGACCGTGCAGCCCGGTATCGGCCGAGTTGGAGCAGACGGTATGATACATCCACAACCCTTCGCTTGTCAGCGCGAAACGCACGCGCCAGGTGTCGCCGCCGTCCCAAAAACCGGGGACGGTCAAAACGGTGCCATCGGCGGTGTTAGTCAGCACAATATCCAGCACCGCGTCATTGAACGGGTCGGCGTATTGTACGGCTGCGGTAAAGGTGCGCTCGTTGGCGACCCAAAGCTCGCTTTGGTCAACAATGTCTTTTGAGGCGGCATTTACCGATACGGGCAGACAAAATGTTAACGCCAAGACAAACGCAATAGTTTTCAATAAGTTTTTCATTAAATGCTCACTTCCCAATCAACTGATAATCTTTTGATAAGTAACAACATCCAGCCATTGCCCGAACTTTTTGCCGACTTCTTTATAGTGCGCGCATTTTTCATACCCGTTTTTTTCAAATACCTTTATGCTTTCGGTGTTCTCCCCGCAAATCAGCGCGATTAAAGCATGAAAGCCCTGTGTCAACGCATACTCCTCTATGAATTTGACAGCCAGATTACC
>CAYUWQ010000173.1:0-3198 GCA_964448455.1 uncultured Eubacteriales bacterium | reverse complement strand
CCACGGAGATGTACAACGAATCCATGGATTACTGCGAGTGGAAAAACGGCTACCGCACGGAGGCGATGACCTCCGTCGCGAAGGGGCTCGCGAGCAAGCTCGCGGGTATCTACACCAATTTATTGTCGCTTCAAATCAAACGCTGGATCAATTATGACCAGACCGCTTACATCCGGGGCGCCGCGCAGAGCGACTCAACAAAGTACTGGCTGTTTGCATCCTACGCGATTCTGCCGTTTGTGACGGGTTTCCTCGGCATCATACCGATGTTGTTTTACGATTTATCCGGCAAAAAGCGCGAAAAAATGTATGCGGAACTCCTTGAGCGCCGTTCGAACATGTCCAAAGGCGCTTCGGAGGCCGACACGGAAACGATGGCGAGGATAGCGGCTGAACAGATGGAAGTCGGAATCAAAAATAAGGATAAGAAGCTGTAATATTTCCTTTGTGTGCCGCAGCACACTTCATGCCGTCAGGCACTTCATGTCCCGCAGGACGCTTCATATCCCGACAGGGATACTTCATTGAAAAAGCACTTCTCCGGAAGTGCTTTTTGCTCGTTTCCTCGAAAGAATTTAAACTGTGCCTTTTGATGTCTTTATCGAGGCTATAAGCAATACTCGAATATTCGCACAAAGCGAATCCAGGCGCTTGAAATTTTCCTCACTGATATTATCTGTTTTGTATAGCAATTCAAGCCAATAACCTGTTTCGTTTGCCTCTTTCAGCGCAATCTGAAATTTGGCAATAAAATCGGGTTTGCTGTGGGCATACTGAGCTTCCCGAATATTTGCTCCAATACTTGTCCCGCTTCGACCGATTTGATTGCAGATAATGCTTTCCCGTTTTTCTTTTAGTTCTTTGACAAGTTTGATTATTTCAATAGCAAAATCCATAGAGATGTCCATTAGTTTGTTGTCTTTCAAAGTCTTCTCCTCCAAAAGATATGAAGTGTGCTTCGCACATGAAGCATCTCGCTTTGCTCGAAATGAAGTGTTTTGCTAAAGCAAAACATGAAGTGAAGCATCCCCCTTATGTGCCGCAGCACACTTCATGCCGGCAGGCACTTCATGTCCCGCAGGACACTTCACATCCCGACAGGGATACTTCATTGAAAAAGCACGCATCGTAAAATAGAGATTCTGAATGAAGTGTGCTACGCACATGAAGCATCTCGCTTTGCTAGAAATGAAGTGTTTTGCTAAAGCAAAACATGAAGTGAAGCATCCCCCTTATGTGCCGCAGCACACTTCATGCCGGCAGGCACTTCATGTCCCGCAGGACACTTCACATCCCGACAGGGATACTTCATTGAAAAAGCACTTCTCCGGAAGTGCTTTTTCATGGTGGACACACACGGACTCGAACCGTGGACCTCCTGCGTGTGAAGCAGGCGCTCTAACCAGCTGAGCTATGCGTCCCCGCATATTCTGTTGTAAAGCGAAAATCGGAAATTGAAAATCAAATATTTTAAAAAAATCTGACTTCCAAAATCCGACTGGTGACCCGGACGAGACTCGAACTCGTGTTACCGCCGTGAAAGGGCGGTGTCTTAACCGCTTGACCACCGGGCCTTATATGGTAGCGGCAGTTGGAGTCGAACCAACGACACTCCGGGTATGAACCGAATGCTCTAGCCAACTGAGCTATGCCGCCGTATACCACCGTTTAAGGCTTGTTTATTATAAATTAAGGGCATACATTTGTCAACATTTATTTTTATCAACATTTGATAAAACAAATGAAAAGTCAACCGCTTATCTTTTCGATGCGCTCCACAAGCGGTTCGCCGCGCAATGCCGAGATGTTGTTGATATACAGTACATCCTTGACCCCGTTCTGGTTGGCGAAGTCGGCAACATTGCCGTTCCAGTAGCGGTAATCAACGATGTGAATGGTTTGGTAATGCGGCACCAAAAACGGAATCAGGGTGTTCGCAAAGGATTCCTTGACCACCAGGCAGGAGGAGCCGTCGGTTAAATCCTTATTTTCAATGACTGAATAGGGGTGATCCCCGCCGATGAAAGCGCCGTACTTGCCGGATTCACTCCAGGCGGAAACATCGGTGATCACATTCCAGTTCAGCACCCTGCCGTTTTTATCCGTTATTGTCATCTTTGTGTTGTTGAAAGGTTTGAAAACCTCAACGGTGTCCGGCGTTCTGCCGAGCGCGGGGCTTTTTTCCGTGGAAGCGTAGAAGGAACCGAGGAAGCCTTCATAGGACGCTTTTTCATATCTTGCGAGCGGGATGGCCTCAACACCCTTTACCTTCGCCCATTCTTCATAGGCGTAGTAAGCGCCAAGCGCCGTCCAGTGATGGTCGGTGCGGAAATACAGGTATTCGGTATTGTGGGCAATCAGCGTGTCATAGATGCTGATTGTTTTTACCTTTGTGTCCATCAAACTGTACAGGTAGTCCGTCGCCTTTTTCTGGTCGGAGCTGTTGATGCTGCTTTTGATGTTGTCCGGCAGCATGATGCCCGTGCTCGTCGGTACGACAATTTCGTACAAGTCCCCGTCGAGTCTTGCCGCGGTCGAATTGATCAATGCCGCGTACCGGCCAGCCAAATCCTTGCGGAAGTTATAGTATTCATAGGCGCTGCTGCCGTAAAGCAGCACCGCGCCGAAGCTCTGTGTGGTGCCTTGCTCGGCTGCCTGCGTAGTGGCCGGTTGCGGCGCCGCGGTTTCCGGCGGTGTTGTTTGCCCGCCGGGCGGCGCGGCCGTTTCTTCGGCAGCGGTTTGGCCGGGCACATCCGGAATCTCATCGCCCTGCTCGACCTCGCCTTTTATCTGGACGGTCTTGATGCCGTAAAGCCCGCGGAGATAGCTGTTGATGCCGATAATGTTTTCCCGCAGCGGGAAAGTGTCAGAAAACCATAAATCAATGCCTCTAAAATAACTGCCGCTGAAAAGCGCCTGAACACTGAATGCCGGAAACACGCTAAGCGTTCGTTTTTCGCTTTGCGATACGGCAGGGCGCAGCGGTAAAAGAAATGAAACAACCAGGCCGGCCCCCAGGAGCAGACAGAAGACGCCGGCTTGTATGCGCGCGGCTGAAAAGAACCCCCGGGGTTTTTGTGAGGTATTATCTTTTATACGGTTCTTCTTCAACACGGCGTCCTCTTAAAATTGAAAATATAAAAACGGATTATAGCTGTTGCCGACCAGGGCAAAGGTGGAAAGAAGGATGATCGCGGC
>CAYUWQ010000172.1:0-3228 GCA_964448455.1 uncultured Eubacteriales bacterium | reverse complement strand
AATGCGCTGGTTTTTGTTTTTCGGCATAGTCGCGCTGGTTGGCATTGCTGTCGGCGTCTATTGTTTTTGGCTCATCGCAAACAGACCGGATGAGGCCGCGCGCTTCCTGCCCGAACGGTTTGTTGACTGGGGCAGGCACCCGGATGACGCGCCGTACACGATTGTCAGAATTATTGCGTGGCTTAATAAAGATTTCCAACCCCTGGGGGCGCGCTGGCAGACGAACAATTCCCTGTATGCCATCGCGTCCGGCGGGCTGTTTGGCAAGGGCTTTGGCAATTCGCTGCAAAAACATCTGTATTTGTCCGAAGCGCAAAACGACTTTATTTTTTCGATTATTTGCGAAGAACTCGGGTTTATCGGCGCGTTGTTTGTGATGGCGCTTTTCGGTGTCCTCATCTGGCGGGGCTTTATCATCGCGAAAAAAGCGAAGGACCGTTTCAGCAGTCTGCTGGTAATGGGCATCGTTTTTCAAGTGGGGTTGCAGGCTGCTATTCACATCGCTGTTGTAACGGATACCATTCCCAACACCGGCATTAGTTTGCCGTTCATCAGTTACGGCGGAACCTCTCTGGTTATCTTACTGGCGGAAATGGGAATGGTGCTGTCCGTTTCACGAACGGCAAAGATGAAAAAGATGTGATAAATGAAGGGGCGGTGTAGATGTGCTGAACAACAAACGGATTCTGTTTGCGACCGGCGGTACCGGCGGGCATATCAATCCGGCGCTTGCCGTTGCCGGTCTCATAAGGGAAACCTGCCCGGGGGCTGAAATTCTGTTTGTCGGCACACCGGATAAAATCGAGGCGCGCCTTGTTCCGGCGGCGGGTTTTGACCTGAAGACAATTGATATAACGGGATTTCTTCGCACTTTTAACCTGACAGGTCTAAAACGAAACATCTCAACCGTCAGCAAACTTTTTAAAGCCTCTTCACAGGCAAAGCAAATTTTGCGGGACTTTAAGCCCGATGCGGTCATCGGCATGGGCGGATATGTGAGCGGACCCGTGCTGCGCATGGCGGCAAAAATGAAGATACCAACTGCCATCCACGAACAAAACGCCTATCCGGGGGTAGCCAACAGAGCGCTGGCCAAAAAAGCGGATTGCATCATGCTCACGGTTGAAAAGGCACGCGAGCATTTAAAATCAAAAGCGCCGTTTGTCTTAACCGGTCTGCCCATCAGGGGCGACATTATCAGCGCGGACAGAGAAAAAAGCCGCATGGAACTTGGCCTTGACGACCGGCCGCTGGTGCTTTCTATGGGGGGGAGCCTGGGCGCGGGTGAAATCAACAAGGCGATAGCTGAACTGATAGCGGCAAAATGTGCGGCGGCGGACTGTTATTTTTTGCATGCGACCGGCCAAAGCAGCGTGTCCGTAGCAGATATTCTCCGGGACCGGGGCATTGATTTGGAAAAAGAAAAACATATTATGATCAGGACCTATATCAACGACATGGAGCGCTGCCTGAGCGCCGCCGACCTGGTTATCAGCCGGGCGGGCGCGAGTTCGCTGAGCGAAATCCAGGCAATGGGCAAGCCGTCCATCCTTATTCCTTCCCCGAATGTGGCCGAAAACCATCAGTTCCACAACGCCATGGCTCTGGTTGAAAAAGATGCCGCGGTAATCATCCAGGAAAAGGAGCTGACCGGCGAGCGGCTGACGCGGGAAGTTGACGGGCTGCTGAGCAACCCCGCGCGTATGGCGGAAATCGGCGCGAACGCGAAAAAAATGGCCGTTTATGACGCCGCGCAGCGGATAGTAGATTGTATCGACAAACTCGCAGCCGGAGAAAAATGAAGTGCCGCGCGTTAAACAAACGGAAATTTGCACGAATATTCCATTGGTTAAAACACTTGAAACAACCCCGAAAGAAAGGAACTTTTGGCATGGCGGCAGCGCGAAACAATCAAATTGACCGGAGCAACCGGCCGCAAATGACTGCCGGTGAGCGGGAGCGTTTGAATGCAAAAAAGCGTAAGCGCAGAAAAAGACGCCGGATTTTTATCATCTGCTTGTTGACTGTACTTCTGACCGCCGTTCTGGCCGGGCTGACTTACGGTTTTATCACTGTTTTCAAAGTTACCGCATACCGGGTGGACGGCACCGCGCGTTATACGCCGGAACAGGTTTTTGAAGCATCCGGGCTTGAACTGGGGAAGAATCTGTTTTTCAGCAGCATCGGCGAGGCAGAAGAACAGCTGGAGGTGATGCTGCCATATATCGGGAGCGCTGAAATTAAGCGCAAAATGCCGGGGACATTCCTCTGCGCGATAACGGAAACACAGGCGGCGGTTTATACCCCCGACGGCGAAGGGTTTATGCTCATAGACAAAAACGGTAAAATACTTGAAAAAGCAGCCGCAGCCGCGCAAGACGGTATGCCGTTGCTGTCCTGCCCTGAACCCGTAAAAAAGGATGCCGGCCGCATAGTTGAGTTCCAAACGCCCCAGGACGCTATCGAAAATCCGCTGGATACATATAAAAAGCTGCTCGCGGCAATCGAAAGCAGCTCGATGGCGGACATTACGCATATTGACATGGCAAACCCGCTGGATGTTTGGCTGGTTTACCAGGACAGAATCAAAATGCACCTCGGTACGCCCGCGCAGCTCGAAAGCAGGCTTCGGTTCGCCGTAACGGTAATTGAACGCGAAAATGTTATCTCGCCGGACCAGCGCGGCGAAATTGACTTAACCATCCTGAAGACCGCGTATTTCAGACCGGAAACGGAGGGCACAACAATAAATCCGCCAAATTTTGAAAATTAACTTGTATTTCATATTAATACATGATAATATAAATTCGATAATTTTTACCGAATAATTGAGTATTGTCATATAGATTTGGGAGGATTGAGCGATGGCTATTGAGCTTGATAATGAATATGTAAGCACCACGCAGATTAAAGTGATAGGCGTCGGCGGCGGCGGCGGCAACGCAGTCAACCGGATGATACTTTGCGGCGTACTGGGCGCCGAATTTATTGCGATTAACACGGACAAACAGATTCTGATTCATTCAAAAGCAACGCACAAAATTCAAATCGGCGAACGCTCCACACGCGGGCAGGGCGCCGGCGGGCGGCCTGAAATCGGCGAAAAAGCCGCGGAAGAAAGCCGTGATTTAATCGCGGACGCGTTAAAAGGCACCGACATGGTCTTTATCACCGCCGGTATGGGCGGGGGTACGGGCACCGGCGCTGCGCCGCTCATCGCGCAAGTCG
>CAYUWQ010000171.1:0-3288 GCA_964448455.1 uncultured Eubacteriales bacterium | reverse complement strand
ATGCGGGGCGGGCTGCTGTACCATACGCTCTCCATTCTCCGCCTGGCGCAGGGGGTCTGCAAAGTATATCCTTTTGTAGACGCCGATTTATTATTTGCGGGTGTCATCCTGCACGATCTTGCGAAGACCGGCGAATTTGAAGTGGCTGATACGGGCATCGCCTCCGGCTACACAACCGATGGCAGTCTGGTCGGTCATCTTGTACGCGGCGCTATGGCTGTGGAGCGCATCGGCACACAGCTGGGCACGCCAAAGGAACTGCTGATGCTCCTGGAACATATGATCATTTCCCACCACGGGGAGCCGGAATTCGGCGCGGCGGTGCGCCCGATGTTTTTAGAAGCGGAAATACTCGCGCAGCTCGACCTGATGGATGCGCGGGTATACGCGATAGCGCAGGCTGTTGACGAAATTAAAAGCGGCGAATTCACTTTGCGCCAGTGGGCGCTTGACAACAGAAAGCTCTACAACCCCGGCAGGATGACCGGGGAACCGAAAGCTGCCCTAATTGATAAAAACCAATAGAATCGGAGGAGGAATATACATGCGCAACCACGAAGTCACCACCGTACAGCCATTGCTCAAAAAAGACGGCAGCCTGCGTGAACCCGGCTGGTCGAGAACGCCTGTGCAGATTTATGACCGCAACGCCATCAAAGCACCGAAATTCCGGATAAAAGAATGGGATTATTACATTGTTCTGGCAAAAGACTTCGGTATCGGATTCACCGTCTCCGATATCGGCTATATCGGGCTGCAATCTGTTACCTTGTTCGACTTCATTAAACCGGGTGAGACAACGAATACCATCATCAAACCCCTGACTTTGGGCAAACTGAGACTTCCGTCCTCGTCTCAGGGCAATGTTTCCTATCACGACAAAAAGCTGGATATCGACTATCTGGTAACACCCGGCAACCGTGACATCAAGTGTGAGTTCCGCGAGTTTGCCGACGGCAAAACGCTGACATGTGAAATCAACTTGAAACAGCCTCAAACGGACAGCATGGTAATCGCCACCCCTTGGAGTGAAAAAAAGACGGCATTTTATTACAATCAAAAAATCAACTGCATGCGCGCGAGCGGAAAAATCAGCTTTGACGGCAGGGAGTATGTGTTTAACCCGGAAACGGACTTCGGTACCCTGGACTGGGGGCGCGGTGTCTGGACTTACGAGAACACCTGGTACTGGGGTTCCGGCAATGGCATTGTTGAAGGCAAGCCGTTCGGTTTTAATATCGGCTACGGTTTTGGGAATACAGCGGCTGCAACCGAAAATGTCTTGTTTTATGACGGGGCGGCACATAAGCTGGATGACATCACCTTCCACATTCCTGCCGACAGCTACACAAAGCCCTGGACTTTCTCATCAAGCGACAAACGGTTTGAGATGGATTTCGTCCCTGTCATCGACCGGGCAGCAAAAATATCGCTCGGTGTGGTTGTGACCGACCAGCACCAAGTCTTCGGCAAAATGAGCGGAAAGGCGCTTCTGGATGACGGCAAGGTGCTCGAAATCAAAGATCTCTTATGCTTCGCGGAGGATGTCCACAATAAATACTGATGCCCCTTCCGGTTTGCAAATACAGCGATTGAGGAGTGCCAATGGACTGGACAGAGATTATCATCACCGTTGACGCGGCGGATATCGATGCCGCGGGTGATATCGCCCAGATGGTTGTGCCTTACGGTATCTATACCGAAGACTACCGTACTCTTGAAGCGGAGACCTGGGATATTGCCCATGTTGATTTGATAGATGAAACACTTTTGGGCAAGGACCGTTCAAAAGGACTTATCCACATCTATATATCACCGGAGGAGACACCGGCAGAGGCCGTCGCCTTTCTTGCGGAGCGTTACAAGGCGGAAACCATCCGGTGCAGTATTGAAACAACGCTATGTAAAAATGAGGATTGGGAGAACAACTGGAAAGCGTATTTTAAGCCGACACCTATAGGCAAGCGTTTGCTGATCCGCCCTGTCTGGGAAGAGGTTGAAGATGCCGGCGGCAGAATTGTTTTTAAAATAGAACCCGGACTCGCATTCGGCAACGGCAGCCATGAGACAACACGGCTGAGTCTCGAAGCGCTGGAAGAATATGTGACAAAAGAGAGCACCGTTTTAGATATCGGCTGCGGCAGCGGTATACTCGCTGTGGCGGCTTTGCTTTTGGGCGCGAAGGCGGCCACCGGTGTTGACATCGATAAACTGGCTGTCAAAACCGCAAGGGAAAACGGCAGAATCAATGGTTTCGAAGAGCCCGAATTTACAGTTTTGAACGGAAATCTGGTTGACAAAGTCCATGGGAAATTTGACATCGTTGTTGCAAATATTGTGGCGGATATTATAATATTGTTTTGTAAGGATGTCGCGAAGTATTTGAACCCGAACGGTGTTTTTATCGCGTCCGGTATTATTGACCTGCGGGAAAATGATGTGCTGGCCGCCTTCAAACAGTACGGTTTCAAGGTTGTCAAAAGGCACGAAGACGGCGGCTGGATATGTTTTGAAACCGTTGCTGCAATGTAGGGACGCCATATATGGTGTTCCTATGGTAACCGATAATAATTGATTGGGGTACATTGTAATGAAAAAGATTTTCAGCGTTTTCATCGCCGTAATTTTCGCACTCTTATCCGTTGTGCCGGCGTTCGCGGCGCAGGCGGACAACAGCACACAGGCACCATTTGTGCTGGTAAGCGGCATGGGTTACAAGCCCCTGGTGATGAATATCGGCACAGACAATCAGCAATCCGTTTTTCCGCCTGCTATCAATGCGGAAGACCTGATACTGCCCATTGCCAAAGGCCTTTTCTCCGCTGTGGGCAGCGGCTGGCTTGGTTTTGGTAATCATCTGCTGCCTGCCGCTTATGATATTTTGCAATACGCCGCGTGCGATGATAACGGTGATTCCGCCTACGAGGTGCTGCCCTATACTTATCCGAAATCGATGGCGCATTATCCGGAAGTCGCTGGGGCGCACTCGTCCGAGGGCGGACTCATCCACTCCGCCTGTGATAAAATCGGTGCAGACAATGTTTACTACTTCAATTATGACTGGCGCCTGAGCCCGATGGTGAACGCGGCTTATCTCGACGCCTATATCAACAATGTGAAGTTTGAAAAGAGTTGTGAAAAGGTTGACCTTGCCGTGCTGAGCATGGGCGGCATCGTCACGCTGACCTATTTCCAAATGTTCGGCACCGCGTCTGTCAATAGTTGTGTGCTACTTTGTTCCACCTACTCCGGCGTTCAGCTGGCGAGTGACGCCATGTCGCTGCGGCT
>CAYUWQ010000170.1:0-3315 GCA_964448455.1 uncultured Eubacteriales bacterium | reverse complement strand
TGCCTGCCCATATGCCCCTGCTTTGCCTGGAAGAAATTGGCGCCCGTGCTGCCCCGTTCGTCCATCGCCACGGCGTAAGGGGTTTTACCGTCTTTGTAGAACATGTAGCCCTCGTCCTCCACCATATCAGGACGGGTCGCGTTGTCCGTGAAGAACTCTCTGGAATTAACCGGGTAGCGGTTGATCTGCCATTTGAGCATGTCAATGCAGGAGCGCCCGAAGGCGTCAAACTGCTCTTTTTCGTTGTTGATTACCTGGTACATCAGCGACCATTCAATGTCGCGCGCGTATTTTTCCAGCTCCCACCAGGAGTCCGCGCCCTGCCGGTATTTTTCGATCAGAACCGGGTCGGTTTCCAGCTGTGAAAGCGTATAGTACGAAACTGCGGCCATGCGCACATCGGAATAGTTCATGATCTTTACAACCCGGTTGAAAATCTCCTCGTCGTTGTCCTCGTCTTCCACAAGGTCTTTCGCGATGATGCGGTAGCGCTCAAAGTGCTCCCGGAGCAAGTCGGCATACCGGTAAGGTTCGTCAAGCGCGAGCTTGCGGTATTCCTTATTCCATTGCTCGTCACCGGTGATATGATGCGCGACTTTGTACAGCTGCAGCAGGATGGACAGGCCGAGCGGCGCGTCCGGGAATCCGTCGCTGTATTCATTCACATAATACTCGCGGTTCATGCGCGCCCAGGAAGTCGGCTGCCCGCCGGCGTCGGTATGGCAGTAGTTGTTGTTTGTGAAATGCGTAGCATGCCGCTGAACGATTGTCTTGATGATTTCGGCAAGTTCCGGGTCTTCCGGGCCCAAGATATCATATGCCAGGTGCCAGACGGCGTAATGGCCGACCAGCTCATCGTTGGAGGTGTCGCATTTGTAGATGATTTCGTCATCGCCCCAGTGTTTGCCTGTTTTGGGGTTGACTTCGTTCGTATACAGTTTCTTCAGCCGCGCGGGGATTTCCATGGAGCTGTCGATGGTCAGCAGCGCGGGCAAATCGTCGCCCTTTTCGGAGGTGGAGGGAATCCGCACGGAAACCAGCTTGCCGTCCGGCGTGAACTTTTTGCGGAAAAACACGCCGTCGCCGAACGGAATCGGGTCATTCTCCGGGTCGTTGACATGGTAGGAGCGCGCGATATACCCTTCCACATTGCGAAAGACGATTTCCGGCATCCCTTCGGTCGCCCAGTCCTCCGGGTTGGCAGGGCCGACTTTACTTACCACATAACCGGTCGGACCATGATCCGGCATATTAATTTTGTATTCTTTTCCCTCCAGGAGGAACTCATCGCTTGCCCGGTTGGTGCCGGGTTTGTTATAACGCACAAAAGAGGCCACTTCGCCCTTCCAGCTCGGTATATACGCCAGCAGCAGAATCGCTTCCGTCCAGCGGGTCGCGACTTCTTTTGCGCGGGCAACTTCTTCTTTGGTTGAGGAGGGGTCGTCCTTTAACACCGCATAGCGGCAGATATCGCCCATGGCGACAAGGGATGTCCACAAGCCGTCATTGTCGGACTCTCTGCCAATCCAGCAGTTGTTCTTTTTATCCCACCGCGCGCCGCTGAGCATTCCCCTGCGCTGCACATGTTTTACATCAACATCGGAGAGAAAAACCGCCTTTTCCTTTGCGGACATCCATTTCATCGCGATGTGTGATACGCTCGTCTTGGTCAGCACATAAACGCCGTTGTCGCCGTCGCCGTCAATTGCCTGCACCTCGTTGTCCAGCAGATACGCCATCGCGCGAAAGCATTGGATTCTGTCAAGCGGCTCGGCCTCTTTTTCGTTCACTCGCCACAGCCCTTCGTTTGTGCCGAGCCATAGAACTGCTTTGTCATCCTCAAAAACGCAGGTGATCATCTCAGGGGTTAAAAAGTCCGGCAGGCGATTCTTCTGCGAGGCATTTAAACCGATTCTTTGCAATCTTTCCAAATAACTGACCCGCTCCGGGTTTTCCTCCCGTTTCTGCCTTATCGCCAAGCGCTGCAGCGTCTCTTTCATTTCAACCGGTTTGCCCAGATAGTCTCTTTTTACCATTGATGTTCCCTCACAATCATTTATTTGACAGTATCACAATCATACTGTGTGTTGTCCATACAGTTACTTTTGTATTCTACTATCCCGGCACCGGCGGTGTCAAGCAAACGAAGCGTTAAAAGTGATGGACATGCTCCCAAGAGCGCTTTGTTCATACATCTGTCCTTTCAAAAAATGTTTGTCAAACTATAGTATAACAGCCGGCAGATGCCTTAGCAAATGCCGGCTGACTATAATGAAGTGCTTTTATAAATCAGCCATCGAAGTCGCCGAATACAGCGCTGTGCATTTGAAAACCGACCAGTTCATCACGGAACTGTGCGAGCCCCAGGTGTCATACACCTCGACATATTCTTTGGTGATAGTTGTAATGGTGACTTCATTGATTTTAACCGGACACTCCGTTTTGTAATAACCGACACCGGCGAAATAGTGGTTGGAAAACCAGTCGCATCCGATAGCCGCCAGACTGCCGATGACAACCGGCTCGCCTTTTTTAAGCGTATTGATAATCACATCGTCGGGGTTGCTGTTCGCGTTGGTACGAAGGGTAAGCTCGCCGCCGGTTTGCTCATGCAGCCATACATTCAGCAGGAGCCTTAATGCCTTCATAAGTGAATTGCTGATACCCTGCGGCACAAGGGTAATGCTGAAACACATGTTATCGATTACATTCTGTGCGGCATCCTCAAACCCTTTGCTGTAAAGGTAATAGGCCAGCCCCATATCCAGCGTGCCGAGCATTTCATAACTTTCGCTGAGCCCCATATCGTTGACCGTCGGGTCGTTGAAGAAAAACCCGAAATAGTCAGTCATGGCGTCATAAATCGCGCTGAGTTCGGCATAGATCGCCGCGTCGTCCGGCAGCGCGGTGTAGCCCATGCCGTCCCTGTAAAAAGCGAGCGCCATCACGGAGGACGCCTTGCCGCAAATACCGCTGCCCGCGTGCAGTTCGTAATAGGACTGACGGCGGGGAATCATGGTTGTTTTGTCAACAATGCTGGATTCGACAACCGTGCAGCCGTCCCCTGCATTTTCTTTAATCAGCGCCTCCACCGAGGCGTTAATCTGTTCAATATCGACATTGTGAAACACACGCCCGATATAGTACCAAAGCAATTCCAACACATAGTCGTATATTTTTTGAAAACCGGTATCCGTATTACCGGCGGACTTGGCGGTGTTGACAGCGGAAAGCACCGCGGCGTTTTCCGCCTTGACCTCGGCTGTCAGTTGGCTGTTTTTAACCGGCAGTTCCGCCCGGTATGCGTTGTAAGAC
>CAYUWQ010000169.1:0-3351 GCA_964448455.1 uncultured Eubacteriales bacterium | reverse complement strand
GCCGGTATGGGCGGGGGTACGGGCACCGGCGCTGCGCCGCTCATCGCGCAAGTCGCGAAAGAAATGGGCATTTTAACCGTCGGCGTTGTTACCAAACCGTTCAAGTTTGAAGGCAACAAGCGTATGTCACAGGCGCAGGAGGGCATTGCCCGCCTGGCTGAAAGTGTGGACAGCCTGATTGTTATCCCAAACGAGCATCTGCGCGCGCTCGATGACCGCCGGCTATCGCTTTCCGAAGCGTTCGCTCTCGCGGACGAAGTGCTGCTGCAGGGCGTTAAAAATATTTCCGAACTCATTAAAATACCCGGCTACATCAACCTGGACTTCGCGGATGTTACCAGCATCATGAAGGATGCCGGTTACGCGCATATGGGCTTCGGCAAAGCCAGCGGTAAGGACAAAGCCATTGCCGCCGCGAACGCCGCCATCAAGAGCCCGCTGCTTGAAACATCGATAACAGGCGCAAAAGGTGTTATCTTCTGCGTCACTTCATCGGACGATATCGGCCTGGAGGAAGTGGAAAGCGCGGCGGAAATTATCGCGGCGCAGGCACATCCGGATGCCAATATTACCTGGGGTCTCGCTTTTGACCCCGAACTGACGGACGAAGTAACGATTACCGTTATTGCCACCGGTTTTGACAATACCGCGGCAAGGATGGCCGCTACCTCAAGCGTGTCCGCGGCAAAACCGCCGGTTGCCGGCGCCTACCCGGACGCCTCGCAGATATTCGGCTCGCCTGCGGAACAAACGACGCAGACCACACCGGCGGAGGAACCGCCCGCGGAGCAGACACCGGAGCAGGAAGCGAAAGGCATGGATGACGATGAGTTTTATGTGATACTCAACGACATCATCAAACAGAAGAAATAGAATAACAGGGCAGGCTGAAAAGCCTGCCCTTTGTTTTTGACACGAGCCCGGCTGAGCCGGGCTCAATTATTTCGTTAATCGATATGCGCCGGTCAATAGTCGAGTTTGGTGCCCAGCACAAATTCAACGAGTGTTGTGGCGAAAAAATAGCCGATTCTTTGCAGCTGCGCGTAAAACAAAACGGTAGCCATCGTTTTGAACTCAACGGAGTTTATTTTTATGCCGGCTGCCAGCAATGCCGCCGGGTTTAAATCGCGCAGCGTATAAAGGGAAGAAAACGGAATCACGCGGGTTTGGTAAGAACCGGTGTCAGACTCGTTGAGTGTGATGACCCTCGCCCCGTAATCAAACCCGTAAGTACCCTGGAAATTCGCCTTCGGGGTCGCAACAAGGTCAACGCCGCGGTGGGTAATGTTGAAAGTGTTGGTGTGATCATGGCCGAAAAACATCGCGAGCACATCGCCCTGCCCGGTTATCGCGTCAAATTGCCCGTTGTTGTAGTACGGGGGGCAGGGGTATTCCGCCAGCCGCCCCGCGTTTGTATTTTCGGGGTTCAGCACAAAGAACCTGTTTTTGTCATAAATATGCCGAATGGCGTAAGGAACCCAGTGGTTCACCTCGGTAAGCGCGTCATAAATCTCCGGCACCGGTATATGCTGGAACAGGAGGGAAGGTACGGGCGTACCGTTATTTTGTGCTTTAAGCTGATTGCTCTCATTAACATACCAGTCAATTTGTTCGGTGGTTACAAAACCGTAACGGCCAGCCTCGTCATATTCGCGGGAATCTATCATCCACAGATTAAACGCGAGTGCATCGCTGCCGGAGGCGAGAATGGGGATGCTGTAAGTACCGCAGCCCGGGAGAAGGGCGCCCTCATCAACGGAAACCGAGTTCGGGTAAGCGGTATAAACCGCCATGAGCTCCTCTCGGGTGAGCAGCCCGCTTTCAGAGTCGTGGTTGCCGAACACCACTGCGACGGGAATATCGTAATCGCCGAATGCCGTCATGATTTCACCGATGTTGCTTTTCATTTGCTCAAGCGTACCGCTCGACACGATATCGCCCGTGATGACCACCAGGTCCGGATTTTGTGTTTGCGCCAGGCGCCTTAACAACACATTGTTGACATCTTCATACTTGTCCGCGTCACTTTTATGCAGGTCGGTGAGATGCAGGATGGTAAAACCGCCGTCATCACGAAACCTCATAGCCTGTGCGGTTGTGCCGTCGTCTTGCACGGCATAAGCCGGCAGGAACAAGGCGACAAACAACGATAAAACCAGGAGAATGGATATGCCTTTTTTCATTACAATAGCCTTCTTTCTTTATTCAAGGGCGTACGCCGCGGTATGCCCTGTGTTTAACAGGTGTGTGACCGGTCAATTACTCACTCTCACGGTAAAAACTTTCGACAACCCGGCAGGCCAATTCTTCCAACTGACCGATGCTTGTCAGCGTGCCCGCCGCCTGCCGGTAATGCGCCGCACCGCGGAGGCCTTTCATATACCAGGCGGCGTGTTTGCGCGCTTCCCGCATACCGATATAATCACCTTTGTATTTGCACAGCAGCCTGATATGCCGCAGCATAACGGCCATTCTTTCTTCAACAGGGGGTTCCGGTAATAAGGTTCCGTCTCTTAAAAAAGCATTTATCCGGCGAAACACCCAAGGCCTGCCCAACGCGCCGCGGCCAACCATTACCATATCACAGCCGGTTCGTACCATCATCTCCGCCGCACTCCTGCCGCCGGTGATATCACCGTTGCCGATGACCGGAATTCGCACCGCTTGTTTGACTTTTCTGATTGTTTCAAAATCAACGGGCGGCGCGTACATTTGCGCCCTTGTCCGCCCATGTATGGTCACAGCAGCAGCGCCTGCCTGCTCGCAAAGCATGGCAATTTCAGTTGCATTCACATTTTTATTATCCCAGCCGGTTCTTATCTTGATTGTTACCGGTAAAGTGATTTCCTTTACGCATTCCAAGACGATATGCTGCGCAAGCAAAGGCTGCTTCATGAGTGCGGAACCACCGCCGTTGTTGACTATTTTGGGTGTGGGGCATCCCATATTTATATCAATTATATCAGGGGTAAAGCTTAAAGACTTTACAGCAGATTGTGCCATAATCCGGGGGTCATCACCGAATATTTGCACCGCGGCAGGCCTTTCGGCAGGGGAGAGAGATAAAAGTTCCGCGGACTTTTTATCACCCAGGCTGATGCCCTTCGCGCTGGCCATTTCCCCCACCGCATAAGCCGCGCCGTACTCGACACACAGCTCCCGAAAGGCTCTGTCCGCTACCCCCGCCATGGGCGCGAGCGCGGCATAGCCTCTTATTTTAACATTGCCGATATACAATCAGTCACATCCCCGAAAGATAAGTGAAGTACCCGTCTATAGTAACACAAGAATAAATATTTTTCACCACAATCGGGAAAAATATGCTACAATATCGGGGAACAGGTGAACAAT
>CAYUWQ010000168.1:0-3371 GCA_964448455.1 uncultured Eubacteriales bacterium | reverse complement strand
GACGGGCAGAAAACCGGTTATGATTTGGCACTGACAAGAGCAGTATCTGAAAGCGTCGGTATTCCTGTTATCGCCTCCGGCGGAGCGGGCAGTTTGGAGCATTTTTATGACGCGTTTACCAGGGGCAAGGCTGACGCGGTGCTGGCGGCATCGCTGTTCCATTTTAACGAAATTTCAATCGCCGAACTCAAAGCGTATTTGGCGCAAAGAGATATCCCTGTTAGACCCTGTACATAAAAACCCGCATAGAAACGGGGCTGCCGCCGGCAGCCCCGTTTTTGATAAATCGCGTTAAGCTTGGCTTGCAGTTAAGGTTCCGGTTCGGCAGTCGTTTCAGCTGTAGTCGGCTGAGTCGTTGTCGGCGCGGCTGTTGTAGTTGGTGCCGTTGTTGTGGAGGGAACAGCGGTAGTGGCCGGTTTGGTCGTTGTGGCGGCCGGCTTGGTGGTGGTGGTGGTGGTGGTGGTTGCTTCCGCCGCCCAAACCCTTAAAGTGACTTTGGTGCCCTTTTCGTATTGCTGGCCAATCGCCGGAACCGCGGCCATGACCATATTGGCGGTTTGGGAGCCGTCGTTGGCTTCTTCCCTCTTTTCAACCACAAAACCAAGCCCTGTGAGCAGCGTGTTGGCGGCTTCATACTCCATCCCGACTACCGCGGCGGGCAGACTAATCATTTCTTTTCCCTTGCTTACCTTCATCATAATTGGTGAGCCTTTGGCAACCATTGTTCCGGGCTCAACACTTTGCGAAATGATAACGCCCACGGGGACACTCGCGTCAAAAACCTCTTCCACGGTAAAAGTGAAGCGTTCAAGCCACATATTATTCGTCGTAATCTCCAGATAAGTGCCGATTTCCGAAAACTTCGGCACTTCTATCTGTTCGCCAATTGTTGTTTCCTGCGAATCGCTTGTGCCCGGTTTGCCGGCCCCGAAAAAGTCATCCCGCCATACGGTGGCAATGAGGATTACAAAAATCAGCAGCCCCGCGCCCAGGCTGATCGCGCCTGTTTTCAGAATCAGCATTTTATCCTGCCTTGTCATACTGCGCAAATTAATGGACTTTGCGGGCAAGGCCGCCGCTTGTTCAGGCGGTTCCGGCGGAAGATCCGTGTTTTCGGCGTTAACGGCGACGCTCGGCGAAGCCGAAAGCTCGGCGCGCAGCCGGTCAACAGATCTCGTGCGGTCATCCGGCAGGATTTGCAGAGAGTTGATCATCGCGTTGATGACATAGGCCGGTATCTGTTCGGCAAATTTGCCCGGTATCATTAATTTATCGTTTTGTAAACGGGAAGGTGCGTCCAGCGGGTCGCTGCCGATGAGCGCGCGGTACAGTACGGCGGTAAACGCGTAAATATCTGTCCAGGGGCCTTGCTGCCCCTTCTGACCGTATTGTTCAATGGCCGAATAACCGTTGAACAGCTGCGGCATCAGGTCGCTGCCGGCCGTTCTGGCCTGCCAGATGCAAAAGCCGGTGATCCTGATTTTTCCGTCCTGCCCGATGAGCAGGTTGGTCGGCGACAGCCCGCGGTGTATGATGCCCGAAGTGTGCAGCGTGCCCAGCGTGGACAGCACCGGCATAAACAGCTGGCGCGCCCTTTCCCAGGTGATGTACCCGGTCTTGCTCTTGAGCAAAAAGTCACGCAGTGTAACGCCGTCAAAGTGTTCGGAAATCGCGTAAGCCGTCCCGTTGTCCTCAAGAATATCGATAACGCTGATGAGCGCCGACAGGCCCCTCAACCGGGCCAGCTGGCGCCACATTTCAAAAAAACTCTGGCAGCATTCCGTAAAGGTTTGTTCGCTGCCGGCCATAACCCGGACGGTCAGCTCGTTTTGTGTTCGCGTCGCAACGGCATCCGGCAAAAATTCACGGATGCTGACGGGCACTTTGTTCATCAAATCCCAGCCGGTATAGGTGGCGCCTTCGCCGTTGTACTCAAGCACTTTGCCGACCAGGTAACGGTTGCCCACCACAGCCCGGACGGGCAGATAGGGCGCGAGTTGGGGCGTGTCTGCAAGGAAACCGCAGTGAGGGCATTGCTTGAGTTTGCCGATTTCTTTCATGCAGTTCATGCACAGTTCTTCCGTGTTAACCATAGAAAGGCGAACCCCCGTTCAGTCGTTTATAAACGAACCACATCATAACAAATGCGCGGTTTTTTGTCAATGTTCTATCAACAAAAACCGCGCGCGGACAGAGCGCTTTCAGCCGGGGCTGACACCCCGGTTCTGGTTAATCGATGCAATATAATTTTCCGTGTCGACCATCAAGCCGGCATCAATGCTGTCCCTGCTGCCGTCGCCGTTCGCGTCCGCGGCGGTTCTAAAGCACAGCTCGGAAGGATCGCTCCAGGGCACCAGGTAATTTTCGTGGTCCACCGCAAGGCCCGCGTCAAGCGAATCGATAAGCCCGTCGCCGTTGACATCTCCGAAAATAACCACAGTAAACATACTGACCGGTTCGGATGTCACATTGCTGACAATCGTTATCACCGTACCGGTGCCGACGGTTGTGCCGGCAGTCGAAAATTCAAGCCGGTAATCGCCGTTGACAGTAAAGGCGCTCTTTGCCGTGCCCGGCGCGATGCCGACAATAAAACCGTTTTCGTCATAAGCCGCGGGTTCGGCGCCGCAGTTCAACACAGCCGGCACGCTCTGCCATACGGCATACAGCACACAGTCGCTTTCGGGATAACTGAAGGATGCAAGCGGTTCGGCGGCGTCGGGTGTGAGTGCCCAGCCGGCAAAGGTGTAATGTTCCTTGGCGAATTCTCCCTGGTCAGGCAGTGTAACCGGCATACCCGGTATCCCTACCGTCGGCTCGGGCAGTGTGCCGCCGCCGCCGTTGAGGCTGAATGAAACAGTAACCGGCGTCACAAGGGCAATGCTGCGGTCCGCATGTGTTAAGTCCGGCAGCAGGTTCATGGTACTGTTGCCTGCGGTATTGGGCACCGTTTCGTTCGCGCAGACATTGAAGTATTGTATCCCTGTGCTGTTGGTATCGGTCTTTGTCCAGCGGTGGTCCATAAAGATGCGCCCGGAACCGGTCGCGCCGGTATTCACCCGGAGACGGAAACCAAACAGCCACTGTCCGTCGTTCATTATGGTTGGGTAGCCCCCGTTGGTTGAACCAAGGCCGGCGATAAAGGTGGTGGTTGTATAGTTGTAAAGGGCACTTTCGCCGCCGGTGAAGGTTGCCGGCCAATCGGCGGGCAGGCTTGTTGTCTGGCCGGAAAAGCCGGTAACGGTATTTTGGTAATAATTGTTCGCGGCGTTCGCTGAAAATGCGGAGTTGCTTGTTCCCAGCAGGGTGTAAAAGTTTTTGTCATACATCACCACAAACTTGCTGCCCGCGCAGTAAAAGTTTGTGGCGGG
>CAYUWQ010000167.1:0-3474 GCA_964448455.1 uncultured Eubacteriales bacterium | reverse complement strand
AAATAAGGTGCGGAATAACCGAATTTGAGCCGCAAATAATTGTCGCAATTTTGAATTTCTTTTGCCATTTGGGTTCTGCTGATGTTTGGGAAAACAGGGTGGGTGTCGGAGTGGTTGCCGACGATATGCCCATCCATGATCATCCGCGTCACCAGTGCCGGCTGCTGTTTGATGTAGGGCAGCGTGCAGAAAAAAGCGGCCGGTACATTTTTTGCCCGGAGTGTGTCGAGAATTTTACCGGTGTATCCATTTTCATACCCGCAGTCAAAAGTCAGGTGTAATACCTTGCCGGCTGATTTTGTGTCGATGGCCAAAGCGTTATATTTATTAAAATATTCCTGATTGCGCACGGACTGCGCCGGTTGGCTTCCGTTTTTGCCCAGCCCGTAACTGTAACCGGTTGCTTTTTCGGAAAGACCCCTGCTGTTGTCGGGGTCCGTCACGGTGAAATTCGATTCCGGCAGCGGCTCGTATCCTGTGAAAGTGCCCGCGTCCGGGTTCGGCTTGCCGGTAACAACCGCCGGGTTGAAGGTTGTTGTAAATTCGATTTGCGCGGCAGTTGTTGTAACGGCTGAAGTAATTTCCGCGGTCGTTTCGGTCACGGTTTGTGTTGTTGCGGCGGTGACGGTTGCGGCAGACGACGATTCGCCGGTGGTTTCAGTTGGTTTGTCTGCGTTATTCAAACAGGCGGATAGTGTTACCGCAATGAGCAAAACAATGATGAACGGTAGAATCTTTTGCATGAAGCACCCGTGTCCTTTCCTGTTAAAAAGTTTTTCACCCAAAACGGTTCAAATGTAATATAATATCGGTAAGCTGGCGCGAATTGATTGCCGAATATAATAATATTATAGCATCCCGGCAAAAAAATACATCTTGTTTTTCGAATTTATGCAACACTTTGCCCCATATCTGACACTTTATGTATGAGGGCAGGAAAGAGGGGAATCAATGGACGCAAAGGTTAACCTTTTGGTGAGGCGCGCATGCGGCGGTGAACCCGAGGCATTCGGCGAACTCTATGAATTGTACGCGAAGGATCTTTACCGTTACGCTTGCTATGTGCTGGGTTCCCGCCAATTGGCGCAGGACGCTGTGCAAGATGCCGTTTGCGCCGCTTTTCAGCAGATTGCCTCTCTGCGCAGTCCGGACGCTTTCAAAGCCTGGCTTTTCAAAATCCTGTCCAATGTATGCAACAAACATATTACCGAAAAATCCCGGCAAAGGAATACGGTTCCCTTGGATGAAACCATGGAAGAAACCCTCGAAGCACCGCCCTCAACCCTCGATTCCTCCTTTGAGCTGGAAGATGAATTTGCGTGCCTTTCCCGCGAGGAGCGTCAAATCGTTATGCTCGCCATTGTGGAAGGCTACAAGAGCAATGAGATTGCGGCTATCCTCGACTGCCCCGCGGGCACGGTCCGCTCAAAATTGTCACGAGCGCTCAAAAAGATGCGCGCTGAATCAGAAAAATAACCGGGGAGGTTAAATGTGATGAACAGAAAAGATAAAGAGACCAAAGATAAAATAAAGAACAAGCTGGATGAGTTTGAAATAGCCTGTCCGCTGCCTTTGGAGCTTTCCAAAGAGAATATAACGGAAATGCTCAGGCAGCAGCCAGCGCCGGCTAAAAACCGGGCAAGAATTGTCCAAATCCGGCGTGCCGTGTCGGCTGCCGCGGCTATTGTTGTTGTTTTCGGCGCAATGACTGCTTTCGGACTTTTCGGCGGCTCTTCCGGGCTGCAAAAGATGCTCGACACAATCAAGGGCAACACCGTCACCGGCAGCACAGCCGGTATCGAAACCGCCGCGAGCGAAAAACAAATCATTGAGCTGTTCAAGAAGATGAGTAAAGACGACACAAGCCATAAGAATTATTTTTCGTTTGACGGATTTTTCGGCAGTAAAGATGAAATGGCCGCGGCGGAATCCGCCCCCGGCGCCCAAAACGGAGCTGCGGCTGACGCAAGCACGCGGCAGGGCAGTTACGGCGAAACCAATGTACAGGTAAAGGGGATTGACGAGCCGGATGTGATGAAAAACGACGGCAAGTATCTCTATACCGTTTCAAACAACGAGGTAAATATCTACAGCATTCTGCCTGCTGACAGCATGAAACTGGCATCAAGCGTCAAATTTGCCAACAGCACGGGTAAATCCGAGTATCCCAATGCCCTTTTTGTTAAAGGCGATTTGCTGGTGGTTTTCAGCACCGAAAACACCTATATACCTTATGACAAAACAACACAGCAACCCGGCGAAACAAAACCGGACGAAACCGTGAGCGCCGCGGAGCCCGGCAGCGGACAAAACTCCCCGGGCAGCGAAGATGTGGAAAGCGTTGAGCCGCAATCCGCCGCGCAAGCCCCGGACGAGCAGGTCAAAAACAGCGCGCCGGATATTGATTATTATTACCGCGGCTATTATGACAGCCGCAGCGCCAGTGTCTGCACAATATACAACATCAGCAACCGGGAAGCGCCCAAACAGATCAAGCGGATGACACAGGACGGAAGCTTTATTTCCGCACGGTTGATCGGCAGCGAACTGTATGTGCTGAGTTCTTATTCGGTTAATCTTTATGCGCAGACCAATCTGGAAAACATCTGTATCCCGGCGGTTGCTGTGGACGGCAAAAGCGAAAATATTCCCGCGGCGGACATCAGCATCACCAAGAACCCGGAACCGAGTTATCTGGTGGTTTGCGGCATTAATCTTGATGATTTAAACGCAGAACCGGATAAAAAAGCAGTGCTCGGCGGCGGGTCGGAAGCGTATTGCACGGCGGACAGCCTGTTTGCTTCACGGACCGTTTACGCCGGCGGCTCACAGACGCGCGACTGGGGCGGCGATATTGCCGTTATAGCGAATAACTACAGTTACAGCACGGAGATTTACCGTTTCGCCATCGGCGGCGGCAAGGTTGAATTTAAAAATTCCGGCAAGGTAAACGGACAAATTCTTAACCAGTTTTCCATGGATGAATACAACGGCTATTTCAGAATTGCTACCACAAGCGGAGACTGGAACGAAACGAGCAGCAATGTGTTCGTGTTAAACGACAAACTGGAAGTGGTCGGCAAGGTGGAGAATATTGCGCCGAAGGAACGCATCTTTGCTGTACGTTTTATGGGTGAAACAGCCTATGTGGTCACCTTTGAGCAAACCGATCCGTTGTTTGTGCTGAATCTTTCCGACCCCAAAGCGCCTAAAATCATTGGCGAACTCAAGCTGCCCGGCTTTTCCAGCTACCTGCACCCGGTAACGGACACGTTGCTGCTGGGCATCGGACAAAACGGCAATGAGAGCGGAACAACCCCGGGCATCAAGCTCTCCCTCTTTGATGTCAGCGACCCGGCCAACCCGAAAGAAATTGACAAGCTGGTTATCGAGGGCAACTGTTCGTCTGAGGCGATGAACAACCACAAAGCGTTTATGGTTTATCCGGAAAAAGGGCTTTTCGGCATACCGGTG
>CAYUWQ010000166.1:0-3489 GCA_964448455.1 uncultured Eubacteriales bacterium | reverse complement strand
TACGACCTGCCGGTCGGCGTGATTATCGCCAAGCGCCACATTCACATGACTCCGGCGGATGCGGAAAAACTCGGACTGACAGACAAACAAATCGTTAAGGTCAAATCGGATTACGCCGAGCGTTCGCTGATATACGATGACGTTGTTGTGAGGGTAAATGAAAACTTCAGCCTCGCCATGCATATCGACACGGACGAATCCAACGCAGCCAATCTGGCTCCGGGGTATTTTGGGGAAATCATCGAATAGTTGAATCTTCCGAATAGTTCATCGGGCGGCTTGCGTTTACGCAGGCCGCTTTTTTGTTGGATCTATTTGCATTTCTTCGGCCAAAATGGAAATGAATTCCATTTTAGCCGATACTTTCAGTTTTGCTGACAGCAAAACACCCCTGCCCGATCTTCATTGGACAAGGGTGTTGTTCTTTATACGCTCGATTACAGCGCGTTATTGAGCAGTGTATCCATATAAGATTTGTAATGCGCGAACACAATGCCCGGCTCCTGCAAATCCGGATTCCAGCGTTTAACCCATTCCAGCGATACAAAGCCTTCATAACGGAGCGCTTTGAGCATAATGAGTGTGTCCGCAATCGGGATATCGCCGTACCCCATCATGCGGTATTCGAGTTTGGAACCGGCCGTGACGGAATCTTTGACATGCACATGTTTGATGAAGTTGCCGATGTTCGCGATGGTCTCCACCGGCGTTTCCCCGCCGAAGCGAACGGTGTGGTGAACATCCCACAGCACGCCGCAGTTTTTGGTGCCCGCCCGCCTGATGAGCGAACGCATGGCGGCGGAGGAGGAAAGGTCGCCGTTGGTCTCAATAAGCGGAATGACACCCTGCGGCTCCGCGTATTCGCACAACTGGCTGTACAGCCCGGCGGCAAGCCTTAAATCTCCTAAAGTTATCTGCGGCTCGCCCGTGCCCATCACGCGCACATACGGCACCCCCATCGCGGCCGCCAAGTCAATATACGCGCAGGCTTCCACAAAAGAGGCTTGCGCCCTGTCTTTGTCGGCCAGCACAGCGCCGGAGGTTAAAATGGGAATGGAAAGCGACATGGCCGCCAAATCCGCTTGAGTCTCTGCCAGGTTTTTGGGCGCGAATTCCGGTATTTTCGGGGCGTACATTTCGTCGCCTAAACCTCTGATTTCTATCCCGTCAAAACCCAAATCCTTCGCGGTGGTAATCACATCTTTCCATGACCAGCGCGGGCACCCGAGGGTGGAAAATGAAAGTTTCATCCTAATCTGCTCCTTATCTTAATTAAGCGGTTTCAATAGCATTCGCGGCTTGAAGATTGTACTTTTCAACCGCCCGTTCACGCAGCACCACTTTTTGAATTTTGCCGCTGGCGGTCATGGGGAAGTCGTTCATAAACCAAACATAGCTTGGGATTTTGTAATGCGCCACATTCTGTTTGTAGTATTCTTTTACCTCTTCCTCCGTCAGCTCAACGCCGTCCTTCGGGACAACACAGGCACAAATCTCTTCCCCGTATTTTTTGCTCGGCACGCCGATGACCTGCACATCCTTAACCTTGTCAAAGCGGTAAAGGCATTCTTCCAGCTCTTTTGGATAAATATTCTCTCCGCCGCGGATGATCATATCTTTCAGCCGGCCGGTCACCTTGTAATACCCTTCCTCGTCGCACACGGCAAGGTCCCCGAAGTGCAGCCAGCCGTCCGCGTCAATCGCGAGCGCGGTCGCCTCGGGCATTTTGTAGTAGCCCTTCATAATGTTGTAGCCGCGCGCGCAAAACTCACCGATTTCATTCGGCGGCAGGGTCTCGCCGGTGTTGATGTCGACAATTTTGCATTCCACACCCGGGAACGCCTTGCCCACGGTGGTACAGCGCCGCTCAATGGATTCGTCCGCGAGCGTCATGGTAACACCGGGGGAGGATTCCGTTTGTCCGAAAACGATGGTTATCTCATTCATATGCATTTTTTCATTGACATCCTGCATGGTCTTCACCGGGCAGGGCGAGCCCGCCATGATGCCCGTGCGCATGCGGCTGAAATCATATTTGTCAAAATCCGGGTGTTCGAGCATCGCGATAAACATGGTCGGCACGCCGTGCACCGCCGTACACTTTTCGCTCTCGAGCGCATCCATCACCTTTTTGGGGTTAAACGCGTCAATGGGCACAAACGGTGTGCCGTGCGTCAGACAGGCGAGAATGGCCAGCACCATGCCGAAACAGTGGAAAAACGGCACGCAGATGCACAGTTTGTCCTCATGCGTAAACTTCATCCCGTCCCCGATGGTCAAACCGTTGTTAAGTATATTGTAGTGTGTGAGCATAACGCCTTTCGGGAAGCCCGTTGTGCCGGAGGTGTACTGAAAGTTGATGACCTCGTGGCAGTCGCAGGAATCCCGCACGGCGGCGTATTCCTCATACGGCACCTGTTCGGCAAGGGTATATAAGTCATCCCACTTGACCATGCCCGCGGGGCAGTCCCCTTCGCCGGCGTATATGATGACTTTTAAAAACGGCATCGCGGGGTTGTGCAGGCTGCCCGGCTCGCTTTCGGCCAATTGCGGACAGAGCTGATTGATGATATCAATATAGCTCGTCCCTTTAAACCCGTCAATGAGCACCAGAGCGTTGGTATCCGACTGTTTGAGCTGATAATCCAGTTCGAACAGTTTGTAACTGGTGTTGACTGTTACCAGAATGCCGCCCATTTTTGCGCTGCCGAAAAAGGTCAGCAGCCATGCGGGGACATTCGTCGCCCAGACCGAAATTTTGTCGCCCTTTTTGAGCCCGAGCGCCATAAAACCGCGCGCGATCACCTCGCACTCCTCATCGAATTCCTTCCATGTGCGCTCATAATCCCGGTCCGTATACTTTATCATGATGTCATCCGGATATTTGCGCGCCATTTCGGCCAGCTGCTCGCCGAGCGTCAAGGTTAAAAACTCCTGCATACATACACCTGCCTGTAAATATTTGTGGTATAAATATAACAAAAATGCTCCGGTATTACAAGAGTAATATAAGTAGTCGCTTTTTATTTAAGTTTCCGACTAAAATACGATGTGATCGTATTTTAGTCGAATTCTTTGTGTATGCTTTCTGCTGAATTGCTGTTAATGCCGAGCGATTTACAGCCTAGGACAAAGAACTTTACAAAATTACCTTGAACCCGTCACATTTTTCTGCCATAATAGGGTATTATATTATAATGATTACCTGAAAGGGAAACGCGATTTTGAACGATTTTGAAAAACTAGCCGAACTGCTGTTCCCGGACATCACCGCAACCCCGGAGCAGTATGAAGAAAAATATCCCCCCCGCCCGCTGCCGGAAGGCGCGCGGGTTACCCGTTTCGCGCCGAGCCCAACGGGCTTCATGCACATGGGCAATTTGTTCCCAGCTTTTGTCAGCAAGCTGACGGCGGCAAGTACCGGCGGCGTGTTCTTTTTAAGGATTGAGGACACGGACAAAAAGCGCGAGGTGGAAGACGGCGTTTCCG
>CAYUWQ010000165.1:0-3507 GCA_964448455.1 uncultured Eubacteriales bacterium | reverse complement strand
CCATGTCGGACAAACTCATGACAACCGTGGTCAACTCCCTGGTGGAAACAAACCTTGGTATGCCTTACATCTACCTGATCTTCATCGTTTATTCCAAGAAATTCAAAGAAAATCTTCAACGCAGAAAGAACCCCATATCTTTTATGCAGCGTATTGAAGAAAATAATGGCGAAAAAGTCAAAGGCGACACCATCAGCTGCGAATATCTGGCTTAGAAAAGTGATAAAAGACCGGAACGGGGATGTTACTCCTCGTTCCGGTTCTTTAGTGTTGTAGCGTTGTCGCTTAAGTATTATAGACAGACTTTAAGAAAAGTGATATAATTCTTTCATAAAGGGAAAAAGGAGTGTAAACATGTTTGTAGAAGATAAAATATGGATCGCGAAAGGGGACCTTCCGGTTTATCTCCTGCCTAAAATGGCAAACAGGCACGGACTCATCGCCGGGGCTACCGGTACGGGCAAAACAACCACATTAAAAGCAATGGCGGAATCCTTCAGCGATATGGGGGTACCGGTTTTTCTTGCGGATATTAAAGGTGACTTAGCGAGTTTGTCCGTTGCCGGCAGTGACAATCCCAAAACACTTGAACGGTTAAAGATTCTTGGGATTGACAAGCATAATTACAAAGCTTTCCCTGTGCGCTTTTGGGACTTGTTTGGTGATGGCGGGCATCCTATACGCACAACGGTTTCAGACATGGGACCTTTGCTGCTTGGCAGACTTCTTGGGCTCAATGACACACAGTCAGGTGTCTTAAGCATCGTTTTCAGAATAGCGGACGACCGGGGAATGCTGCTGCTTGATTTAAAAGACCTGCGTGCCATGCTGCAATATGTCGGGGATCACGCAAAAGAATTTACGCTCGATTACGGTAATGTCTCCGCGCAAAGCGTGGGCGCCATCCTGCGCAATTTGTTGGCACTTGAGGATCAGGGCGGGGAGTTCTTTTTCGGCGAGCCCGCGCTTGACATTTACGATTGGATGAAGACAAATGAGCAAGGCTTGGGATATATCAATGTTTTGCATTGTGTTAAGCTCTACCAAATGCCGTCGCTGTATTCAACCTTCCTCCTCTGGATGCTTTCTGAATTGTTTGAAGTGCTTCCGGAAATAGGGGATACCGACAAACCCAAACTTGTTTTCTTTTTCGACGAAGCACATCTGCTTTTCGATGACGCACCAAAGGTTTTACTTGACAAAGTGGTTCAGGTGGTCAGGCTTGTTCGTTCAAAGGGTGTCGGTGTTTATTTTATTACACAAAACCCTGCCGACCTGCCGTCTGATGTGCTGGGGCAGCTTGGCAACCGTGTGCAGCATGCTTTGCGCGGCTATACCCCTGCCGAGCAAAAAATGATCAGAGCCGCTGCGCAAACCTTCAGGCCGAATCCAAAGTTCAATACCGAAACGGTTCTGACGGAACTTGCCACAGGCGAAGCGCTCGTTTCCTGTCTGGACGCAGACGGGCGGCCGGGTATTGTGGAAAGAGGTTTTATTGTTACACCGCAAAGCATGTTCGGCACAATACATGATTCGGCAAGAAGGCAGATTATCTCAAGCTCGCCGATGAGCGGCAAGTACGACCGCGAAATCGACCGGGAATCCGCATATGAGCTATTGCAAACCAAAGCAAAACAAGAACAAGCGGCGCTTCAAGAGGAAACAGCAAGAATCGAAAGACAGAAAGAATATGAGCGACTTGAAAAAGAAAGGGTAAAACAGGAAAAAGAAAGACAGCGGCAATATCGGCAGCCAAGTTATGGCCGCACTTCATCTTCGAGCCCGAGAAAAAGAAAATCGGCGATTGAGAAGATGGGAACAACCGCCCTGAATACAATCGGAAGAGAGGTGGGGAAATCTTTAATCAGAGGTCTGCTCGGTTCGCTGAAACGATAATGCAGGAGGAAGAAAGATGAAAAAGTATATTGCGGAATTTATCGGGACAATGGTATTGGTCTTGTTTGCATGCGGCACCGCGGCTGTTACCGGCTGCACAAATGCTGCGGATGTTTCTTATCTGTTGACCGCGATCGCATTCGGGCTGGTTATTGTCGCAATGGCTTATTCTATCGGCAACATATCCGGCTGCCACATCAATCCGGCAGTATCAATTGCTATGTTGGTGTTAAAGAAAATCAAGCCCGCTGACTTTATCGGTTACATTGCCGCTCAGTTCCTCGGTGCGTTCGCGGGTGCGGGGATATTGGCGGGGCTGATCGGCACAGGGATGGGGTTGGGAACCAACGGCTTGTATCAGGATAGTATCCTCAAATCCCTTGCTGTCGAAGTTATTTTGACTTTTGTTTTTGTGTTTACAATTCTTGGCGTCACTTCAAAAGAGAAAAACGCTAAAATCGCTGGCCTTGTTATCGGGTTTACGCTTACCCTGGTTCATATTTTCGGTATCTATTTTACCGGCACTTCGGTCAATCCTGCCAGGAGCTTTGGTCCTGCGTTAGCGATGGCTCTGTCGGGCAATATGAAAGCGATCGGTGTTGTTTGGGTGTTTATTGCAGCACCTTTGACCGGCGGTGTTTTAGCGGCGCTAATCTGGCAGGGTATTAAGCCGAAAGAAGAAAATTGAACCGCTAAGTAATAACCTTTTATCCGCTCGGTTAATGTTCCGAATTTGTGCATCTTGAATAAAATATTATTGACTTCAATATAATAATGTGTTATTCTGTGCTAAGGAATATGGATGTAAGGTGTTTCATATTCTATAATTATGATTGAGGGAGGATATTCAAATGGCTGGGAAATTTGTTATCAAAGAAACAAAAACGGGTGTAAAGTTTGATTTGAAGGCGGCAAACAGCGAAGTCATTCTGAGTTCGGAGGTTTACGCTTCACTTGCGTCATGCAAAAACGGCATAGTGAGTGTCCGGGCAAACGCCCCCGCCGCGGCAGTTGAGGACCAAACAGTTGAAGGTTTCGCGAATGAAAAAAATCCAAAGTTCGAAATTTACACGGATAAGAGCGGCGACACCCGTTTCAGGCTGAAAGCGAAGAACGGGCAAATCATCGGTACCGGTGAAGCGTATAAATCAAAAGCAAGCTGCCAAAACGGCATTGCGTCTGTAAAAAAGAATGCGGTTGACGCGGTCGTTGTTGACGACAAATAGAATCAATACCACAAATAATCCATAATAATGGCCGGCATGGGTAGAAATATCCTGGCCGGCTGATTTTTTGTTGCCAGTTTGATGCAAAGATAATATGATTAGGTTAGGTCAAAGGCAAGCATATTAAATTTGTATCGCGTGAATAATGAGAGTCGATGATCGGGAGGTGTGTTTTCAATGAGGACGAACCGGGAAAAGACCGAAAACAATCAAATGAAATCTTCTCTGGAGCTGCAGCGCGAGGACTTTCCCCTGTGGCGTATCGTCTTGTGGACGCTCGGCGGGGTCGGCAGCACCATTATCGGCAGCCTGACGGGTCTGATGACTTACTTCTATGTGCCGCCGGAGACCAGCCAGGCCGCTTTTCCGCAATACCTGAGCAACG
>CAYUWQ010000164.1:0-3528 GCA_964448455.1 uncultured Eubacteriales bacterium | reverse complement strand
TTACCGGAACCCATGCCTGGACCTTCGGGCAGGACGGCAGCAGTATTTTGACACTGATTGACGGCAGCCACAAATGCCTGCTGGATATTACCAAAGCGGCAGGCTGCACCATCAAAGGCCTGTCCATCAACGGCGGCAAACTCGGCAGCGGCATTCACGGCGTGATGCTTGACCAGGATGTATACAACGGCGGCGGCGCGGAGCATACCCCGACGATTGAGGACTGCCGTATCGGCAGCTTCACCGGGGACGGCGTGCACCTCAACCACATCTGGTGTTTTTCCATCCGCCACAGCATGCTTTGTTTCAACACCGGGCACGGGCTGTACATCAACGGCTGGGACGGCTTTATACTGGACAACTGGATGTCCGGCAACGGCGGGGCGGGCATCTATGCGGACAAGGTCGCCGCTTCCGTCACCGCCACGGGCAACCGGGTGGAATGGAACCGTTTGGCCGGCTTTTATTTTAACAACAGCAACACCCTCAACCTGACCGGCAACTATTTTGACCGCAGCGGCGGGCCCGCCCTGTGGATTACCGCGGACGCGGGCAGGCAGAGCGACACGGTGACCGCCACCGGCAACATCTTCAACCGCAGCGGCGCGGGCGATTTTGCGGAAAAAGGCCCGGAGGATGACCTCAACAACTGTCATGTGCGCCTTCAGCGGTGCGTGAATATGGTGCTCAGCGGGAATAGCTTCCGCGTCGGGATGAACGACGGCGGGGTGGGGCGCAGAAGCCCGGATTACGGCATGGTGCTCGGGCACCTGCGCGGCTGTGTGATTAAGGACAACGCGATGATGTGCGGGAGCATCAAGAAGAATATTGTCGACCTCGGCGGGCACGAGGAAGAGGTGCTCATCAAGGACAACGCCGGCGAGGCGTGCGAACAGGCGGGCATTTTTTGGCCTGCTCTGAGTGATTGGGAACAGCCCAACACATACGGCGAGAACGCCGGCGTCTAAAAAGTGTTGACATAACTACATTTTATGGTACAATAAGTGTGAGGTGAACACACTTTATGGAACGTAAGATTGTAAAAAGGCTGGTTGAGTGGAAAAACAGCACCAGAAGAATGCCGCTTTTGATATACGGAGCGCGGCAAGTCGGCAAAACATACACCGCTTTGACTTTTGGCAAGCAATACTATAAAAATACCGTCTACTTCAATATGGAAGACTCCGCCGAGGTGAACGCAATTTTTGAGCGTGACCTTGAACCGGAGCGTATTGTCTTGGAATTGTCCGCTAAATGCGGGCAATCCATCTTTAAAGGCGACACATTAATCATCTTTGATGAAATACAGGCCTGTGAACGGGCACTGACTTCGCTGAAATACTTTTGTGAAAAAGCACCCGAATACCACATCATCGCGGCGGGCAGTTTGCTGGGTGTCGCATTAAAACGCGAGCAATACTCTTTTCCCGTGGGCAAGGTGGATATGGCAACCATGTACCCGCTTGATTTTGAGGAGTTTTTGTGGGCAACAGGCAACAAGGTACTATGCGATTTGATTGAAAATTCCTATGCTGATTTTTCGCCGCTTTCCTTGCATGACACCGCGATGGATTTATACAAAACTTATTTGGTTGTCGGCGGTATGCCCAGAGTCGTTTCGGAATATGCCGAAACAAAGGATTTTAATTTTGTGGTGTCTGCGCAGCGCACCCTGAATGACGCGTACATTGCGGATATGGCGAAGTACGCAAAACCGCAAGAAACAACCAAGGTAATGGCGGCATGGACAAGCATCCCCGCTCAGCTTGCTAAAGAAAACAGCAAATTCCAATACAGAGTGATCAAATCCGGCGCACGGGCATATGAATATGAAAACCCGCTTGACTGGCTGAAAACAGCGGGTATTATCAATAAGTGTATTCGAGTAACCGAAGGGAAAATGCCGCTTTCGGCCTATGCGGACAATGACTCTTTTAAGGTCTATATGGTTGATACCGGCTTGCTTTGCTCCAAGTTCGATATTGCGGCGAATGTTGTCATGAACAGCCCGCTCAGCTTTGACGGGTTTAAAGGGGCGCTGGCAGAAAACTATATCATGCAAGCGCTTATTGCGAATGACATCAAGCCGTATTATTGGAGTTCCCCCGGCAAGGCGGAACTGGACTTTGTATTTCAGGACCGGCAAGGCAACATCATACCGCTTGAGGGAAAATCCGCCGGCAATGTACGGTCAAAGAGTTTAAATGCTTATATATCAACTTATAAACCCGTCTATGCCGTGCGCGTTTCGGCAAAGAATTTCGGTTTTGAAAACAATATCAAAAGTATTCCGCTGTATGCCTTGTATTGCCTGAAAGTTTAGGTTGCATTGCTCTTGATGATTGAAAGCGAGTCTGCATATGCTTTTACTCTTTTTCTCCGCGTTTGTCGTGGGGCTGTCCGGCGCGATGATGCCGGGTTCCCTGCTGACTTATACCATCCGCAAGTCGCTCACCAACGGCGCGCGGGCGGGGTTTATCATTGTGCTCGGGCACGCGATACTGGAGCTTGCGCTGGTCACGCTGATTTTCCTCGGGTTTGATATGGTGCTCAAGTCCACAGCGGCGCAGATTGTCATCGGCGTTGCGGGGGGCATCATGCTCGCGCTCATGGGCGTTAAAATGGCCGTGGATGCTTACAAGAACCGGGTTACGGTTGAAACAGGCGGCGGCAAAACGGAGCGCGGCGGGATGGTGCTCTCCGGCATCGTCATTTCAGCCGCCAACCCGTACTTTCTGCTGTGGTGGGCGGTCATCGGGCTCGGGTTTATCATGCAGTCTTACTACTCCTTCGGTTATACGGGCGTGGCCGTCTATTATGTCGGGCATATCGCGGCGGACGCCGCGTGGTACGGGCTTGTTTCCACCGTCGTCGGTAAAACGCGGAGATTCATCAAAGAAAAACCTTACCGGATTATCATCGCTGTACTCGGGTGTATGCTCGTTTTCTTCGGTGCGCGTTTCTTTTACAATGCAGCGGCGGAGTTCATGCGGGTATATTGAGTTGGGCACACGGACAAACGCTTCCGTGTACAACATCTTTCTTGACAATACACATTTTGTTGGGTATAATGAAGACGGTGATGAGTATGAGGTTGGTTTCTAGCATGATTGCTCAGGAAGAAAAACGAATGAATATTTTGAAAGAGAGCTACGAAGAACAGCTCTTAACGCTGCCCAAGGGAACATTACGCGTTCGTCAAAAAGGTAATAATACCTACTATTACCTTTCTTATCGAAACGGTAAAAAAGTTGCAACGGACTACATCGGCAAAGATGAAGATTATATACTTAAAATTAAAGAACAGCTTGAAAAGCGCAGACATATTGAAGAAATGCTCAAAGAGTTGAACAAGGAACTGCAATTAATGAAAAAAGTATTGGGGGGAGTAACCTGATTGTCTATCACGGAAGTACGGTAGCTGTGGTAAACCCACAAATTCTTCAAAGCGAAAGATTGCTTGATTTTGGTTACGGATTTTATACAACAACAAGCAAAGAGCAAGCCATCCGCTGGGCACAAAAAGTA
>CAYUWQ010000163.1:0-3529 GCA_964448455.1 uncultured Eubacteriales bacterium | reverse complement strand
GTGTGAAAAGCGCTGACAAACATCCCGCAGGCCTCTACGCCATTTTCGGGGATAACCTTGGCGGAATACTTGCCGGTTAATATGTTCATCATCTCCAGCGCGTCGAGCGTGCCCTGTGATGTGTACACATCTATCCCGCGGCTGCCGGCAAAAACCCGCAGACCGTTGACATGGTCGCCGTGTTCATGGGTGACAAAAACAGCACCGATGCTGTCCAATTCAACACCGATGCTTCGTAAAGCCTCCGCCGTGCGCTTGGCGCTGACACCCACATCAATGAGTATCCCGCCCGATGCGCTGCCGATATAGGTGCAGTTGCCGCTGCTGGAAGAAAACAAGGGACAGAAGCGCGCCATAGTAAACTCCAATGCGATAGGTTAGCGATAGGTTAGCAACGGGTTAGCAATGGGTTAGCAATCGTTAGACTACTGTTCAGCTATTGCTCAACCATCGCTCAACCATCGTTCAGCTACCCGACGCTGTCCATCTTTTTAGGTGCCGGTACATCGACTCTTTTAATATCCGCGCCGAGCGCCGCGAACTTTTCCACAACATTTTCGTAGCCCCGGTCGATATGCTCAACATCATCAATTTCCGTCGTACCCTTGGCCATCAGCCCGGCAATCAGCATAGCGGCGCCGGCCCGGAGGTCATCCGCCTTAATCGGCGCGCCTTTGAGCTGTTCCACCCCTTCGATAACGGCGATTTTGCCATCCACCTTGATGGAAGCGCCCATGCGGGCGAGCTGTTCGGCATAGCGGAAACGATTGTCCCACACGCCCTCGGAAATAATACTGGTACCGTCCGCAGCACTAAGCAGCACTGCCATTTGCGGCTGCATATCCGTGGGGAAGCCCGGGTGCGGCAGCGTTTTGATGTTGCAGCGCGTGAGCCGGGCGCCTTTTGTGCTCACATGGATGCTGTCGTCATTCTCTTCCACAATCGCGCCGCATTCGGTCAGTTTTGTGGTGATGGATTCCAGATGCTTCGGGATTACATTTTTAATCAGGACATCCCCGCCGGTGGCCGCGGCGGCAACCATGTAGGTGCCGGCCTCGATTTGGTCGGGTATGATGGAATAGGTGCAGCCGTGCAGGTGTTCAACCCCGCGGATTTTAATCACATCCGTGCCCGCGCCGCGGATATCGGCACCCATAAGGTTGAGGAAGTTGGCGAGGTCGACGATGTGCGGTTCCTTGGCGGCCTGTTCGATAATGGTCAGCCCCTTCGCCTTTACGGCGGCGAGCATCACATTAGCCGTGGCACCCACGGAGACAACATCCAGGTAAACCTGGCTGCCCAGCAGCTCTTCGGAGGTAACATCCACCATCGCGTTTTCTTCAATGGAGACATGCGCGCCGAGGAGTTCAAACCCTTTGATGTGCTGGTCAATCGGCCGCACGCCAAAGTCGCACCCGCCGGGCATAGCGACACAAGCGTTGCCGAACCGGCCGAGCAGCGCCCCCAATAAATAATAAGATGCCCTGAGATGCTTTGTCATCTCATTAGGCACTACATGTGTGCTGATATGTTTTGTGTTGATTTCGTAACAGTTTTTGTTGATCATTTTAACTTCCGCGCCCATATGGGACAGAATTCTGATCATCATATTAACATCGCTGATTTCGGGTATATTTTCAATCCGGCACACATCTTGCGCCAGAATAGCAGCCGGAATAATGGCAACCGCAGCATTTTTCGCACCGCTGATGTTTACTTCACCGGTCAGTTTGCTGCCGCCGACTATCACTATCTTTTCCAAGTTCGGCACTTCCTTTATTAATTTTTCAAAGGCTCTATAAAAAAGCAAGAATATTTAAAATTGAGAATATTTTTTTATTCTTAGAGATTATACCACCAATCATCACATTTGAAAAGGGTTTTTGTAAAGTTTTTGTAAATAATTTTCTGTAAAAATACAGCCGATTGCGGTCGGGGCGCAACCGGCCACTATCCAATGTGTTTTTCAGGCGCAGATAACAAAACAGCGTTTGTGAGGCTATTCTGACGCAACGCCGCTGTTTATGCCCTGAATAATCGCGCGCATGTCCGGCGGTACCGTTGCCTCAATCGTCATTTTTTGGCCGGTTACCGGATGAACAAACTCCGCGCGCCCGCAGTGCAGCAGCTGGTGCGCGGGGGCTGTGACCGCCGTACCGTACATACTGTCGCCGGTCAGCGGGGCGCCGATATGCGCAAAGTGCACCCGGATTTGGTGCGTGCGCCCGGTGTCGAGTGTTACGCGCAGCAGACTCCTTCCGCCGCCGCAGCCAAGCGACTGCCAATGCGTCACCGCGCTGTCCCCGCCCGCGCCGCAGGCGCGCAGCGTCTTCATCGGGTCCGGGCGGCCGATGGGCAAGTCGATGGTGCCCGCGCCCGTTAATTCCCCCTGCACAACGGCGAGGTATTGCTTGCGGATATGGCCTGTGAGGCGCGAGGCGGCGTACTTGTTGAGCGCGCAGATGACAACGCCGGAGGTACCCTTGTCGAGCCGACCGATTGCCCGGAAAGCGGACGCGCCGCCTTTTTGCGCGAGATGCCAGGCGACAGCGTTGGCCAGCGTGTCCCCCTGGTGGTTATGCGTGGGGTGCATGGCCAGGAACGGCGGTTTGTTGACGGCAAGGATGTCCTCGTCCTCATAGAGTATTTCCAGCGGGAAAGGTTTGGCTTCCGGCAGGAGCGCGTCGTCGGGCATATTGATAACCAGGCTGTCCCCAGCCCGGATGATGTCTATGGTGCGGGCATGGCTGCCGTTGAGCAAAATACCGTTTTCAACCCGTTTGAGGGTGTTGACCAAGCGAGAAGAAAGCTGCGCACTTCCCCGCAGAAAATGCGCAACTTTTTTATGGTTATATTCATCTGTTACGGTAAACGATAATTGCCGCGGCATCAGCCGTTTCCCTTCCCGTCTTCAGCTTCCTGTTCCTTTATCTTGCGTTTCCAGCATTGGTGGCACATGGCTTCGTAGCTTTCGTTCCCGCCGATGTATACCTGGTCGCCCTTGGTGATGATAGCACCCTGCGCGTCAAGTCTGGCGTTAACGATTGCCTTTTTGCCGCATTTGCAGATGGTCTTAATCTCGGTAATCGAGTCCGCGATTTCAAGCAGCCGGCGGCTGCCGGGGAACAATTTTGTCTGAAAATCCGTGCGAAGGCCGAAACACAATACCGGGATGTCGTGTTCATCGACAATCCGCCTTAACGCGTCGATTTGTTCGGGCGAGAAAAAATTGCACTCGTCGGCAATGATGACATCGGTATTCCTGTGCATACCGGTCATGAAATTGTCATACAAGTCATCCGTACGCGATATGACATCCGCCCTTGCTTCCAGACCGATGCGCGAACAGACAAAGTCCCTTTTGCCGTCGCGGTTGTCGGCATAGGGCTTGACGAGCCACACGGTACACCCTTTTTCTTCATAATTGAACTTCGTCATCAGCGCCTGCGCGGATTTTGACGAGCCCATCGCGCCGTATTTAAAATATAGCTTCGCCATTTTTTCGCCCGCTTTCATTGTAAATTATCCT
>CAYUWQ010000162.1:0-3530 GCA_964448455.1 uncultured Eubacteriales bacterium | reverse complement strand
CCTCCGATTTCGGCTGGGTGCCGGAATATGCCCAGTGGCATCCGATGGAAGCGGAACACTGCGAAACCTGCTGTATCAAAGATATGCTGCAATGCGCGCATGAACTCATTAAAGCCGGATACCCGGAATATTGGAACGACCTGAACCTGTTCGCACGCAACCAGCTGGTGGAAAATCAAGTCACCTATTCCGGCTATGTCACCGTGGACAATTCTTTGCCGGATGGGGACGGCAAAACCTTCCGGGATATTGATAAGCGCATGATCGGCGGTTTTACCGGCGGCAGCGAGCCCAACTCCATTTCGCTCACGCGGTTCCGCTCTATCGCTGGCTGCTGTGTAGGCATGGCACCCGTTGCGCTCCAAATCGCGTGGGACGACGCTGTCACGCAAGAAGACGGCATCACAACCGTCAACATTCCGCTGGACAAAGAGACGCCTGAGATGATACTAAAATCGTTTATCCCCGACGAAGGCAGGATGACTGTCACCGCAAAAAAAGACTGCGCGGTTGGGTTCCGCCTGTACGCTTGGATGGGCAACGCGGTTTCTTTTACCGTCAACGGCAAAGCAGCGCGGCCGGTCATCAAAAACGATATTGCCGTGTTTGACAACCTCTCACAGGGGGATACCGCCGAACTTGTTTTTCCGATAGAAACCGTTGAGAAAAAAGAGCATGTGCGGGGTAAAGACCTCACCGTGTTTTGGCGCGGGCCGGATGTGGTTGGCATGCTGCCGCTGGGTGAACATGTCCGCCTTTATCAGCGGGATTTGAGTGTGCCGAAATACTACCCCACAGCGGATGAGGTGGAGTACAAAGGCGCGGCAAATTACGGGCCGACGCAGCAAGGATCAAAGAAGTAAGTTTCGTTTGCTTGAGGTGACGCATGAATCGAACATCCTTCCTCAACGCATGCAAATATGTGATGGAATCCGACAGAGAAAAATCAGGCATCGGCACCCTTTCTGAAAAAACGCTGCACGCTGTTTTAAAGCGGTATTTCGCGCCGAGCGCCGGTGACCGGGAGGTTAAAATCGGCCGGTATGTCGCCGATATCGTGGGCGAAAACGGGATTATTGAAATTCAGACGCAGGGCTTTGACAAACTGCGGGATAAACTCACCGCGTTTTTGGATGTCGCCAGGGTGACGGTAGTATACCCGATAGCGGCAAAAAAATGGCTCTGTTGGATTGACGGCGAATCAGGGGAAGTCACTAAAAAACGGAGAAGCCCGAAAACCGGTACGGTTCACGACGCATTTCCCGAGCTTTATAAAATCAAACAGCTGCTGGGTCACCCGAATTTATCTATTTGTCTTGTACTGCTTGAAATTGAAGAATATCGGTATCTTGACGGCTGGAGCAGGGACAAGAAGAAGGGTTCCTCCCGCTGCGAGCGGCTGCCGGTTGACATTGTCGGCGAGATAAATCTAAATAATGTCGGGGACTATATTAAACTGATTCCGAAGAGCTTGCCGAAACCTTATACAACAAAGGATTTTGCCAAAGAGGCCAAGCTGAATCTTTCCTCCGCACAGCTTGCGTTGAATGTTCTTTATCATATCGGCGCGGTTATCCGAACGGGTAAGCGGGGAAATCTTCATTTATATGAAACGAGCATGAATGAAATGCCGGAAAGCGGCTTCGTGCGCGACAGCTTAACGCAGGAGAATGACCAAGTTGATGAATAGTGACACCGTGTGTATAAAAAACAGGATACCTATCCTAAAATCCGTTGATACCATTGTGGTCGGCGGCGGAACAGCCGGCTGTTTTGCCGCGATTGCCGCCGCTAAGACGGGCGCGAAAACCCTGCTTGTCGAAAAAAACGGATTGCTTGGCGGAACAATGACCGCGGCAGGGGTGAATTACCCGGGTTTGTTTTTTGCCTGGGGCGAACAGATAATCGCCGGCCCCTGTTGGGAGGCTGTTTTGCGCACGGTGCAGGCGGGCGGGGCAAGCCTGCCCCGGATTACAAAGCATCCCGCAAAGCATTGGCAGGAGCAAATCCGGCTGGACAGCTTTATTTACACCTGCATTTTGGAACAGATGTGTATAGAAAACGGTGTTGAGCTGGTGATGCACACCATGGTTTCAGCCGTGCAGGATACCGCCGGGGGCGTTGAACTGATTTGCACCTCTAAAGAGGGCTTATGGGGAATACGGGCAAAAGCGATGATTGACGCGACGGGCGATGCGGATGCCGCGGGGCTGGCAGGTTATCGCAGGGAAAAAAGCGAGCACTTGCAGCCGGCAACACTCATCAACGATATTGCAGGGTATGATATTGATCAATTAGACTACAATAGGGTAAAAGCGGCTACGGAACAGGCGCTTATATCCGGCAGAATAAAAATAGAAGATACGCAGGGCGGCGATTTATTCGGCCAGCTGAGAGCGCACCGGATATCCATGCATGTGACAAATGTTGACGCTTCCACTTCCGGCGGAAAAACTGCCGCAGAGGTAAAAGCGCGGCGGCAGCTTGCGGCATTAATTGACTTTCTGAAAACAATCCCCGGTCTGGAGAATACTTATGTGAGCCGGTTCGCGCAGGAGTGCGGTATCCGGGAGACGTACAGAATTGCCGGTGAGAAAACCGTTACAAAAGAGGATTACTTAAACGGAACAGTCTATGACGACGCGGTGTGCTTTGCGTTTTATCCGGTTGACCTGCATGTGCCGGGCGGTATCAAACAGATTTTTCTTCGGGAAAACATTGTTCCGACTATCCCCTACGGCGCGCTGATACCAAAAGGTTCCAAGCGGCTGCTGGCAGCCGGGCGGTGCCTTTCCGCCGATACACAAGCCAACAGTGCCTGCCGGGTGCAGGCTGTGTGCATGGCCACAGGGCAGGCGGCCGGTGTCGCCGCGGCACTTGCGGCAAGGCTAAACATTTCTGTCAATGAGGTTTCAATTGAACGGCTGCGCAGCGGACTGAAAAGTATCGGCGCAATCGTTCCGGTATGAAAGTGAGGTAAAAAAATGAAAAAGTTTCTATCCGTTTTGCTGGTGTTTGCAATTCTGCTGGGCAGTTTCTCCATTGCAGCCAGTGCGAAGGCTGATGCTGTAACAAAAATCAGCATGAAAACCGCGCGGAATATTGCCACATTTTATCTGGCAACGCTGGAGCCTGTTTCAATCGAAGGCGTGAGTGACCCCGTAAAACTCGGCAAGGATTTTGTTTTGCTCAAGGGGCGCCCGTTGTATAACATCAAAAACGCGGTGTCATTTTACAGTTTTGATTTTGAAAGCACAACGGATGAAGGGGTTAACGGCTATATAACCGTGTCATTAAATGCCGACCTGCCGTTTGTTATGGAGCGGGGGTTCGATGCGTCGCCGTATGCTGGCGATAACATTATAAAAACCTTTTATATCGGTCCTCTGTCTTATTACAATCAACTGGCGGACGGCACATACCTGGACCAAAACGGAAATGCCGTAACCTTTGGAGAGATGGAAAAGAGTTTTCAGTCTTACAACGCATACCGGGCGGAACTGCCGGTTAAAAACAGCCAACTGACAGCC
>CAYUWQ010000161.1:0-3533 GCA_964448455.1 uncultured Eubacteriales bacterium | reverse complement strand
CTTCCCCAACGGCGATGACTCCAACCTCAACGAATACGCGCAGATACTGAATATCAACTATGTTGTGCCCACGCATGTGTTCGCGCCGGGCACCACACTGATATCCGAACTCAATAATATCTTTGCCGAGATCATCAGCGCGGTCACCATCGGTTACACCGGCTGGGTCGCGGGCAATAACTCACTGGCGGTTACCAACCTGGCCAACGCCGCGAAGTATGTGCTGACAATAACCGGCAACAAATTCTTTGAGGACTTTATTCCGGTTGCCACACCGGCTGAAATTGCGGCGATGAGCAATCAGCAGGTTTTCTCCTATATCCTGCGCTCCGTCCTCAACGGTTCAATTGACAACATGAACATCCCGGCGAGCGCGAATACCTTGACAAAAGTCGCTTGGTATGCGCTCAAGGAAGCTTGCGCGCAATATATCCCGCAAAACGACTATTCCGCGCAGCCGCAGACACTCAACGGCATCCTGTTTATGCTTGCGGATTATGCGGTATACGCCCTGAACCAAACGATCGACATGAACCCGGCTGCGGGGACGCTGCCCGGTCAAGGTCTGCTGCCTTACGGTCAGGGGCTGGATGCCACCATTACGGCCATCATGAACTATGTCAGGATCAACTACGGCGGTCTGCTGAACCTCACCTTAAGCCAAACAAACGGCTGGGCTGCGCTTGACACAATCATTTTCTCGATCGCGCAGGCCAACTGGCTTCCGGCGCTTGTCGGCGGCAGCACAAAGGAACTGATTGTCAACCGGATTATCCGCGACATTCTGGATCTTAACACAGACAATCTCTTCGCGCTGTTTGACCACCGCGCCGATTCCGAGTTTGCCGCCAAGACGGTAAAGAAGGTTTTGATTGACAGTGTTGCAAGGTTTTTCAATCTGATTTTCCCCGGCGCCTTGCTCTCCACCTATACAACCTTTGACGAAATCGTTACAAATGCCTCGCTCCAGGGCATTATCGAAAGGCTTTTTCAACAACTGAACACCAGGAAGGTCAACTTGTTCGGTGCCGTACTGCCGCTGCTCACCAATGTGATGGATTTGAGCGCGCCGCAGGAATACAAAGATCCGGATATTCAACTGCCCACGCAAATCGGCGCTGCAACGACATTCCAAATCAGCAACGATTCAAGGGGCTTGAATACCGGCGCGACAAATAAAACGGGCACCTTCACACAGGATTCACTGTATAAGATAGAAATCGTTTCGCTCACCTCCAGCATTCCGGAAATCACCCTGACCGATTTGGCGGGGACGCGTATCAACGGCGGCGATTCGGTCAACTGTACCATCAACAGCGCTTCTTTCCCGAACAATCAAGTGCTGATGATTACGATGGAGTATGATGTTTATACCGAACTCGGCAACAAACTGACCGATGTGCCGTTAACCGCGATGGCCTTCTCCTACATCTCCGGTGTACTCGACGACGGCAGGAACTTCATCGTCTACGACGCGAATACAAGCAATAAACACACATCCTACTACAAGAACCTGTACTTGAACCAGAATGCTTCCATGGAAGACATCGCGGATATTGAGGTCCAGTTCAAACGGGAAAAGACAAGCTCCGGCAATCAGGTAGAAGCGACCATATCCCGTACTGCCGGCACAGTCAACCCGGCGTTAACCGGTGTAACCGCGGCTGCTTTTACCAACAAAACAACAACGGGCGACGGCGGCATATGGAACTCTCCGGTTTATACGGTGAATCCCGCGACAGCCGTCAGACCGGAAGACGGAGCCTATTCATCGACGTTTACCTATCAAGCAACCAAGACCAGCACATCCGGTACGACCGAAACCTGGACATATCTCAACAAATCCTACATCGTCTTTTATGACGATCGCGGCTTACCCGGTCTGCTCAACTCCGAACTCAACAAACGCCGTGACCCGACGAGTTACAACGACTATTTCGCTTGGATAGATTACATAGACGCCTTATCAAACGCGGTATCCGTTGTGTACAAACCAAGGACAGCGTCTACCTTTATGACGCAAATCGGCGCCTATGATGAGGCGGTACTATGGCTGCAAAGCGCGGTTGAGTACCTTGAAATGTATGAGGTTGCGACCGGTGTGGCTACCTTGAAGAATGCGCTGGATGCTGTTGAACCGCCCAACACCGGTTTGGAATATGACGACCCGGCTTACAGCTACTTCGGCCGTGCGGATTATGTGCCGTACACTTACGAGAATTACAAAGACGAAAGAAGCGCGGCACAATCCCTTTACAATTCGCAGCAGCTGCCCGTTGAGCCGGTTCTTCCCCCGGACGCGACACCGGATCAGATTGCGAAATTTAATGAAGATCATGCGCAGTGGGTTATTGATTTCGCGGCAGCGCAGGAAAATATGGTTGCGCTCAAGACGGTTGATGTCGCGTACGCGCTGCACAGGCTGAACCTGTACGCAAGCAGACTTATCCGCGTGCAGGCAACCAAAGCCCGGTTGAGCGAAGCCATTGCGGCGGTTGGCAGCCCGGTTCAAGGGCAGTATACCACCACATCCTGGGCGGCATTTTCAAAAGCGCTTGCTTTTGCGACAACCGTGAACGCCCAAAGCACGACGGCAACCGACGGCAGCGGCGAATATATTCTCCGCCAGACCAAGGTGGACACCGCGCGTGAAAACCTGATTGAAGCTTACAAAAAACTGATCCGGGTCGCCGACTACACGCAGCTTCTTGCTTATATCGCGGAAGCGCAAGCGTTGACAGAAGACGACTGGACCGTGGCAACATGGGCTGTTCTTGACGCGGCGCTGACAGCTGCTCTGGCTGTTCCGTCTGAAATGAGCAATCTGCCGGAAAATCAGGAGATCATTGATACGGCAGCCGCGGCACTCCGCGCGGGCATAGACGGACTCGAAGAATTTGTGCAGGATGTTGTGCTGCAAGCGCTGGACCCGAATGTTGTTATCGGCTTGCCCGGTTACCCGAACTTCCTTGCCGGTATGAAAATTAACACAGGCGCGCAAGGTCTTGTGGGCGCTACCGCCGGCGGCTTTGTGGTGCTTGAGAACGGACCGAACGGTGCCGGCACCGGCGCGCTTGTTCATCTCTACAGCGGCACCCCCGGCGGAAAAGCGCCGGCGGAACTCCTCGCGACTTACACGGTTGTCCTCTACGGCGATGTCAACGGCGACGCGACCATCGACTCCCTTGACGCCGGTATGGTGGTTGACCACGAAAACTATCTGATACCGTGGACAGATCCTGCCGACATGTGCTTCAAACTCGCCGCGGACGCGAACGCTGACGGCAGCAGGGACTCCATTGACGCCGGGCTGATCGTTGACAGCGAAAACTATGTGGCGACCATCGTCCAGAGCAGGTAATCAACGGCATAAACGAACCGAATAATCCAAAACGGGGCTGTATCGGAACTTGAGTTTCGGCACAGCCCCGAAACAAATCGGGGGACTTTATTATGCTCACGAAAATTATCGCATTCATCACATCCGCCGTTGCCGCGCTGCTCGCGCTGTTTGGCATTCAGCCGGTGCAATA
>CAYUWQ010000160.1:0-3537 GCA_964448455.1 uncultured Eubacteriales bacterium | reverse complement strand
ATATGAAGCTTCTCGTAATAGACGGCAACAGTATCCTCAACAGGGCTTTTTACGGCATCAAGCTGTTAACCACCAAAGACGGCCGTTATACCAACGGTATCTACGGTTTTTTAACCATCTATTTGAAATTGAAAGAGGAATGCGCGCCGGACGCGGTGGCGGTGGCTTTTGATGTAAAAGCGCCGACCTTCCGCCATCGATTGTATGACGGCTACAAAGCCCAACGCAAGGGGATGCCCGCGGAACTGGCGCAGCAGCTGCCTGTTCTGAAAGAACTGCTCGGAGCGCTCGGAATTAAAACCGTTGAGATGCCCGGCTGGGAAGCTGATGATATCCTTGGTACCTTCGCTCGTTTATGCACAGGGGATAACCAATGCTTTGCCGCCACAGGTGACCGGGACAGCCTTCAGCTGGTCAACGACAATGTTACGGTGCTGCTGGCCTCCACAAAAATGGGCAGACCGCTGAGCGTTCGCTATAACAAAGCAAAAATAGCAGAGGAATACGGTGTGGAGCCGGCACAGCTCATTGAAATAAAAGCCCTCATGGGCGACAGTTCGGACAATATTCCGGGTGTCGCCGGCATCGGTCAAAAAACAGCGGGCGACCTGATACAGCGGTTCGGTTCGATTGATAAGATTTATGAAGAGATTGAAACGGCGGATATCAAACAAGCTGTCAAGGACAAACTGAAAGCGGACAAAGAAATGGCTTATTTAAGCCGCACGCTCGGGACAATCAGCACCGAGGTGCCGCTGGACACGGCGCTTGAAAACTATATCCCGCAGCAGCCGGACACTTATGAAGTGACCAGAATTATGGCAGACCTTGAAATGTTCAAACTCCTGGAACGCTTTGACCTCAAAGCTGACCCTGCCGCCGCGGCAAAGGCGGATGCCGGCCGGCAAGAAGCCGCGCAGCCCCAAACGGCTTTTATGGAAGAGGAAGACCCGCTTGCGGTGCTGGAATCGCTTAAAGCGGCAAAACAAGCCTTTTTCATTACCAAGTTCACAAACGGTGAAATTACGGATATGTTTTTTGCCCAGCCGGGCAAGGTTACGCACATCGCCGGGCTTAATTTTGCTTTTGCGCCTTTTATCAAGGCTTTTTTGGAAAACGGCGCGGTCAAAAAATATACATCCGACATCAAACAGCTCTGCGGTTATGCTGAACGCTGCGGGTTCAACATCGATGGGTTAAAAGGGGACATTATGCTGTCGGGCTATGTGCTAAACCCCAACGCGAGCGGATACGAAGTCGCGCGCCTCGCGCAGGAATACGCGGTGGCGCCCGCTTGTATCGCCTGCGATAACCCGGATGCCGCGGATGCAGCGGTACTGCCCCGTCTCTTTGACACGCTCAACGCTAAAATAGAAGAAAACGGGCAGACATCCCTGCTTCACGATATGGAAATTCCGTTGTCGGGTGTGCTGGCCTGTATGGAAAACATCGGTTTCGCCGTTGACAAACAGGGTATTGCCGATTTCGGCAAAGTTATCGAAGGCAGAATCGAAGGAATCGTCTCCGCCATTTATGAGGAAGTAGGTTATGAGTTTAATATGAATTCGCCCAAACAACTGGGCGAAGCGCTGTTTATCAAGCTTGGGTTAACGACCAAAAAGAAGACCAAGAGCGGTTATTCGACCAATGCGGATGTGCTGGAATCGCTCATCGGCGAGCATCCGGTTATTGAACAAATTCTGGAATACCGCACACTCGCTAAGCTCAAACAGACTTATTGCGACGGGCTTGTGAAGGTTATCGGGGATGACGGCCGGATACACTCCACCTTTAAGCAGACCGAAACAAGAACCGGCCGCCTTTCTTCCACAGAACCGAACTTGCAGAATATTCCCATCCGTTCCGATTTGGGGCGCGAGCTACGCCGCTTTTTCTACGCCAAAGACGGCTGGCTTTTGGTGGATGCCGACTATTCGCAGATTGAACTGCGGCTGCTTGCACACATTGCGGATGACCCGGTGATGATCAAAGCCTTTAACGATAACATGGATATACACACCATCACGGCTTCGCAGGTGTTCAACCTGCCGGTCGAAATGGTCACACCGCTTATGCGCAACCGCGCCAAAGCCGTCAACTTCGGCATTGTGTACGGTATCGGCGCGTTTTCGCTGTCAAAAGACATCGGCGTTACGCGCAGTGAGGCGGACAAATATATCAAAGGTTATTTGACGCATTACAAGGGTGTTGCGGATTATATGGCGCGCATTGTGGAAGACGCAAAGGAAAAAGGCTATGTCGAAACACTCTTCAAACGCCGCCGGTATCTCCCGGAACTCACCTCATCCAACGCCGGGCTGCGCGCCTTTGGCGAGCGGGTGGCGCTAAATATGCCCATTCAGGGCACCGCGGCGGATATCATTAAAATCGCGATGGTCAAGGTACACGAACGGCTCCTCAAAGAAAACCTCAAAGCGCGACTGATTATGCAGGTGCACGATGAGTTGATTGTGGAAGCGCCGGAAATGGAAGCAAAAACGGTTGCCAAAATACTTGATGAAGAAATGGAAAACGCCGTCAAAATGCGGGTACGGCTCGTCGCGGATGTGCATATGGGGAAGACCTGGTATGACGCGAAGGGGTAGACAGCGATGGACGGTTAGCAATGGGTTAGCAATGGGTGGGTAATCGCTAAACAATTGCTTTACAATCGCTCAACAATGCACAGCAACTGCTCAACGAATTGTCAAGAGGCTTAAAAAATGACAAGAATCATGTTCATCTGCACCGGCAACACCTGCCGCAGCCCCATGGCGGAAGGGTTATTCCGCGAGCTGCTCAAGACACGAAAAATTAAAAAGGTTATTTGCGAAAGCGCGGGCATCCTTGCCTATGCCGGTGATGAAGCCGAGCCGAACGCTGTTGTCGCAGCAGCGGAATTGGGCGCGGATATCTCCGCGCACCGCTCCCGACCGTACAACCCCTATATGGCGGATGACACCGAACTGTTCGTCTGCATGACACCGGCACACGCCGCGCATCTTATGGGTGCTCCTGCGGAAAAAATAATGATCCTCGCAGGCGGCATACCGGACCCGTATGGCGGGGATATACAGGAGTACCGAGAATGCGCGAAGAAGATTTCGGAAGGTCTAGAAGAACTATTAAAGTCCGTGCTTTCACTTTGACTACCTCTCAGTCACCTTCGGTGCCAGCTTTTTCTCCGAAAACAGGCACCCTTTTGTCACTGCGTGACATTTCCCCTGTCAGGGGAATTTCCTATCATAGGAGAGCCAAGGACGAAAATCCCTGAACTTGCCTCGCCTGCGGCAGGAGAGGTGGCAGGCGTAGCTTGACGGAGAGGTCGAAAAAATAGAGTTTAAATTTTGGAGGAAATGAAATGAATTCAACCAACAAACTCAGTGTATCACAGGTCAATATTACCGGCGGGTTTTGGGCGGAAAGGCAGGAACTCAACCGGCAAGTGACCCTGGACAGCGTACGGGAACAATTTGAGAACACCGGCCGCTTCGCCGCGTTCCGCTTTGACTGGCAGGAAGGCATGCCGGACAGACC
>CAYUWQ010000159.1:0-3570 GCA_964448455.1 uncultured Eubacteriales bacterium | reverse complement strand
CTTAACTTTTTACGGCTTTATCCGTATTTTTCCTATAGCTGATGTACCCCAGCCCTAAGCTCCGAGGTTTTTCCGTCAATCACAGCCGTCGCGGTGCAGCCCTGCGGAACGGTGAATGTATAAGTTACTTTGCCATTTTCCCTGCGCCATTCGGCCTTCACTTCGCCGTGCCGGCTCAGAACAGACCCCTTGACAAAATCAATGCGGTCATCCGGCACCGGTTTAAAAATGATATGTTTGAACCCGGGCGCAGTTTCATCGATGTTGATGCCCGCCATCGTGCCGTACAGCCAGTCCCCCACCGCGCCGTACGCGTAGTGGTTGAAGGAGTTCATACCCTTGTCTTCCATGGTGCCGTCCGTGCGGATGCCGTTCCAGCGCTCCCAGATGGTTGTCGCCCCCAAGCTGACGGGATACAGCCACGACGGATACTCTTTGCGCAGCAACAGGTCGTACGCGGTCTTAGCGTATCCGTTCGCGGTGAGGGCATGGAGCAAATACGGCGTGCCGACAAATCCGGTTGTCAGGTGCCCGTATTTTTTTACAAGCCCTTCGAGCTGGGCTGCCACCGGCGCCTTATCGTCATACAGGTCAAAATACAGAACCAGCGCGCAGGCGGTCTGTGTATTTTCAAGCACAAAACCGTCTTTGATATATTTCTTACAAAACGCCTGCTTGATATTTTCTGCCAGCAACTCGTATTTGCCCATATCCCGGCCGAGGACCTTGCCCGCTTTTACAAAAAGCGATGTCGAATAAGCGGAGAAAGCGGTTGCGATCAGCTTCTTATCCGTCGGTTCATTGCCGATATCCTTGTCCAAACAGAGCCAGTCGCCGAAATGATTGCCTTTGGTCCAGATGAATTTTTTTGAGTTTTTCTGCATATAGCCAATCCATTTCTTCATGGATTCAAACTGGCGCTCGAGTATCTCTTTATTGCCGTAGGTCAGGTATATCTGCCACGGACAGATGATGGAGGCATCCGCCCAGGCGGCCGAACCGCCCTGCCCGAAAAGAACATCCGGAATCACATGCGGCACACTTCCGTCCTTTGCCTGTTCAGCCGCCATATCTGCCAGCCACTTCGTAAAAAACTTTTCTACATCGTAGTTCAGCGCAGCTGTGCGCACAAACACCTGCGCGTCCCCCGTCCAGCCCAGCCGCTCATCGCGCTGCGGGCAGTCCGTGGGCACATCGAGGAAGTTGCCGCGCTGACCCCAGATGATGTTTTCATAAAGCTTATTTAGCAAGGGTTCGGAGCATTCAAAATGCCCTGTCCGCTTCATGTCCGAATGGACAACAACAGCTGTAAAGCTTTTTAGCTTTACAGCCTCCGGCCAATTGCCGAGCTTGATGTAACGGAAACCCTGGAAAGAAAGCGCCGGCTTATAGGTATGCGGATTGCCGTCGCAGACAAAGCGAATTTCCTGTTTGGCCGTACGCAGGTTTTCGGTATAAAAATTGCCGTCGTTATCAAGCACTTCCGCGTGAAATACGGTTGCTCTATCACCTTTTTTGCCGCATATGTTAAACTCAACATAGCCGGTTATGTTCTGTCCGAAGTCGATGACCGTTTCGCCCTTTGGCGTAATAATAAGCTCTTTTGCCGGCAGCCTTTCGGTCTCCGTGATTTTTTCGCCCTGCTGCGGAATCAGAATACCGAAATCGTGTTTGATTTCCGTTGCGGGTACAGGCGCGCCGGGTGTAAAACCGGCGTCAAAAATATCGCCGTTGTAAATATTGCTGTAGCGTATTTTGCTTTGGGTCACGCCCCAGGATTGATCCGTGACAACCAGTTCATCCGCCCCGTCGCTGTATTCGATTTTTATAGCGGCGATCAGCGCGGCGCCTTTGTTGCTCAAACCGTTAATCACTTTTTCTTTGTTTGTGCCAAGGAAGCGCCAGCCCCTGCCGAGGGTGACGGCTATGCTGTTTTCCGCCTTGAGCTGCGCGGTGACATCATAGGTCTGGTATTGCAAACGCTTTTCGTACGCCGTCCACCCGGGTGCCAAAACAAAATCGCCTATCCGCCCGCCGTTGAGTTTTGCCTCATAAACGCCGAGCGCCGATATTTGTAGTGTCGCTTTTTTAATACCTGCTTTACAGGCAAAGCTCTTCGCAAACACCAAGCCGGTATCGTTGACAACGGTTTTGCTTTTTGCGGCGTTCCACACCGTCGGCGCCTTGCCCGATGCCATAGTGATACCTGCGTTCAAATCGCTCTTAATCCATTTTGCCGAAAATATGCTGTCCATAACATACCCCTAAATCAAATTTTAATCTTCATCCATTTACCGGTTGAAAAACGGTAAGCCGCAAAAGCCATCCGCATATATTGGTCTATAAGCAAACTGAACCATGCCCCGATAAGCCCGAGGCCAAGCGGGTAGCAGAGTATATAGGTGATAATAGGCCGCACCAAACCGATGCTGATAAGGGAAGTGTACGCCACATATTTCGTGTCCCCCGCGCCCCTTAAACTGCCGGAAAACACCAGCTGGGAAATCTGCGCGGGTGAAGTGAACGCCATCACAAGCAGCAGTTTGGCACCGAGGTTAATGATGTCCGGCTCATTTGTAAAAAGCCCCATCATCATCTTCCCGCCGGTGGAAAAAAGGACAACCAGGATGGTTGATACCAACAAACCGACCCGCTGGGCGGCTCTGCCGTAAATCACAGACATATCCGGACGCCGTCTCCCGAGGTTCTGCCCGACAAGGGACGCCGCGCCGATGCCGAGCCCGTCCCCCACGGTAAAGGAAAGATTGATGATGCTCATGCAAATCTGATGCGTGGCAAAGGCCGTGGTGCCCAGCGCCGCGACGATTTTTGTGTAGGCAAAAAAACCGGTTCGCACAAAAAGCTGTTCCGCCGCCGCGTTGCTGCTTATTTTAAACAGGAGTTTTAAATATTCCCGGTCAAACCGCAGGCAGGCTTTGACCCGGACATGCAAAAAGCCATCGGGATTTGACACCGAATACGCGGACATTAAAAAACTGACGATATTGCCCATCAGCGTCGCAATCGCCGCTCCTTTGACCTCCAGCCGCGGAAAAAAACCGATCCCGTTAATCAGCAGGTAGTTAAAAACAACATTGACCGCATTCGCCGTCAGATTGGTGCGCATGGATATTTTGGTGTTGCCGACACCCCGCTGCGCGGCGTTGATGACCATACCGAGCGAAACGAATGCCATGCCGACAATGGTGATTCTGAAATACACCACACCGGGCTCGACCGTGTCTGCCATCGCGCCCGTGAACAGCAGCAGCGGCCGTGCTATGGCTATTGCAAATCCGCACAGCACGACAGTTAATACCACACACAGCATCAACGCCTGAGTCAGGCATTTGTTAGCGCCGTCTTTGTTGTTTTCGCCCCGCCTGCGGCTGACAATTGCCGTTACCCCGGCATTGAGCGCGAAAAATATGGCGAAAAAGATCATCCGCGGCTGGTTGGCAAGCCCGGTTGCCGCGACTGCATAAGCGCCGAGGGATGAAACCATCATCGTATCGACAAATGACATCATCCCAATGAGCACTGCCTCGGCTGCTGCGGGCCAAGCTACAT
>CAYUWQ010000158.1:0-3584 GCA_964448455.1 uncultured Eubacteriales bacterium | reverse complement strand
TTTGCCGTAGCTGTGGCAGCGGTCCGCCGCGCACATGTCGCGGACTTCCGGCATAAAATCAATGGCATCGCGGTTAAGTTCCCCCGCCTGCGAAAATCCGGCGTCCAATGCTTCGGCTACTAACGCATTCATATCAATCATTTGTTTTACCCCTTATCTTCAGGTCTTCGGTATGTCAAGAATGCCATATCCTAAAAGAGTATACAATAACCGGCGATTGGATTCAAGCGGAATTGTTCGGCGAAAATTCGCGTTGAAATATGCATTTAGTTATAGTAATATTAAGGCAATCGAAAAAAAGCTTTTCACATGGGAGAACGACTATGGTTGAGCGCGAAATAATGACCCCCGGCGCGCAAAAAATGCGCGACTTTTACGAGATACAACCGAGATTTAGATTGAAAACTCAATAAGAAATTGCTACAATGGACACAGTTAAAATGTGTCCATTGATTATTGAAGGAGGCACAAAAAAATGAAAAACTATAAGTCGGGCAGACTGCTCTCATTTATTTTTGCGGCGTTCTTTCTTTTCTTTGCTTTTTATGCAACCTGGGACCGGGCGGAATTCAAGAGCAATTCGGTGGTGACGCAGGGCAGGGTGGTGGACATCGTAACGGAATCCACCAGCAAGGTGGACAGGGTGTTTATCTTTATCACAAGAGACATTGAAAAATCGATTATTGAGTATACAGACAAAAACGGGGACACCTATACAAAATCGGAAGCTCCCTTTTTGAAAAAAGCGCCTTACGCGATGAATGAAACGGTAGATATCCGCTACAACCCCGAATTTCCCGAGTCCGGCATTGTTGACACATTTTCCAATCTTTTCGGGTTTGTGCTGCTTTTCTATTTCATCAGCTTCGTGTTCTTTTTCGTGTTCTTCTATTTGAAAGTGATGCAAAAGGGCAGGAAAAAGTGACGAGAAAAAGGATGAGATAATGAGTATCATTTACAAAGACACAAAAGAATTCAGCCCCGGGGATTTGCAGGCGCTGTTCCTATCCGTCGAGTGGTCGTCCGGCCACTTTCCGGAAAAATTGGCGCTGGCCATGCAAAACAGCGGCTCAGTATTCTCCGCGTGGGAGGGCGAAAAATTAATCGGCCTGATCAATGTGTTGGACGATGGTGTTATGACCGCGTATGTGCACTACCTGCTGGTGAACCCTGTCTTTCAGAGCATGGGCATCGGCAAAGAACTGGTGCGGCTTGTTAAAGAGCGGTATAAGGATTACCTCAGAATCGTTTTAATCGCGTACAACAAGGAAACCGGATTTTACTCAAACTGCGGGTTTGAAGCCGCGGAGGACAAAACGCCGATGTTTATCACATCACTGTGGACATAGTTCCCTTCACTGCGGACAGCAAAAACGATTTTAAATAATAGGGGGCAGATACAATGAAATATGAATGGCTGGATGCATACTGCCTTGCCAAAAAAGGCGCGGAGAAAGACTTTAAGGCGGAATGGAACGCGACCCGCTACATGATCAGGGGCAAAATGTTTGCCATGCAAGGCGGGGACAAATACGGCAAGCCGATTATCACCGTGAAGCTGGAACCGCTTTTCGGCGAACTGCTGCGCAAGCAGTACAAAGATATTGTCCCCGGCTATTACATGAACAAAGACCACTGGAATTCGCTGTATTTGGACGGCAATGTGCCGGATGTAGTGCTGCGGGATATGCTGGACAAAGCATATGTTATTCTGCTTGCTTCTTTGAGCAAAAAAGTGCAGGATGAGATAGCTGCCGGTTGAAGAGCGTGCATTAAAGTTAATAGTTAAAGGAATGGTTATTTTTATGGGCAAAGTTTTAAGGTCTAACAACATGAACAAATGTATTGGGTGCTTTACCTGCCAGCGGATATGCGCCGGCATCAACCACAAATCGTTTACGGACGATAAAAGTGCGATAAAAATACGAACACTCGGCGGAATTTCCGGCAAGTTCTTCGCCACACACTGCCTGGCCTGCTCGGGGGACATCGCCTGCATGAACGCCTGCCCCACGGGCGCGCTCACCGCCAGACCCGGCGGCGGGGTAATTCTCAATGAAAAAAAGTGTATCCACTGTAAAAAGTGCGCCGAAAACTGCATTGTCAAAGCAATCTATTTTACGGATGACAATTCTCCCCCCATCATCTGTAAACACTGCGGCATCTGCGTAAAATACTGCCCGCATAATTGCCTGACTATGGAGGATAAAGACGATGCTTAACGAAAACTATATAAAAGTTTTGAATATTGACCTGACAACCGGCAGGGTCAGCGTGGATTTGCGTGAGGATTTAACCAAATACCTCGGCGGTGTCGGTGTTGCGTCCAAGCTGCTGCTTGAAAACATGGTCCCCGGGGAAGACCCGCTGGCTTGTGGGCAGCCGATTGTGTTCGCCATTGGGGCGCTGAGCTCCATCTTCCCGGTTGTTACAAAAACCGTCGCCATGTTCATTTCGCCCGTCACCGGCGAACTCGGGGAATCCTACGCCGGCGGCAGATTTGCCTATACTATGTTCAACGCGGGTATCGACGCGCTTGTTATAAAAGGCAAGGCGAAAAACCCCTGTTATATCAGCATCAACAATAACCGTATCGATATTAAGGACGCCCGCGCTTTTTGGGGTCTGCATGCAAACCAGGTGGGGCAGTATATCCGAACGGTCGAGGGCGGGCAGGGCAAGCGTTCTATCATCCGCATTGGGCCGGCCGGTGAAAACCTGTGCAAAATCGCGAATGTTAATGTGGATACCTACCGGCATTTCGGCCGCATGGGGCTCGGCGCGGTATTTGGCAGCAAAAACCTCAAAGCCATTCAGGTGACGGGCGATGTTACCAAAGAGATCAAAGACCAAAAGAGCTATTTAAAAGTGTACAATGAAATTTTTAACAAGGTAACGGACACCCGGCTGATGACAAAATACCATGACCTGGGCACACCGATCAATGTCAATGTTTTAAACATCATCGGCGCGCTGCCGGTTAATAATTTACAGCGGGCGCATATCGAGGATGCCGAGGGGATCAGCGGCGAGCATTTTGCCGAAAAAAACCTGATCCGGAAAATCGCCTGTGTCGGCTGCCCCGTCGGCTGTGTGCATATCGGGCAGGTCCGGCGGGAGTTTGATGAGGGGCATGAGTATGAAACGCTCAATGTCGCTTATGACTATGAACTCATTGCCACGCTGGGCTCCAATTTGGGGATAGGGGACAGCGACTCGATTTTGGAACTGATTGACGAAGTGGAAGAGTACGGGCTGGACGCCGTCGCGGGCGGAATTTGCCTGGCGTACGCAACCGAGTGCTTTGAAAAGAAAATCATCACAGAAGAACAGACGATTGTTCCCTTGGCGTTCGGGCATAAAGAAAACTATATCAAAGCAATCAAATATATGGCATCCAAAGAGAATGACTTCTACGCCGCGCTGTCCGACGGGGTCGCGGTGGCTTCGGCAAAATACGGCGGCGCGGAATTTGCCGTATCCATTGCCAAAAATGAGATGCCGGCCTACCATACCGGTTACGGCGCGATTGTGGGTTACAGCTGCGGCGCGCGGCACAGCCATTTATGCAACGGCGGCTATTC
>CAYUWQ010000157.1:0-3612 GCA_964448455.1 uncultured Eubacteriales bacterium | reverse complement strand
ACCATCTCCATGTCCGAAAACCTGACCAACTGCTTTTCCCGCGCGGGCGCCGGCGGGCCTGCCTGCCCGAACTGCAAGGACCGCAAGCCGTGGGAAGTTGTGGCAGAAGTCAATAACCTTATGGCGAAAGGCGCGCATGCAGCCGCGCCCGGTGCCAAAGCGATTGCCTGGAACTGGGGCTGGAAAGAAGCCTGGGCGGACAAGGTGATTGACAGCCTGACCGAAGGGCAGACGGTGCAGTGCACCAGCGAGGAAGGGTTGAAAACGACTGTCGGCGGCATCGCAGGCCGGGTGGTGGACTACACCATTTCCCAGCCCGGTCCGGGCGAAAAATCGGCTGCCAACTGGCGCGCGGCAAAAGCGGCAGGGCACGAAATCTGCGCGAAGGTGCAGGTGAACTGCACCTGGGAGCTGGCCGCCATCCCGTTTATACCGGTGCTAAGCAGTGTGGAAAAGCACATCCGCAATTTAATGAATGAGGGTATCAGCAATTTTCAGCTGAGCTGGACGCTCGGCGGCTGCCCGTCGCCGAACTTAAAGCTTGTGTCCATGCTGCTCGCCGGGGAGGGCGGCGCCGCGGAATGCTTAGCCGAGTGGCTCGGCGGCGAACTCGCGCCGGTTGCGGATGAGGCGCAAAAAGAATTCAGCGCGGCGTTCGGCGAGTTTCCGTTTGACATCGGTGTCGCGTACAACGCGCCGCAAAACTTCGCGCCGGCAGCGCCGTTTTATTTGGAAAAAACCGGGTACCGGGCAACCATGGTCGGCTTCCCCTATGACGACTTGGACGGCTGGCGGTCAATTTATCCGGCGGATGTTTTTGAAGCGCAGTTTGCAAAGCTCGTGACCGGCTGGAAAGACGGCTTGACACTCCTGCAGGCGCACCTTGGCAAAACGGAGCGCTTTGACGAACTCGCCCGCATGGCTTTTGCGGCATACAACCATTTTGCCTCAACCCTCCACCACATACGCTTCGTAAGGCTACGCGATGCTTTGGCGGCAGACCCCGGCAATCCTGCAATCAAGGCTGCTATGACGGAAGTTCTGGAGAGTGAGCGAGAACTGGTCTGCGCGCATATCCGGCTGAGGCTGGCAGATGCCCGCATCGGGTATGAGGCGAGCAACCATTATTTTTATACACTGCAGGATTTGAAGGAGAAGCTGGTGAATATATACGCAGTTGGGAAGCAGTTGGGAAGCGATGGCAAAGCGTGACTTCGTCACGAGAAGCAATGGGAGTTTGGTTCGTCATTCATTTAAAAAAGCTAAAGCTTTTTATAAGGGAAGCAAGGAAGAATGTGGCTTACCGTTGCTTAAAACATGTCGCAAATTATCGTCTATTGTGCATAATTTATTAACAATAATTTGTTTCCCTTGACAACCGGTCACCATCAGGCTATAATGAATACAAATTAACGGATATAAACAATCACTTACTAACGATAATTTGTGGTGAATATATGAACACAAAAGACCTGATACTAAATAATTTTGATTCGCAATATGCGAACATTGATGAGGTTGTCGCTTTGGTAAAAAAGAGCGAACCTAATCTTGACCGTAAAACAATTATTTGGTCAGTAAACGAGTTGGTGAAGCAAAACAAAGCAACAAGAGTCGGCAGAGGAGTCTATTTGTTTGCGCCAAAGGCAGCCTATAACCCCAAAATGACGAAGCAAGCTGCGGAAGTAAGCAAAATCATACAGGGTAATTTCAAATATGTAACGGCAACCATAAGCGATACCGCTTGGCTAAGCGAGTTTATGTCGCTTCAGCCTTTTTCATCGGTCATGGAAGTTGAAGTAAATGAGCCCGCTGTGGAACCGCTTGTATCCATACTCAGGCAAAAAAAACTCGACGCTTTTTCTAAAAAGGAGAGCGACGCGGCAAAAAAATATGCCGTTTCCGCTCAGCCGATTATCGTTGGCAAACCAAAATATACAAATTCAGTAACACCCTACAACAAGGCAATCCGCCTGGCGGGGCTTGAAAAAACACTTGTTGATTTGGTATGCGATGCTGAAATATATGGTCAGTATCAGGGCGCAGAACTCGAAAACATTTACAAAAACTCAACCGAAAAATACGCCGTTAACTATTCCACGGTATTGCAATACGCCGCTAAAAGAGGGCGAAAAAAACAGGTTGAGGAACTGCTGATGAACACGAAGGAATATAAAGCGATAAGGAGTAAGCTTTCATGATAAATGAGAAAACATTTACAAAGGAATGGCTGATTACCGTCAACAAAAAGTTAGGCTGGAACAGGCAGGAAAGTCAGCTAAAAAACTTAGAAAAGGCAATGGCCGCCTTGTATCTGCTTGAGAATCTTCAGTTTAGCGGATTGCAATTCATCTTCAAAGGCGGCACATCATTGCTGCTTATATTGGAGCACATCTACCGCCTTTCGGTTGACATTGACATTATTCTTAAGAGTAAACCGGAAAATATTGCATTTGATTTTGACAGGTTATGTGGTAACAGCAGGTTGTTTTACAGGTGGGAGAAGCAGACGCGTGAATCGGACGAACTTTTTGATTGTGAGCATTACAGGTTTTTCTATCACCCATATGCCGATGAGGGGGAAGAATCGTATATTTTATTGGATTTGTATTTTTCCGAAAATCTCTATACCAATCTAATGGAGTTGGAAATTGCTGCCGACATTCTTCTTTCCGAAGGCATAAACCTGTCGGTGACTGTGCCGACCGTTGACTGCATTTTGGCGGATAAACTTACTGCTTTTGCACCGGGGACCATCGGCATTCCGCTTTCGGCAGAACCCGGTAAAAGACCAAAGCGCGTTGAGGTTTTAAAGCAATTGTTTGACATCGGGAACCTGTTTGATTTATGCGAAGATATAAATACAATACGAAAAACATATATCAACATCGCAGAACATGAAATCAATCAAATAAAGAAATCGTTGACGCATTTTGATGTACTTGAAGACACTTTGGATTATGCTCTTATCATCGGACACGGCGGCAGCATAGATAAGGAGAAATATAATTCTGTCCGGAAAGGCTTTGGTGACTTCAACCGGTTTGTTGCCGACTTATCGTTTGATGAAAGTAAAGCAGTATTGGCAGCGTCTAAAACCGCCTACCTTGTAACGCTCCTGAAATCTGATTATAGCGGAGATATTCAGAAATACTCTGATAGCATTGATATGGCACAATGGGTTATTAAGCAGAATGAATATAAAACATTTAATGATTATAAGTTCAGCAATCCTCAAGCGTTTTTCTACTGGTATAAAACATTTAACACTTAAAGCGAACGCGCCATTAAATTGACTTGCATTCCCCTACATCTTCTCTACCGCTTCCCGCGACGAAGTCGCGCTTCTCAACTGCTTCTCAAATAATTAAAAGGAGTAACACCCATGACCAACACATTCGACATCACGGATTTCGGCGCGATCGGCGACAAGGAAACGGACTGCACGGCGGCCATCCAGCAGGCGTTGGACAAAGCGGGCGAAGTCAGCGGCGTCGTCATCGTCCCGCCTGGCAATTACCTGTGCGGTATGCTCACCGTGCCCAAAGGCGTCAGCTTTACCGGAACCCATGCCTGGACCTTCGGGCAGGACGGCAGCAGTATTTTGACACT
>CAYUWQ010000156.1:0-3644 GCA_964448455.1 uncultured Eubacteriales bacterium | reverse complement strand
GGCGAAATCAGCGCGGAGCTGCAAAAAATCGTCCTCGGCGATGAAAAACCGGTCACCGTACGCTATGCGGAACTGCTTGAGCCGGGGCTGCCCGCCGCGCGGGCCTATCTGGGCACCCGCGCGAAGTCCGACGAGGATGTGCTGTCCTACATCGCGTTCCCGCCGCAGGCCGAAGCGTTTTTCGAAAAACGCGACGCCAAAGAAAAACACACTTATAAGTATTCAATAGAAAAGGTGTAGGAGAACGAAATCCTCAGTCGCCGTTCGGCGACAGCTCCTTTGAAAAAGGAGCCTTAATAGGCAATGCCTTACAGGTAATTATCTGTTTCTATTGCTTCTCAACCGCTTCTCGCGACGCAGTCGCACTTCTCAAAATAAGTATCCCAAGGAGGTATCCCTATGCTCGCAGATCAGGACATCGGCTTTTTTGACGCGCTCAAAGTTTCCGGCGCCGGTATCGCGGTTGTCATGCTGGAACTAGCGCTGCTTGCGGTGCTTGTCTTTTTGCTCTCAAAAATTGTCCGGTTCTTTATTAAAAAAGCGAACGGCCGCAAACAAATCGGCAGCAGCCACTCCGCCGGCACCGACGCGCCTGTGCCCGTGCCCGCTGTTCATGCGCCCGGCCAAAAACCCGGCGAACTCGAGCTGGTTGAAACGGACGAGGCGACCGCCGCGGTCATCATGGCCATTGTCAGCAGCAAAACCGACATACCGCTGAACAAGCTTAATTTTATCCGAATCAGATTGCTGGAGGAATAACCGATATGAAATACAAAGTCACCCTGAACGGTAAAACATACGAGGTTGAAGTGGAAGAAACGGATGCCGTCATTGTAAATGTCTCCGATGCCGCGCCCGTTGTGCCTCCGGCTGCGCCGGCACACCCTGCGCCTGTTGCTTCCGCGGCGCCTGCCGCGCCTGCCGCAGCGGCGGACGGTGTTAAAGTGCTCGCGCCCATGCCGGGGACCATCCTCGCGATGAATGTATCGGTTGGGCAGGCGGTGAAAGCCGGCGAAGTGCTGCTGGTGCTTGAAGCGATGAAAATGGAAAACGAAATAACGGCGCCGTCAGACGGCATCGTCAAGCAAATCCTCGTTCAAAAGGGTGCAACCGTGGACACGGATGCGGCTCTTGTCGTGATCGGATAGGAGAAGAGCATGGATTTTATCGGCATTTTACAGGGAATATGGGAGAATTCGGGGCTGTATGCCTTGACCTATCGGGAAGGCATCATGATTTTGCTTTCATTTCTCCTTTTATTTCTGGCAATCGTTAAAAAATTCGAACCGCTTTTACTTTTACCCATTGCCTTCGGCGTGCTGCTGGCCAACCTGCCCAACGCCGGGTTGATGGACCCTGCCGCCGCGGGACAGCCATGGTACACCGCAGGACTGCTGAATCTAATCTATATGGGCGTGAAAAGCAGCATTTTCCCCTGCTTGATTTTTCTCGGCATCGGCGCGATGACAGACTTCGGCCCGATGCTCGCCAACCCCTCCAGTCTGCTCCTCGGCGCGGCGGCGCAGCTCGGTATCTATGTCGCGTTTATTATTTCCATTCTGTTGGGCTTCTCCCCGCAGGAGGCAGCCTCCATCGGCATTATCGGCGGCGCGGACGGCCCCACGGCTATTTTCCTCACCGGCAAACTCGCCCCGCACCTGCTCGCGCCCATCGCCATTGCCGCGTATTCCTACATGGCGCTCATACCGCTCATTCAGCCGCCGATTATGCGCGCGCTGACCACCAAAAAAGAACGCTCCGTTAAAATGGAACAGCTGCGCGCTGTCAGCAAAGCCGAAAAAATCATCTTCCCCGTCGTGGTTTTAGTTTTATGCGCCTTTATGCTGCCCGCCGTCGCGCCGCTCATTGGCATGCTGATGCTCGGCAACCTCTTCCGCGAAAGCGGTGTGGTGGAGCGTTTGAGCGACACGGCGCAAAACGCGCTGATTAACATTGTTACGATCTTTTTGGGTGTCACCGTCGGCGCGACCGCCGCGGGCGAAACCTTTTTAACGGCAAAAACCCTTGCCATCATCGCCCTTGGACTCACCGCGTTTTCCTTTTCCACCGTCGGCGGCCTGCTCTTCGGCAAACTGATGTATGTGCTCACCAAAGGCAAGGTCAATCCGCTCATCGGTTCCGCCGGCGTGTCCGCAGTCCCCATGGCCGCGCGGGTATCCCAGGTGGAGGGCAGAAAAGCCAATCCCGCCAACTTTTTGCTCATGCACGCGATGGGGCCGAATGTCGCGGGCGTCATCGGCTCGGCCGTCGCGGCAGGCTTTTTGTTGCTTATGTTCGGTAAATAAGTTATAATCATATCAGCCTGTTCACGCAGGTCACGGTTTTTCTGCCGTGTCCTGCTTTTTAATTTTCGGAGTGTGATTTGTATGTCCGCACCGCTTGCCGAAAGAATGCGGCCAAAGTCCATTGAAGAAATTGTCGGCCAGCGCCATCTGCTGGCCGAGGGCAAGCCCCTGCGCAGCATCATCCTCTCCGGCGAACTGCCGAATATGGTTTTTTACGGTCCCTCCGGCATCGGCAAAACCACGCTGGCCGGCATCATCGCCAGCCAGACAAACCGTTACTTGGTCAAACTCAACGGCACCACCGCGAGCACGGCGGATATCAAAGCCGTTGTCGCGCAGATCGACACTTTAATGGCACCCAACGGCATTTTGCTGTATCTGGATGAAATCCAGTATTTCAATAAAAAGCAGCAGCAGACGCTCCTCGAGTTTATTGAAAACGGCTCCATCACCCTGATTGCCTCTACTACAGAAAACCCGTATTTTTACATTTACGGCGCGCTGCTCAGCCGCGCGACCGTGTTTGAATTCAAGTCCGTCACCCCGGAAGATATTCTCCCGGCGGTTCAGCGGGCTTTTGCTTTTTTGGAAAATGAGACGGGCACCAAGCTGAAGATTGAATCCGGTGTGCCGGAATACATTGCCCAAGCCGTCGGCGGGGATGTGCGCAAATCTCTCAACGCCGTTGAACTCAGCGTGCTTGCCGCCGCGCCGGTCAAGGGCAAAAGAACCATAACGCTCGAAAATGCGAAAATGCTCACCCAGCGCAGCGCCATGCGGTACGACAAAACCGGTGACGAACATTACGACATCATTTCCGCTTTTCAAAAATCCATGCGCGGCTCGGACGCCAACGCCGCCATTCACTACCTGGCACGCCTGCTGGAAGCGGGAGATTTGCCCTCCGCCTGCCGCCGCCTGATGGTTTGCGCCTGCGAGGATGTGGGGCTTGCTTACCCGCAGGTTATTCCAATTGTCAAAGCGGCCGTGGATGCGGCGATGATGGTCGGCCTGCCGGAGGCGAGGCTTCCGCTTGCGGACGCGGTCATCCTTGTCTGTAATTCCCCAAAATCCAACACAGCCCATAATGCCATCAACGCCGCGATGGAGGATATTCAAAAAGGCAAAACGGGGCCAGTCCCCCGCAGCCTGCAGAACAAGCACTTTGACGGCGAGGACAACGCAAATAAGGGGCAGTTTTACGAGTATCCGCATGATTACGACAGCCACTGGGTCAGGCAGCAGTATCTGCCGGATGCGCTGAAAAACGCGAAATATTATGAATACGGGGATAATAAGAACGAGCAAGCGGCAAAGGAGTACTGGGAGAAGATAAAG
>CAYUWQ010000155.1:0-3704 GCA_964448455.1 uncultured Eubacteriales bacterium | reverse complement strand
GTATTTAAAATATAGCTTCGCCATTTTTTCGCCCGCTTTCATTGTAAATTATCCTTTTCCCTTATAGCCTGAGCGTCCAGCCGAAAGTGTCCGGCAAAACGCCCCATTGGATGCCTGTGAGGGAATCATACAGGTTTTGCGACACGGGACCGATGCTGCCCCGGTTGATGATCATATTTTTATTGCCCCACTTGAGTTCACCAATGGGGGAAATGACCGCGGCGGTGCCGGAACCGAAGGCTTCGCTGAGCCTGCCGTCATCCACGGCTTGCGCTATTTCATCAATCGATACGGCACGCTCGGTGACCTTCATGCCCCGGGAACGCAGCAGCTCAATACAGGACATCCGGGTGATGCCGCTGAGGATGCTGCCCTGCAGGGCCGGGGTGATCACTTCGTTGCCGATGACAAAAAAGACATTCATTGTGCCGACTTCTTCAATATATTTGCGCTCGCAGCCGTCGAGCCACAGCACCTGTGTGTAACCCGCCGCGGCGGCTTCATCCTGCGCTTTGAGGGAGGATGCGTAGTTGCCGCCGGTTTTGGCAAAGCCCATGCCGCCCTTTACCGCGCGCACATAATTCTGTTCGACATAAATTTTAACAGGATTAATTCCTTCCGGGTAGTACGCGCCGACGGGCGAAAGAATGATGCAAAAGATAAGGTGATGCGCGGGGTGTACCCCGACATGCGGGTCGATTGCAAAAATAAACGGGCGGATATACAGCGAGGTGCCCTCGGCCGTGGGGATCCAATCCTCATCGGTTTTAACAAGCTCTTTCATGGCCTCAATGGCAAAGGCTTCGTCAATGAGCGGGATGCACAGGCGCTTGTTGGATTCATTCAAACGCGCCATGTTGCGGTCCGGCCGGAACATCAGGATGCCGCCGTCTTTGGCGCGGTACGCTTTAAGCCCTTCAAAAACCTCTTGCCCGTAATGCAGGCACATGGCGGACGGTTCAAGCGGAATGGGCGCGTATGGGACGATACGGGGGTTGTGCCAGCCTTCCCCGCGGTCGTAATTCATTAAAAACATGTGGTCGGTAAAATAGTTGCCGAAACCGAGCTTGCTCTGGTCTGCCGGTTTTTGCTTGGGGTTTTTGGTTTTTTCCACCGTAATTGTTTGCATTCGGATACATCTCCCGTTGATTATTAGACTATATTATAACACTGTCGCGCCGAAATGCAAGGTTTTACGCAATATTTTTCGCCGAGAGGAATATGGAATGCCGGCATGGGTTTGTTGTATATAAATCTTGTTTTTATCGACAACTCATAGTATAATAAAGGTGGTTCATTGTGCGGAGTTGCGGGAGAAGCATAGGAGACGATACCTTACTTCGCCGTATATCCACCCGCTTTCCGCGGTAAATCCGCACTTCTCATTTCATAAGAAGGACAAGCCGATATGCATAGTGTTAAAAAACTAATATCATTCCTGTTAAGCGCAATACTCCTTGCGGTATTCGCGCTGTCCGTCTTCGCGGGCAGCGGGCAATCACCGTTTAACTATACCCGGCCCGGTTCGCTGATGTCGCTTGACCAAAAAGACTGCACGGTAAAAAAAGCCAGGCAGAATATCACGGGTAAAATCAAGAGCAAAGACGGCGCGCAAAAGGTCACCTATGAAGTTTATGCCGCGGCGGACATCGGCGGGTTGACCGACTCCGGCGAGGCAGAGCTTAAAGACGGCGCTTTCATTGTCAGTGACCTGAAGCTCAAGCCGGATAACAACCGCGTTGCGGTAACCGTTCACACCGTCGGCGGCAAAACCGAAACACAGACCATCAACATTCATTACAACGCGGGTTCGATTAAAGATGTGCCGATGAAGGATGTCGCCAAAATCAGCGGCAGCGAAATGAAGTATGTCACCAACAACCTGCTGGTCTTCTTTGACGAGGGTACGGACGACGCCCGGCGGCAGGCGATTATCGACACCGTCGGGGGTAAATGTACCGGCTTTGTTGACGGCATCAACATGTGGCAGGTGGAAGTGAAGCGCGGAACTTATGAGCAGCTGCGGAAGGCCGCGGAAAAACTTAAGATGATAGACGGCGTTTTTGACGCGCAGCTTAATATGGCACAGGCGGCCAAAACAATGATAACCGTACCGAACGATCCTTGGTACAATAACCAGAGTCCGCCATGGACCGAGCTGAATCCATATGGCGGGAATTGGAGTATCGAGGTAATTCAGGCACTGAGCGCCTGGGATTACCAGTACTTTTTCAAGAATATCAAGGTCGGCATTGTGGACGCCGGCGTTCAGAACGACCATGTGGATTTAGCGGGTAAAGTGTTTTTCCCGGATGCGCAGTCGCAAACGGACAACGACCCCACGGACGACCACGGCACGCATGTGGCGGGCATCATGGGCGCCATACCGAACAACGGCAAGGGCGTTACCGGTATCCTGTGGGATACTGTCATGTACGCGTACAACTGGGACACGCTCGCCGGCACGGACGCGCACCTGATGCTGGGGCTGACCAAAACGGTTCAGGCCGGGGCAAAAGTGGTCAACTTCTCGCTGGGGCTTGCCGACGACATCTCCTACCTCGGGCCGCCCGAAACGAACCAGAAGGTTAAAGACTACGCAGCGCTCAGTCAGGATTATATGTACCCTCTGCTGCAGGCCGGGCATGAGTTTATTGTGGTGCAGTCTGCCGGCAACGGGCAGGGCGGGTATTCACAGGACGCGATTTATAACGGCTATTTCTGCAGCGTCACTTATACCAATCTGACCGGCATCAGCACTGAAATGGTCCAAAAAATCAATGAACGGATTATTGTGGTCGGTTCCGCTTACCGCTACAGTCAAGGGGTATACCGCCAGGCAACAACATCAAACGCGGGTTCCCAGGTGGATATTTGCGCACCGGGTGTGGATGTTTACAGCTGTTACGCCGGCAACAGTTACTGGTATATGAGCGGCACTTCCATGGCAGCCCCTGTGGTCACGGGCGTCGCGGCGCTTGCCTGGTCCGTCAACCCCGCGCTGACCGGCGCTCAGGTGCGTAACATCGTTTTGAACAACACCGCTTATGTAGTACTTGACAGCTTGGATACTGTATACCACCCGCTCAACAATACTTACAACATGGTTAACGCAAAACTTGCCGCGGAAGCAGCCATTTCCACTATCCCGCCCGATTACTCGTCGGTACACACCGCCGTCGCCGCGGCAAACGCGCTGAATGCCGACCTGTACACACCCGCAAGCTGGTCCGCCCTGACGAGCGCGGTCAGCGCGGTCGATTACAACCTTGAATCCCTCTACCAGGTACAGATTAACACCTACGCCGAAAACATCAACACCGCCGTCGCGAACCTGGTCTTCAAAACAGTCGATTACACGGTTGAATACCGGCTGAACAGCGAAACCGGCGACAAAGTCGCCGCGGACAAAGCAGGCACCGGCCAAGTGACCAAGACCGTGACGGAAGCCGCGCCGGTCATCGGCGGTTATGCCCCCATGACAGCGACAAAGCAGCTCACGCTGGAATTGACCGGCAATAAAATTATTTTTATATATATCACTCAGCCCGCCTACGGCGCTGTTCTGAGCACCTATAAAAATGTTGACGGGCAGCTGATTCCCGTCACCGCCGCCGCGGCCGGCGATACAATAACCGTTACGGTAACGCCCGCCACAAACTTTTACTGCGCGGGCAGCAAGTTTGTGGTGATGTATGACAAAA
>CAYUWQ010000154.1:0-3707 GCA_964448455.1 uncultured Eubacteriales bacterium | reverse complement strand
GCCGGTTTCGGTTCCTTTTTCGGCCACGGCACGGGGCACGGCGTCGGGATAGAAATTCATGAGGAGCCGACCCTTTCGCCAAACGGGACGGGCGATCTCGAACCCGGCAATGTCGTCACCGCGGAACCCGGTATTTATCTGCCCGGCGAATTCGGCGTGCGCATTGAAGACATGGCGCTTATTACCGCGGACGGCTGCGAAAACCTGACACACAGCACGAAGGAGTTGTTAGTGGTCAGTGGCTAGTGGCTAGCAGATTAGCGATGGCTGAACGATGGCTGAGCAGTGGCTGAGCGGTGGCCGAGCGGTGGCCGAGCGATTACTCAACTATCGCTAACCTATTGTTCACCTATTGCTAACTTATTGCTCACCAATCGTTTTAAAATAACTCTTGAAATGCAACCTGTTATAGGTTAGAATAGCTGTGTAATCAACAGCAGAGGAGTAATAATATGGTATCCGCAGGCGACTTCAGAAACGGCGTGACTTTTGAAATGGACGGGAATGTCTACCAGATTATCGAATTCCAACATGTAAAGCCCGGCAAGGGCGCCGCGTTCGTGCGTACTAAAATCCGCAATGTCATCGCCGGCTCGGTCGTTGAGCGCACCTTCAACCCGAACGACAAATTTCCTTCCGCGTTTGTTGAACGCAGGGATATGGAATTCTCCTACAGCGACGGTGACCTCTACTATTTCATGGACCCGGAAAGTTACGAGCTGGTACCCATTAACTCCTCCTCGCTTTCGGACAACTTCAAGTTTGTCAAAGAAAACGAGATTTGCAAAATCCTTTCCTACAAAGGCAATGTGTTCGGCGTGGAACCGCCAACCACGGTCACCCTTTTAATCACCAAAACGGACCCCGGTTTCAAGGGCGACACGGCAACCAATGCCACCAAACCCGCGGAACTTGAGACGGGCGCGGAAATCAAAGTCCCGCTGTTCATCGAAGAAGGCGAAAAAGTGATTGTTGACACACGCACAGGCGAATACCTCAGCAGAGCATAAAGAGCATAAAGAGCAAAAAAATATTAGGAGGAAAACATCATGACAGTAACAGAAAAGGCCGCGTATTTAAGAGGCTTGGCGGAGGGCTTGAGCCTTGACGCCGATAAACCGGAAACCAAAATCATCAACGCAGTGATCGATTTGCTCGATGACCTCGCGCTGACCGTCTCCGATTTGGAAGACAGCGTGGAAATTCTCAATGAGCAGGTGGACGCGGTTGACGAAGATTTGGACGAATTGGAAAGCTATGTCTATGAAGACGAAGATTACGACGAGGACGACGACGATTTTTTTGAAGTCGAGTGCCCGAAATGCGGTGAGACCATCTGCGTAGACGAAGACATCCTGGAAGAAGGCAGCATCAACTGCCCGAACTGCAACGAAATGCTTGAGTTTGACATCGACTGCGACTGCGAAGAGTGCGAAGAAGACGACTGAGCAAAGCAAGACCAAAGCAATGAACGCAAGGGCAGGCAAATGAGCCTGCCCTTTGTATTAATACTAATTCACGATTAAAAACCCTTAAAAAATCAAGCAAAAGCTTTGATTTATGTGGTTTTATGCGGATTTTTTAGTTAGGTTTTTATGAGTGTTTAGTATGAGGAAGCATAAAGGGGCTGCTATGGAACTGACTGAAAAAACGCTGGAACATAAATATATCTATAAGGGTAAAATCATCAACCTGCGCCTGGATAAAAACCTGCTGCCCAACGGCAAGACCGCTATGCGGGAAATCATCGAGCACAGCGGCGGAGTCACCGTCGCCGCGCTGACGGCGGAAAATGAACTGATTTTTGTACGCCAGTTCCGCTGCCCTTACGGCGAATTGGTCCTGGAGCTGCCTGCCGGTAAAATCGACCCCAATGAATCGCCGCTGGTGTGCGGCAAGCGCGAACTGATGGAAGAAGCCGGCGCCGCGGCCGGGCGGTATATTGATTTGGGCCGCTTTTACCCGACCCCGGGCTACTGCGGTGAAATTATCCATATGTTTGCCGCGCTGGACTTGGTGTTCACCGAACAGAAGCTTGACGATGACGAGTTTTTGGATATCGTGAAGATTCCGCTGGAAACAGCGGTGGAAATGATCAGGAACAACGAGATTAGAGACGGAAAAACACAGGCCGCGGTGTTGAAGCTTTATCTTTTGTTTAAAGACGGATTGAAGGAGGAACCGGGTTTATGATTATTCTTGCCTCGTCTTCCCCCCGGCGCCGGGAATTGCTGACAACTGCGGGGATTGAATTTGAAATCGCCGTGTCCGATGTGGAGGAAGTTTTGAACCCCGCCCTGCCGCCGGCCCAAGCCGCTATTGATGTGGCCTGCCAAAAGGCGCGCGAGGTCGCGAAACAGTATCCGCGCGACTGCGTTGTCGGCGCGGATACGATTGTCCTGCTGGACGGCGCGATTTTGGGCAAGCCGAAGGATAAGGCGCAAGCCGCCGAGATGCTCGGGCAGCTGTCAGGCAAAACGCACACGGTCTACACCGGCGTATGCGTCATCAAGGACGGCAAAGAAAACTGTTTTGCCGAAGCGACACAGGTGGAGTTTTATGAGCTGACAGCGGACGAAATTGACGCCTATGTCACTTCCGGCGAGCCGATGGACAAAGCCGGTGCCTACGGTATTCAGGGGCTCGGCTGCCTGCTGGTCAAACGCATTGAGGGAGACTTTTTTAATGTGATGGGGTTCCCGGTCGCACGGGTGGTTAGGGCGATACGCATTAGATGATAGATATTAGACATTAGATGTTAGATGCAAGAACGGCGACTTGTAGGGGACGGGTTTTCCGTCCCGAAGAATGAGTGTATGAAATTAAACAGCAGGGTCGCATTTTCGCGATCCTGCTGCAATTTATTTACTGCTGTATGAATTTATTTCGCGCAGATTTTTGCGACGAGTTTCATCACCGTGTTTGGGAAAAACAAGTTGATGACATTAAAGACCTTATACTTGTTCCCGATAAAATGCCGGTATCTTGTTTTCTTTTTCGCGAGTACCCGGCATATCTCAGCCGCCGCTTTGTCCAGCGGCATTTTCTTTTCGTTTCCCCAGTGTTCAACAAACCGGTCCACCGCCGCGACCGCGTCGCCGTATCGTTCATTGGTGGCTGTGAACTGATCCCGATGCGCGGCAAAATCCGTCGCGATGTCGCCCAGACACAGCGCGGTGACATCAACGCCGAACGCTTTCGTTTCCAGCCGCATACTGGCGGAGAGCATGGTAACGGCTGCCTTGCTCGAATTATATAACGCCCGGAAAGGCGAAGGCGAAATCCCCGCGACTGAGCTGACATTCGCGATTCTGGAGCCTGCGGCCATATAGGGGAGCGCGCATTGGGCACAGAAAAGCACACCGAAAAAGTTGACATCAATCACCTTGCGGGCGGCTTCCTCGGCGATCAGTTCCGTGGCGCCGGAGATGCCGTAGCCGGCGTTGTTCAATAAAATATCGATATGACCGTAAAGCTGACCGATCGTGTCAAAAACCTCTTGAACCCTCTTTTTGTCGCTTACATCGCAGGCAAAGGAGGTGGCACCGTTGTTTTCGGCCGAGCGGGAGAGAACGATAACCGTATTCTCTTTTTGCAGCATCTCCGCGACGGACTTGCCGACGCCGGCCGTTCCCCCGGTGATTACAATGATTTTTCCTTTGATGGCGTTCAAAGAAAAAACTTCCTTTCGTTATATCTCCATAACC
>CAYUWQ010000153.1:0-3761 GCA_964448455.1 uncultured Eubacteriales bacterium | reverse complement strand
CGGCCTTCCGCGAACGCTAAAATGTCTCCATTGCTTGCAATAAGCAGCACCGGTATCCTGTAAAACGCATAGCCTTCGGTTCCCGCTTTAAAAACAACTGATTTGTTGAAATAACGCATTGCGTCCCGTCCTTTATTTCACCGTTTTCAGTATGTGTATCTTCCGCGCGATAAAACGGCAGCCCGCGGCGATTTTATCGAGTCCGACACTAAACAGCCACATGACGGACGGGATCAGCAGAATAAACACAGCAAGAATCAGCGTGCTCCCAAAGCCGATCGGAACAATCGAGAACAAACCGGGAACAACTGCCAAAATTGCGATAAACATCACGACCAGCCCTGCAAGGAGTCCTGCCCGCAGCCGGTTAAACGGCCTGCAGACCTTCCAGACCATAATCAGTCCGACGGAAGTGATCAGCAGCGCTGCGATAGTCGTCACTTCCGCGGAATCCAGCTTAAAAGCTGCCGTGAACAAAACAACGCCGATGATAATAAAGAGGTCCGTCAGCGCGGCGGGCAGCGCCCGGTAAAGCACATTTGCGATAAACCGTCCGCGGACAAGCGAAGTGTTCGGCTCGAGCGAAAGGAAAAACGATGGAATACCGATGGTTATCATGCTCGCGAGCGAAAGCTGCGCGGGTGTGAGCGGATAAGCAAAAACGGCCGAGATTGATATGATCGCCAGAATAAACGAAAAGATGTTCTTAACAAGGAAAAGTGACGCTGTCCGCTCGATGTTATTAATAACACGCCGGCCTTCCGCGACCACATGCGGCATAGAATCAAAGTCGGAGTTGAGCATCACCAGGTGCGCCACCTTTGACGCGACCTCGCTGCCGGAGGCCATCGCGATGCCGCAGTCCGCCGCTTTGAGCGCTAAAACATCGTTCACACCGTCACCCGTCATCGCGACTGTATGCCCCGCTTTTTGGAGCGAAAGAATCAGCTGGCGTTTTTGCTCCGGGGAAACGCGGCCGAACACCGTGTATTTTTCCGCCGCCTCCGCGATTTTTTCCTTGCTGTCAAGCAGGGACGCGTCAATATAGTTTTCGGCATTGTTGATCCCCGCGTTCTGTGCCGCCGCGCAGACGGTGACCGGATTGTCCCCGGATATTACCTTAATCTGAACACCCTGCTCATTAAAATATTCAAAGGTTGCCTTTGCTGTTGGGCGTATCGGATTTTCAAGCACAATCAAGGCAATCGGGCTGACCGTTTCCAGGATGTTGTCGCTGTAAAGGCTTGAGCATTTTGCCAGCATCAGCACACGGCTGCCGGTTGAGGCATATTCCTTAATTGTTTCAAGATGTTCGGGAAATCTGCCGCGCAAGATAAACTCCGGCGCGCCGAGCGCGTAGTTTTCCGCCGCGCCGAAGGATACCGCGCTGAACTTGTCCGCTGATGAAAACTCCTTGATTTTTTCCGGCCGGCGGGAAGCGCCGCTTCCGAACCGCTTTTTGATAGCCTGCATGGTCGCGTTAATCTCCGGCATATCGCCTGTAAAATCCGCCAGAAGGCGTTCAATGGCTTCAGGGGTCATACCTGCCGGGTCAAGCGGTACAACGCCCGTAACATCCATGCGGTTTTCGGTGATGGTGCCTGTTTTATCCACACAAAGCACATCCGCGCGCGCGAGCGTCTCAATACACTTCAGGTCGCGCACCAGCGTTTTTCTTTTGGAGAGGCGGATAACGCTTACAGCAAGTGCCACGCTCACCAAAAGGTAAAGTCCCTCCGGTATCATTCCGACCAGCGCCGCAGTCGTGTTTTCCACCCCCGCTTTCACAGTCAGCCCGAGGATCTCTGTCTGCCTGGTGAACATCATGATGCCGACAGGGACAATGGCAATACCGATAATCTGCAGAAGCCTTGTGAGGTCCCGCATCATGCCTGTCTGCTTACTTTTCTTTGATTTTTTGGCTTCAACCGTCATTTTGGAGACAAAAGAATCCTTGCCGACCCGCTCAAGCCTCGCCCGGCATTCGCCGGACACCACAAAGCTGCCGGAAATCAGCTTGTCCCCCGGTTTTTTCATTATTTCATCGGATTCGCCCGTCACAAGCGATTCGTTGACCTGCAGTGAACCCGCAAGCAGCAAGCCGTCTGCGTATATCTGATTGCCGCTGACGAAAACAGCGATATCATCCAGCACCGTATCATTTACCGGCAATTCCAGCAGCGCTCCGTCCCTGACCACCGTGGCCTTCGGTTCGGACAAGAGCACCAGTTTGTCCAGCGTGCGCTTAGCCCGGAGTTCCTGAATGATGCCGATGAGCGTGTTCACAACAACAACCACCATAAACATCAGGTTGCGGAACGAGCCCACGGCTATGACCGCGATGGCCAGCACAAAAAATATCAGGTTGAAATAGGTCAGTATGTTGCCCCAAACGATTTGCGCAACGGTTTTGGACGGTGAATCCACCGCCTTGTTGTCCAGTCCGGCCGCTATGCGCTGTGCTGCCTGTTCGGATGTCAAGCCAAAATCCGGCACGGTTGCTGTGCGCTCCGGTCGCGGTATGCCGGGTTCTTCGTTTTGTTTTTTACTCTTTAACACACTCAATTGGTTACCTGCTCTTTCAAACTTGCATCCGCACAGAAGAAATAACACTGCTGCAGAACTTGGACATTAATATCCTATTAACCGGTAAATAATACCATTCTTTTTTCTAAAAATCAATTCATAATGACTTATACGAAAATATATTTTACCATCACATAAAAATGCGTCAGGCTCCCCGCCAGCACAAAAAGATGAAATACCGTGTGCGCGTACTCCCGTTTTCTCCCGAGTCGTAAAAAAATCATCCCGGCGGCGTACACCAATCCCCCGACAATCAGCAATCCGAGCGCGCGTTTGTTAATCATCCCGGTTATCGGATAGACCGAAGCGAACATCACAATCCCCTCGCCGACATACAAAATAATACGCAGCGTCTTGGTCTTTTCAAAAAACAGGACCGACATGAGAATCCCGAGCACAGCGCAGCCCCAGGCAAAAAAGAACACAAACAGCGCGTGCCCCCGGTCCTTTTCATAAAGCCCGATGAGTGCGCAGGGGGTCGCCGTGCCGGCAATTAAAATAGAAATCATCGAATAATCAATCACACGGGCGATTTTCTTCAGGTTCCCGGCCGGCAGCCCGTGGTAAACAGCGGACGCGCCGTAAAGAACCAGCATCGATATTCCGTATACAAGCGCGGAGATGATTTTATTTGCCGCCCCGGACTCAAGCGATGCGTTCAAGCACACCACAAGCACCGCGGCGGCCAGAAATACCCCCGCGAGGTGTGTGACACAGTTGAGTTTGTCCTCATTTTGACTGTATGTTACCAGCTTGATGTTGTCCGGATACAAAGCAGCACCGCTTTCCCGATTTTACTGATTGTTATTATATCACAGCGCAATTATCTTGTCACCCGTTTGCAAACACCGGGCCAATCATCTTGACTTAACGGCTGTGGATATCTATAATAAAACAGCGGATGATTGATCCGGTCATTGTACATTAAATCGGGAGGCACATCATGTTGTCAAAGCTCATTTCGGCCGCGCTTGCTTTATTTACCGCTGTTTCGAATTTCGCCGGGTTATTTACCCGCGTCGCGGATATTGAACCGCCTGCCGGAGATTTCGTTCCTGTTTTAAGATTTACGGCTGTCAGCGATGTTCATATAGAGATACCCGGCGATGTGCGCTGCCGGCGCATGGCAAAAATGCTCAAAACAAGCTACGCCATCGCGCAGGCGGACGCGCATT
>CAYUWQ010000152.1:0-3787 GCA_964448455.1 uncultured Eubacteriales bacterium | reverse complement strand
CATGTGGAAAAAGCGTCTATTTACGGGTTGGTCGGTTACAACGGCGCGGGCAAAACCACACTGCTCAAAACAATCGCCGGCGTGTACAAACCCGAAGGCGGCGAGGTAAAAATACTCGGGGAAAACATCTTTGAAAACGCGAAGATGAAGCAGCGGCTTTTTTATGTGCCGGATGACCTTTATTTTCAGCCCTACGCCAGCATGGAGAAAATGGCGCGTTTCTACAAGGGTTATTACCCGAAGTTCAATGAAACAACCTTCAATAACCTGACAGGGCTTTTCGGCCTTGATAAAACAAAGCGCCTCAACAGTTTTTCGAAAGGCATGCAGCGGCAGGCGGAAATGGTGCTCGGCATGGCAACCCACCCGGAAGTACTGCTGCTGGACGAAAGTTTTGACGGTTTGGACCCGGCAAAGCGGAATATGGCAAAAAAGCTGCTGCAGGAATACATGAAAGAAAAAGAATGCGCCATCATCGTTTCCTCCCACAACCTGCATGAACTCGGCGATATCTGCGACCACATCGGGCTCATCAACGGGCAAAAAATCGTGCTCGACCGCGCAGTTGATGAAATCAGCGGCAGCCGCAGCAAATTCCGTGTTGTTTTTGACAGAGAGGTTAACAGAGCAGACTTTGAGGGACTTGAACTCAAGCATTTTACGCAAGACGGCAAAATCGTCACCTTATCCGCAAAGGGAGACAGCGCGGAACTGGAAGAGAAACTGCGGGCGATGAATCCTGTTTTGCTGGAAACATTTCCGCTGTCTTTAGAGGAGATATTTTTGGAAGAAATGGAGGGAACAGGTTATGACCTCACAAAAATCTTCGCTTAGCACCTTCACTTTCACCTTTCTGTCCGCCCTCAAAGGCAATTTTGTATTGCCGCTGCTGAACTTGTTCGCATTAATCGCGACTGTGCCGGTTTCATGCGTTTTTGCCATCAAAGGTTTCACCGCGATGAGCTATGACCCTAAAACAGGTGCGGCTTTCCAGGGTACGGAAAAAATAACCGACTTGTACAAATATATTATATTCAACGAATTCGGGCAGGTTTCCGGCAATGTTTTTCTTCACTTGTCCGTCATCGCGTTTTCCATCCTGCTCGGGGTTGTTATGTTCCGTTTTATCGCCGCTAAAAAGACGGTGAATGTTTACTACAGCCTTGGTATTACGCGAAAAAACCTGTTTGCCTCAAAGTACCTCGCCGGGATCCTGATGCTGACAGTTTCTATTGCCCTGCCGTTCCTGGCCTGCCTGGTAATCAACATATCCACCTTCGGTTCCTCCAAAGAGCTTTGGTCGGTCATCATTTACTATATACTCGGCTATTGCGCGCTGTCGTTCACAGCATTCAGTTTGACCGCCGCGGTGTTCAGCGCCGTGGGGACAATTGTTGAAGGAATCACATTTTCCGGAATTTTGATGCTCGGACCGACAATGGTTTTCTACGGCATTCAGTTCTTGATGAACAAGCTCACCCTTGGTTCGCCGTACGGGCATTTTTACGATTTAAATTACCGGGTCACCAATTCCCTGGCGGCAGGCCTTGCACGGTATAACCCGATTTTATTCCTTTTCAATCAGGTATCTAAAATCGGCATGCTCTCACGCGAGAGCACCGAAAGCAAGTTTGTTTTTGAAGCGCCGCATTATGCCAATACCATTATCTGGTTTGCCGTTGCGGCGGCCTTATTCTTTGCCGGCATCTATCTGTTCCAAAGACGCAAGGCGGAAATCTGCGGATTTCTCGGCGTGAATAAACCGCTCAACTTTGTTATCACTTTTTTAATCGGATTTTTCCCGTTGACCATTGCCATTGTCGCCGCGAAGTCTGTTTTCGCGGGTATACTCATCGGTATTGTGTTGTTTGTTGTTCTCTATGCGATTATTGACTTCGCGCTCATACGCAACCTGAAGGAATGGGCAAAAGGCTTGGTCAAACTGCCGGTTCACCTGGGGATTGCGCTTTTAATTGTAATGCTTTTCGCCACCGGGCTGTTCGGTTATTCGTCAAGGATACCTAACCTTGATAACATTGAAAGTGTCGAAATAGCGCCCATGACATCATCGGGTATGGTAAATTCCCTCGGATACGGGGGGTACGGCGACGGCGAGTTTGTTTTTGCTTACGGCATCAATGCACCGATTACCGGATTCAAAAGCGCGAGAGACCTGGAAACCATCACGAAACTGCACCGGAAATTCATTGACGCGGGTAAGGTAAAGGCAACTCAAATCGGCACAGCACTCCCGGTTGAGCAACAAGTTACAGAATGTGCCGTAAGAATTACCTATCACTTGAAAAACGGAAAATCAATCAACCGTTTTTACGGTACTGCAGCCATGGAAACCTTGACCGCAATGCTCGCCATTGATGAAACCGACCGTTACAGGGAGCTGATAAAGCAGAACCTGAGCGAGCCGGAAACGGAGACTGACAGCGCAGAAACGAAAGAGATTAAGCGTATATTCCAGTCACGGGACTCCGCTGTTTCCATCTATCCAAGCAGGCTGAACACCGCCAGCGAACTCGATCTGACGCCCGCCCTGCGCGGCGGGCTGCTCAGCGCGCTCGTCACGGATTTAACCGCACAGACAGCAAAAGAAAGATTCTTTCCGCAGACCCCGGCTATCGGCGCTATTCAATTTTACCGGTTGGGTGAAAAGCCAAAAGATGTAATCGAATACATGCCGGAGATGCCGGCCGAATCCGCCGGCCGTTCGCTGACCGGTTACGGCTCGGTAAGTGTGATTGTCACGAAAGACATGACGGCTACGCTCGATTTTCTGGAAGAAAACGGTTTTATGGATTACTTTGAAAACGGTTCGGAAACCGGATTTGTATCCGCACAGGTTATTTCCGCGTCAAAACTGACGGATAACTTTTACTACTACGGCCCGGATATGTCCTTCCACTTTGTCGGCGGTTGGTCGGCGCAGACCAACGATTACGGTAATTTTGGCGGGGCTTATAAAACTGACGACAAAGCTGTTGTTGACGAAATGGCCTTGAACGCGCACATTTCCTATTTCAACAGTGTTGCCGGCTATTTCGTGAAGTTTGAATTGGCAAACGGGGGCGGGTTTACAACGCTGTATGTGCCGGCGGATAAAATGCCGCAGATTGTCGCAGATGCTGTTGCCAAACATATTCAGATTCGTCCCGATTATCCGATGGAAAAATTCGCTAACTGATCCAAAAAAAAGAGCGGCGGTCTCCTGCAAAGAAGGCCGCCGCTCTTTTCCTGTTTAATGGACGCTGTTTTTGATGGCCAAGTTGATTTGTTCGCGCTTATTGATTTGCCAGTCCTCGCTGTGCGGGTATGAACGGAAGGTTATCGGCTCGTCAAGTTCTTTCTCCAGCAAGGCCAGCGTTTTTTCTCTGCCGACAAGCGTCTCAAGCAGCTGCAGGGCGCGCATATCCTGGAGCGCGTCGTAAAACACCTTCAGCCGCAGGGAATTGAGCGGCGAACCGTCGTCACCGGGATAGACGACAAAGGCGTCGCCGGACGGGAAAGCCTTGCCCGCGTCACTTTCTTCAAACGGATTCAATTCCCGCTTCGAAAACTGCGCGTACCAGAAGTTGTGCCCCCACTGTAAAAAGCCTTTTGCTTCAAACTTATACAACTGCATGCCGAGTACACGGTTACGCTGGGATGGCATGGCAAAAAACCGGTTAGACATGTAATCTTTATGCTGGCTGCAGCAGTAATAAGCCCAAAGTTCCGGTACCCTGCCGATAAAGGGTTCAATGTGGTTGGTAGCCGGAATCGGCGTTTTGACCGC
>CAYUWQ010000151.1:0-3829 GCA_964448455.1 uncultured Eubacteriales bacterium | reverse complement strand
CCAGACACTCTCACCCGGCAGCGAGTTTTCGACACCGAAGATATCCAGCACAGTTGCCGCGATATCCGCATAGGTTTTTCTGGTGCCGAGATTGATGCCTTTATTGAGTGATTTACCATAAATCAGCATCGGCACATATTCCCTTGAATGGTCGGTGCTTGCCGTTGCCGGATCGCAGCCATGGTCGGCGGTAACAATCAAGACATCTTCGGGCTTCATGCCACGCATAAATTCACCCAGTTGCATATCAACCTCGCTGATGGCATTCGCGTAGCCGTCAATATCGTTGCGGTGACCATAGAGCATATCAAAATCAACCAGGTTGACAAAGCACAGCCCCTTGAAATCCCGGTTCAGCAGTTCAATCGTTTTTTGCATTCCGTCCCGGTTGCTTGTTGTCCGGGTCGTCCAGGAAATGTTCTTGCCCGCAAAAATGTCGTTTATTTTACCGACGCCAAGCGTTTCAAATCCTTTGGCCGCCAACAAGTCGAGCATAGTGGTCTGCGGCGGAGCCAGAGAAAAGTCATGGCGGTTGGATGTGCGTTTAAAATTGGGATACTCCCCGATAAACGGGCGGGCGATGATGCGGCCAACGCCGAACTCCCCAACCATAATGTCACGGGCTTGTTGACAGATAGCATACAGTTGCTCCAAGGGAACAATATCCTCGTGCGCGGCAATCTGAAAAACGCTGTCCGCCGAAGTGTAGACAATCAGGTTGCCGGTCTTGACATGTTCCAGCCCGTATTTTTCAATCACTTCTGTACCGGAATATGGCATGTTACACAAAGCTTTACGACCGGTTGCCTTTTCGAATTTTTCAATCACTTCCGCCGGGAAACCTTCTGGAAAGGTCGGCAGCGGTTTTTCGGATATGATACCGGCAATTTCCCAATGACCGATGGTGGTATCTTTGCCCTTTGACTTCTCATTCATGCGGGCAAAGCAGCCTTCCGGCGATGCCGCGCGTGTACCGGCTGTTACGCCGTCAATGTTCAATAAGCCCATGCGCCTTAGATTCGTCGCGTTGAATTTGGATGATTTAGAAATGGATAAGAGCGTATTGCTGCCTATATCGCCGTAATCCGCGGCATCGGGCAGTTCACCAATGCCAAAGCTGTCGAGGACGATGATGAAGACGCGATTTGCCATGATTATCACCAACCTTATGATTTGTTGAGCAATGGGTGAGAAATTGGTGAGAAGTAGTTGAGCCATCGTAAAACAACCGTTAACCTATCGCTCACCAATTGTTAACCTATTGCTCACCTATCGTTCAATATCCCGCCGCTTCCTGGTTCTTTAGAATCTTAACAATCGAACTCGTGCCGAGCCGCGAACAGCCAAGGTCAATAAAGGCTTGGGCATCCTCCAGACTTTTGATACCGCCGGCCGCTTTGATTTTAACATGTTTTCCGACATGCGCGGCAAACAGTTCAATATCTTCTATTGTCGCCCCGCCGGTTGAGAAGCCGGTGGAGGTCTTAATAAAATCCGCGCCGGCTTCGGTGACAAGCTCACACATTTTTATCTTTTCTTCATCTGTGAGCAGGCAGGTTTCGATGATAACCTTTAATATTTTCCTGCCGCAGGCTTCTTTGAGCGTTTTGATTTCATTCAAAATGTAGTCGTAATGCTTTGATTTAAGCGCACCGATGTTGATAACCATATCAATTTCATCCGCGCCGTTTTCCAAGGCGTCTTCGGTCTCGGCAAGTTTTACGGCGGTTGTGTTGTAACCGTTGGGGAAACCGATCACTGTACAGACAGCCGGTTCATCGCCGATATAATCTTTGGCGATTTTGACAAACGACGGCGGAATGCAGACCGACGCGGTTTTATATTTCATCCCGTCGTCGCAAATCACCTTGATGTCGTCCCATGTGGCAGTTTGGGCAAGCAGCGTATGGTCAACGCAACTCAGAATTTTTTCTATATTCATAAATTCATCTCCAATTATATATAAAATTCAGTCATATTATATCACATTTTCAAGCATAACGCACAATGAATTTTTCTGTCGCTGAATGATGTGTTCTTCAGTCTGCGCAACTTGTATTATCAAATACCCTGTGGTATATTATTCATAACTTACAGGAGGTTGTAAAAATGCCAAAACAAAAACGGATCGCCGCCATCCATGATATTTCCGGTTTCGGCAAATGCTCGTTAACCGTTGCCCTGCCGATTATTTCCGCCGCGGGGATTGAAGTCGCGGTGATGCCGACAGCTGTGCTCTCAACCCATACGGGCGGCTTTGAAGGCTACACTTACCGGGATTTAACCGCGGATATGCGCCCAATTGCCAAGCACTGGGAAACGCTCGGCATTGAGTTTGACGCGATTTACAGCGGATTTTTGGGTTCTTTTGAACAAATCGCCATTGTAAAAGAGTTTATCGACAAATTCAAAACGGCAGACACCATCGTTCTCGTTGACCCCGCCATGGCGGACAACGGCAAGATGTACCCGGTTTTTAATATGGATTTTGCCTGCGAAATGACAGGGCTGTGCGCAAAAGCCGATATTATTGTACCGAACATGACGGAAGCGGCATTTCTCTTGGGTGAAGCGTACCGGGAATGGCCATATACACATGATTATATTGATAACCTGCTGTGCAAACTGAGCGGTTTGGGACCATCGAAGATTGTTCTGACCGGAGTCATGTTCGATGAGGGACGGCTTGGCGCAGCCGCTTATGATAAAGATACCGGCGAAACAACCTACGCTTTTTCCGATACAATTGACGGCAATTTTCACGGTACCGGTGATATTTTCGCGAGCGCTATGCTTGCGGCCTATTTGAGCGGCAAAACAATCGCGCAGTCGGCGCAAATCGCCGTGAACTTCACCTGCGGGAGCATACAGCGGACCAAAGACGCCGGTACAGATGTGCGTTACGGGGTGAATTTTGAGGCAGGCATCGCGGACCTGATAAAAGAGTTGGAAGTATGAGGATACTCATTGACGCGGACGGCTGCCCGGTTGTGGATATCGCCGTTGAAACCGCAAAAGAAAACAGCATCGAGTGCATTATCCTTTGCGACACATCCCATGTGTTTGAAAAGGATGGAGCAACAATCGTAACCGTTTCCAAAGGTGCTGACAGTGTTGACTTTGCGCTGGTGAACATGGTGCAAAATGGTGATATTGTAATTACGCAGGATTATGGGCTGGCGGCGATGTGTTTGGCAAGAAACGCAATAACACTCAGCCAAGACGGCAAGGTTTATGACGACAATAACATTGACGGATTGCTGCTGGCGCGGCACAACTCCAAGAAAATCCGCATGGCCGGTGGCAGGACAAAAGGACCGTCCAAACGAACAGCCGGGCAGGACGATTGCTTCAGAAACACTTTAAAAAGCTTGATTGTGCAGAAAAATAAAATGTGATATCAACAAAAAAGACCGGGTTGACTGCATCTTTATATACAGTCAGCCCGGTTGCGTTCGAAGTTTTCAACCATACGATCTTTTTACTGTTTATCGTCTGGCACTTTTATCCGGAACAATCTCCAATGTGTATCCCAATGGTTTTAAAACTCTAAAAAGAGTATCTATTTGCGGAGTTGCCATCATCCTTTCCAGCCTTGCGATAGCGGGTTGTTTAAGACCGGACATCTCGGCAAGCCGTTTTTGTGATATTCCCTTTTGCTCCCTTGCCTCAATGAGCTTGCCGACTAAATCAATTTTAAGCTGTATTTCGTCTTTTTCAATTTCTGTCAGCAGTTTGGGATCGTTCCAAAGGTCATCAAAGGTGGTATATTCTGTCCCGTTAATCTTTTTGCTCATTTTTATCAGTCCTTTCTAAAAAATCTTTCAAG
>CAYUWQ010000150.1:0-3833 GCA_964448455.1 uncultured Eubacteriales bacterium | reverse complement strand
AAATACTTCTTAATCCCCTCGGCCGGCACATTCCACGGAATATGATTGCCGATGCACATCATATAGCCGCCGGTCAGTTTTGAGGTTTCCACCATACTCAGCACCATGTCTTTGATGGCTTTGTCGTCGCAGCTGCTCAAAATACGGTTGTCGCCCTCTCCCGCCAAGAAACAGTCTTTGTGTTTTTTGGCGATTGTTTTGTAATCCGTATACGGTTCGGAGATAATCCCGCGTGCCCCGCACGCGAACACATTGTCGGCACAGGCGTCCATACAGCCGTCCGCCATAAAGATAATTTCCTTGCCCGCCGCCTTTAATATTCCCCAAAACTCCTCATACCGGGGGTAGATGTAACGGTTCATCCACGTGGGCGAGCAAACCGGCCCGCGTGTGGTGACAATATCGTCATGGCAGAGCACGAAGTTGACGGGCAGGCGCGCGAAGGCGCGAAAAACGCGGCGGTTAATTTCCGCGAATTCATCCATAATCCGCGCGAAGCGCTCATCCAGGCAGCACTGCAAAAAAAGGTCCCACCCGAAGGTCAGCAGCGGCCACATGAACATGGTGTTGTAAAAGCTGATCATGGACGCGGCACCCGGCTCGCCCCTGCGCGGCGCGTCCGGGGAATTATCCCCGCCGCGGAATTCAAAAATGCCCTCTTCACTGCTAAAATCCCAATTTTCCACCACATGCGGCCATTTGACAAAGTTTGCGGCATGTTCCAGCGGACTGAAAGCGAACACATCCTCCTCGGTTTTGAAAAACGCCTCACCGTGCTCCCAGGTGGCTGTTTCGCCCTCTCCCCAGCGAACGGTATGCTTCTCGCTGTTCGAGCTCTCGCCTTTGCCACCAAACCTCGGCCGGGGCTTCGGTTTGTCGGACCCGGGCACGCCCAAGCCAAGCTGCGGGAAAAGCTCGCGCATTTTTAAGCGGCACAGCCGCGGGTGCTCGTAATAATCGATGCCGGTGAGTGCCGTTTCCGCGTCCGGGTTGGACCAATGCTCCCAGTGCGGGATGTTTTTGGGCGCCAGCCCCATGTAGGCCATGTATTTATCATCGTATTGCATTTTTTCAGCCTCCAAATGTCGATTTTGATGCTTGATTGAATTCTACTCTATCCGCGGTAAACCGTCAATGCTGTTTGCCGCTAAACCCGGCAAAGCGGCACAGCCGGTATAAGATCACTTGTTTTGTTCACAAAAAATTAAAGTTATAATGCCGATTCCTTAATTTATAGCCGGCTGTCAACCTGTATAATTAGAACCTGGAACAAATCTGAGTAAAAGAGGCCGCAAAGATGCTACAGCTTAAAAATATTACCAAAACCTATAAGACGGGCGAACTCTCCCAGGATGCTTTGAATGACTTGTCCGTCAATTTCAGGGAAAATGAGTTTGTCGCTGTGCTCGGGCAGTCGGGCTCCGGCAAAACAACGCTGCTGAATATCATCGGCGGGCTTGACCGATACACCAGCGGCGATTTGATCATTAATGAAAAATCAACCAAAGAATACAAGGACGCCGACTGGGACGCTTACCGCAACCATTCCATCGGGTTCGTTTTCCAAAGCTACAACCTTATTCCCCATCAAACCGCCCTGGCCAATGTCGAGCTGGCGCTCACACTCTCCGGCGTGCCGAAAACCGAAAGACGGCAGCGCGCGAAGGATGTGCTGGCAAAAGTCGGCCTGGCCGACCAGCTGCATAAAAAGCCCAACCAAATGTCCGGCGGCCAGATGCAGCGGGTCGCGATTGCGCGCGCGCTTGTCAACAATCCGGACATCCTGCTCGCGGACGAACCGACCGGCGCGCTGGATTCCGAAACTTCCCTGCAGGTTATCGACCTGTTGAAAGAGATTGCCAAAGACAGGCTGATTATCATGGTCACCCACAACCCGGAAATTGCCGGGCATTACGCGAACCGCATCATCCACCTCAAAGACGGTAAAATAACCGCAGACAGCAACCCGTACACCGATGAAGCGCTCGCGGCGGATGCCGCTGCCGCGCCGGCGGTGACGAGTAAGCGCAGGAAGAAAAAGGATAAGACATCGATGTCCTTTTTCACCGCCCTTTCGCTGTCGCTCAACAATCTGCTGACCAAAAAAGCGAGAACCATCCTGACATCGTTCGCGGGCTCTATCGGCATCATCGGCATCGCGCTGATTTTGTCGCTGTCAAGCGGCTTTCAGACTTATATCAACTCCGTACAGGCGGACACGCTTTCCTCCTATCCGCTTTCCATTGAAACCGACGCCGTCGATGTGAGCGCGTTAATGGGTCAGCGCAAAGAGAACAGCGATAAACCGGCAGTAACCCGCAATGACGGTAAGATCCATTCGAACACTTCGATGATTGACAGAATGAACACCCGCTCCGCAAACACCTGGAAGAATAATCTCAAAGATTTTAAGGTTTATCTGGAGAGCAAGAAGAGCGAACTGGACAGTTCCATAAACGCTGTTAAATACAGGTACGGTGTCACCCTGCATATCTACGCGCCGGACACTGCGGCCGGAATCAACCAATTAAATCCCAGCCCGCTCGACAATGATCTCGAAAGCAACTCGGCAATGTCGTCCACTTCCAGTATGTGGAATGAACTTATTGATAACGATACACTGCTGGAAAGCCAGTATGATATCGTCGCGGGCGAATGGCCGAAATCTTTCAACGAAGTGGTCGTTATCGTCAACGCCAATGACGAAATTGACGAGCAGACGCTCATGGCGCTCGGCATCAAAGACGCCGCGGCAGCCATGAAAGCAATCCGGAACAATGAAGTTTATGATCCCGGTCAAACGGAATTCACCTATGAAGAAATCATGGCAAGAACCTTCAAGCTTGTGCTTCAGCCCGATTACTTCATTTTTGATGAAGCAAGCGGAACATGGCAGGATAAAAGCGATGACGACGCAACGATCGTGAGCCTAATCGGCAACGGCACGGACCTGAAGGTTGCCGGCATTGTGAAACCAAGCGAACAATCCGTCACCAATACATCGAACAGCTCGATCGGCTACCTAAAAACCCTTACCGAATATGTGATTAATGAGACGAACAGCCGTGAGATTGTCAAACAGCAGCTTGCCAACCCCGGGCTGGACATCTTTAAAAACCTGCCGTTTGAAGTGGTGCCGGCAATAACCGCCGAAGAAACCGCAACGCGGGAAGAGATCACAACCACACCTGAGGAAAGCACTACTGCCGCCGCAACCACCGGCACAGCTTTTGAAGCACCTGCTGCCGCCGCGCTCGGTTTTAACGGCAGCGCCCCCTCCGCCGCTTTTGTGGAAAGCACCACCGCCCCTGCGGCAACCATGACCGAAGAACAAGTTTATGCGTATATCAAAGCAAACTATACCGGCGATGATCAGACAAAACTGCTTGATTTTGCCACGCTTTTTTTAAAAAACACGCGCACACTAAGCGAGCGGCAGCGAATGATTGATTATTTTGACGAAATGCTTGCAGGGCAGCAGATTGAGGGGATGGGCAACCTCACCGGCCAACAGGCATATGCCTATATCAATTCCCCTTTGTTGGATAAAAACGCCAAGCTTCAAATGCTCACAAAAATAATTGAATCCGACAGCAAACCGGAGGAAACCACAAAACCGGCGACAAAGCCGGGCGTCACAGACCCCGCGGTTACACAACCTGTTACAGAGCCGGTCACCGAACCGGTGCCGGAACCTGTCCCGACAGTTTCCAAATCGACCCTTAAACAAAACCTGAAGGTGTTGGGTGTTGCGGACCTTGAAACCCCGAGGTCAATTAATATTTACCCCAAAAACTTTGAGGCAAAGGATAAAATCGTACAGTTCATCAAAG
>CAYUWQ010000149.1:0-3857 GCA_964448455.1 uncultured Eubacteriales bacterium | reverse complement strand
GCTTCCGTGTTTATGCACTACCCGCGGCAGGAGCGTTACACGCAGCGCTGTGATAAGACGCCCGACCCGGATACCGGTGAAAAGTACAATTATGTCATGATTTATATGGGCGACTACGATTCCGCCGCGTGGCTATCCTCCCAGTCTCTCGCCTATTGGGATAATGCTGAGCGGGGCACCCTGCCCTTGGCATGGTCGTTCGCGCCCGGTCTTTACGACCGAGCGCCTCATATAATCGATTACATGTACACTACAGCGACTAATAACGACTATTTTGTCGCGGGGGACAACGGCGTCGGTTATTTGAACCCGGAGGCGCTCCAAACATCCCTCGCATTCGGAAATTTGAAGCAATGGACAGCCTACAATGCCGCGGTTTTTAAACAATTCGATTTGGATATTCAAGGCTTCTTGATTTTTGACAAAGGGGCAAACCTGCCGCACGAAAAACTGCTGAGGAAATCCGTTTACAAAGCCTATTCCTCCTTTGCACCTCAAGGCCTGCTTACCAATATGGCGGGCGGAACATCGTGCGTGAATGGGATGCCCGTTGTTCAGATGCATGACTGCGGCTCTGCGGCGGATCTTGCATCACACCTGAACGAAAACCCCGAAAAAACAGGGAATGCTTTTACGGCAGCCCGTGTGATTTTAAAATCACCGGCAGAGGTGGCAAACTGGGCGGAAGAAATCAACACAGAACATCCGGAATATAAATTGAAAATTGTCGATCCCTACACCTTTATGGCACTGTATGCCCGGTACCGCTGATTGCTTCAATACGCAACCAAACAAGTAAAGGATGATCATTCTTGAAAAAACTGCTGAGTCTTACCCTCACGGCCGCACTCATCATTTCAGCTCTGCCGCTGAGTGTTAAAGCAGAAAAAAACGCGCCGCTGCAAGTCGGCGTAATTGCGGACATTCACTATTTCCCGGCAGAATTGACGGGCAACTATTGCGAAGCATTTATGGATTATTCGCTCAAAAACACCAGGCAGGAACCGCAGAGCGTAGCGCTGTTGGATGCCGCGCTGGCCGCAATGGCGGAGCACGCAAAAACTAACGGGATGAAGTATCTGCTTGTACCCGGTGATGTAACGCGGGACGGGGAGTATGAAGGTCATCGCCTGCTTGCCGAACGGCTCGAGCGCTTTGAACGGGAGACGGGCATACAAGTAATTGTCACCAACGGCAATCACGACATTAACAACGGCGCTGCCGCGACTTTTGAGAACGGCGTGAAGGAACGGGCTCGCAGAACCACGCCGGAGGACTGGCTGACCATTTATCAAAATCTCGGCTATGATTTGGCATACCACACCTTCACACCGGCGGAAGGCAAAAAGGGCGGCATGCTGTCCTATTCCGTGCGGCTCGACGGCGGATACCGGCTTATCGTGATGGATTCCGGCAAATACAGCTGGGACAACACCTCCGACGGTGACGATGAGCATGAGGGCGAAGGCAAGTTTTCCGATGATTTGGTGGCTTGGATTTTAAATGAAACTGCCGACGCGAAAGCTAACGGGGAAGCGGTTATCGGCATGATGCACCACAGCCTTGTACCGCACACCCCTATTGAAGCAACGGTGATGCCCACGCTTATTCTTGACAATTACCTGCCGGTGAGTGAGGCACTCGCGCAGGCAGGTATGCGGACTGTTTTTACCGGGCACATGCACCAAAGCGATGTGGCTGTCGGGTATTCCGACAGTGGCGAAAGCATTGCGGATATAGCCACGGCGTCACTTTCGGGTTACCCGAACACCTTTAGGGAAGTGCTGTTTAACAACACCGGCAGTGAGTTTTCGGCGGACATACAATCGTTTGACGCGGATTGTGTAACCCCCGTTGTGTTTGCGGGTAAAGCGTATGAACAGCCCTATCGGGACACCTTTTCGTTTTGGCAATCCTTCGGGCATGACGGGCTCGCGAACTACGGCGCGGATATGGCGGGCAATGTTGTGCTCGATTATGTGGGCAAAATCCGGCAGCAGGGCTTTGTGAACCTGCTCAAGGGCATGGGCATCGATTTGGAGGCCATGCTAAGCAGCGTTTTGGGCAGCGGGTTAACTGTCGGCAATGTCAGCTTGTTCTCGGCAAAAAACATCATGGGCTTTATTGACGATTTAGCGGGGCAGATAGAAAAAACATATGCGAATGACCCCGAGCGCGTGAAAGCGCTCTTGAAACGAGCCATCGACAAGGTTGCCTTTATGCAGGTGTCAGCCGTTCCGTCCACCAAATTTCTTGATTCCCCCGGTTTCGGCAATGCCGGCAGGGGAGGCAATTTGGAGGAGTTCGGCATGAGTCTGGTGACTTATCTATTCAACGGGGACGAGGATTTGTCCGACGACGCTTTTATGGCGGATGTGCTCGAACAATTTGAAAACGGCGGCTTTACCAACCTGCTTGTGAAGGCGCTTGTCGATGTAATCTTGAATGATATCCTCATGGACGAACTGCTTGCGACCCTCCGGTTGAACCTATCAACGTTTTTTGTGCGGGATATCCCGCGTGAAACGGTCGGCGCGTTTTTGGAACTGATGCTCAATATGATGCTCGGCGGGGACAACAGCTACGCGAGCCTCATCAACTTCCTGTGTAAAATCGGCGTTGTACCGCAGAAAAACGCCGCCAAATTGCTTGACGGCGCGCTGGATATTTATGTCAACGAAAGCGGCTTTGGGGAGTCCCTCGCTTTTTGGGTGCGCAGTTTAATAACCGACAGTAACCCGGGTGTCCGGCAGGACAGCAATGTAAAGCTGACCTATTCCGGCCACGTGCCCGTGGTGCCCGTGCCGGGTGATTACCGGCGGCCTGCGGATATTGATGTTCAAACGGGCAACTCTCCGGCAGCCAAAACAATCACCTGGTACACCAAGTATTCCGTCACCGGCAGCGCTATTGAAATCGTACCATATTCTTCGAACCCTGTATTCACCGGCGTGCCGTCGGCGGGGTATCAAATCCAAACCAATACCGAACCGGTTGACCGTACTTTCACGGCGCTGTCACTCGGCTTTACCGGGCTGTTCCCATATACACTCAGCCAGGTGAAGCATACCGTAGATTTGACCGGACTAACGGCGAACAAACGGTATCTTTACCGCGTCGGCGATACTCAAAAAGGCTGGTGGAGTGAAACAATGGAACTTAACACCTTTGACGGTGGAATTTCTTTTATGCTGAACAGCCTTAATCAAGCGCAGTTAATGAGTGTTTTTGTTACGCTTCAAAAGGTTATCGCCTATATCCGGTTGGTGGGTACGGTGGAAGAAGGCTAAGGCTGCGCCAAGGTCGGTTTCGCAGGCTTTGCATCAGGCACAATATCGGGAGGCATTGCGAAATACGGCATCTCAATCGGGCTCAAAGGAGTAAGCAACTCCGTCTTTGCGTCAGTCGGTGATATGGCAGGCGACGCTGCTATGCAGTATATCCTCACCGGCAAGGTTGATCCAAAGGAAATGATTGTTTCGGGGTTAGCGAATTTTGGCTGCTCAGAGTATTCAAGATTAAAATCTCTAAATGTAACGCCAAAAAGTCTGACGGCTATTTCAGCAAAGGCGCAGGGAACGGGAGCTTATGGTTTCGGTAAATCGGATGCGAGTGGTTTTGAGGGTGGAGCAGATTACGTAGCGTTGAAACTCACTGGCAACAAAAAACTTTATCATGAAGCAACGGGAAAAATCCCAACTGGAGAAGTACATCATACTTTACCTCAGCAATTTGCAGATGAGTTTGCAGAAGTTGGGTTAGATGTGAATAGTTGCGATTTCTTGTTTGATATACCTAAAGATGTTCATAGACTAAAACCAAATGGAATTCATACAACAACTAATCCATTAGGACAG
>CAYUWQ010000148.1:0-3860 GCA_964448455.1 uncultured Eubacteriales bacterium | reverse complement strand
CGGAAAACGGCGGAGACTATCGTCTGTTTTTGCGCGGCGGACAGATAATTATATAACCAGTCATATCCGATGGCAAAGGCGTGGGCCATTTCGCCCGTGTCCAAAAAGTGTGCGGGATTCCAGTCCGGAAAAGCGGAGATTGCCTCCAGTTCCCGCCAGGCGCGCAGGGCATACGCATCGTTGCCTGTGAGCTGCCAGACCAAACCGAGGTGAAGCATACGGTTAAGTGCTTCGCGCGAAATGCTCAGCAGACGCACCCCATCCGGCAGCTCATGCTTGAGCAGGTCCTTGCCGATGATACTGTCCGCCCCTGCGAGCACCTTGGCATACCAGGCGGCGGCAGTTGTATCGGCGCCTATTTTTATGTTTATCGCGGCAAAATCCGCCGCGGTTGCGTAAATGCGGGGATGAACACCTTCACTGCCGCTTGCCTCGAACTTAGCGACAATTTCATTCGCCGACGGCATATCGTATTTGACCGGAAGGTGAAAGACAATCCCCCCAAAAAAACTCTGTAATACGGAGAATAACGCCAGAACAAACGCTGTGATCTTCATTGTGATATTTGCCATAACCAAACTCCTCTAAAAATCGTTCGAGTCATCCGGAATTAGAATGTCACCACAATCTCAACATAATCAATTTGAACCGTCAGGATTCCGGTGTTTTCAAAGCTCAGCTTCTGCAGATTGGTGAGGTCATTATTTTCTATTGTATATCGGAACAAGATGACATCCTCATCCGCATAGGTATGGTCTGCCGGCGGACCGTCTTGTGCTTTTACACATAAGACCCCGTTGGCCTTGAGTGTGATATTCTTTATTTTATCCGGCGTTTTTGTCCCCACAATCACGGTTACCCCGGCAACGGCAGAGATATAACCCGTTTCAACTTTCAGTGTCTGTGTGTTGTATGCTGTTACCTTCAGCGGCAGCGGCTTATATGGCCCATAACCATCCGGGGAAATGTCCTGGTAAGTGACAACATGCCGCCTGCTTGCGTTCAGCGCCGTTTCAAGTTGCCCGCAGGAGGCAAAGATTGCCGGATTTCTGCCTGCCCAGGCGGGATTGAGCGGATTATCATAATAATTGTAGAGATATATTTTGTCGGCACCGGCGGTTAAATACTGCGCGGCATATCCCCGAACGACATCCGCCGTTGCTTGAAAATCCGCGCCCTGCTTGGCCACAAGGGTCTCGATTCCTGCGTAAAGCTTTACACCATTACACTTATCTGCCCAGTCCGCAAGCGGCATAGCGCTGTCGCAGGTCGCCCATCGGGGCGTTACAACGATTATATCAACCAGTTTTTCGTTTGCCCAGGTAACGGCGTCGAATCCATATACCAAACTTTGCTCAACATCCCGCGGGAGCCTTGCCATAATCTGAATATCGTGCTCCCATTTCGCCTCCGCTTCGCGGACAATGCTGTTTGTCTCCCGCATAAAATCATTCATCACAGCGGCGCAGCCGGGGTTGTTGTTATAGTCAAAGCAGGTAATTTCGCGCATCCAATCCAGTTCAATGCCGTCAACATCATAACGCATAAGCTGTTCTCTTGTGTAATCCAGCATTTTTTGCCGGACTGCCGGCACCGCGTAGTCAAAGCAGTTGCGGTAGTAGCCGTAATCGCTGCCTATCATCCAACCCTTTTCACGGGCTTCATAGAAAAAGTCACTGCGCAAAAAGCTTGCGGCTTCGTCCGGCTCGTGGCAGTCATTCATACGAAGCGAAAGCCAGGCATTGATACCATCTGTTTTACAGCGGTCAAACCAGACTTGGTACGGGTCAATGCTTTGCTGGTAGTATTGATAAATACCTTCATACAGAGATTTATAATCCACCGCAACGCCATTTTCCGTGGTCTGCAGATATTTATCAGTCGAATCCGTCCAGATATCCGACGGTGTTGCGGAATACTGGCAGAACACATTAAAGGCCAAATCAGTGATTTGCGTGTTGTCATACTGGTCAACATATACATATAAATCCGCCTCATTAAAAGTACCGTTCGCCGCGCATGCGTTGAGAAACGGCGTATTGGTGCTGTTGATGTCAATATTAACGACCAAACCGCCGGGTTTACCTGCTGCTGCCGACAGCCCGGTTGTGTCCGCTATTTTGTCGGTAAACGGCGCTTTGTAAACCAGCCCGAAAAGGGAAGAAATTGTCACAGCGGCCAAAATGATCCACCTCACAATTAGTTTGAAAAGTAATGATATTGAATTAGTCATATAAGATTCCATTCCGCCGCCAATGGTGGCGGCACAAATTGTAGCGAAAAAGACGCGTTCCGCAAAGCGGATACCGGTCTTACTTTTTGACCTGTAAGTGACTTTTTTACGCGTGAAAATATATTTTCACGCTTTCAACTCCAAATCCATTCTAATATGCGGGATTCCTTCTTCAAGAAACTCATCGCCGCAGCGGATGAAGCCCATTTTATCGTAAAGTGAGGCGACATAACTTTGCGAATTCAAGGTAACAAGCTTCGCGTTTTCCCGTTTGGCAACCTCAATCAAGGCATTGCAGATCATCGTCGCGTAGCCGTTGCCCCGTTCATGCTTCATTACGGCGAGGCGGCCGAGTTTTGCAGTGTCGTTTTCGATGTAAATTCTACCGCTGCCGACGGGGTCGGCATCCCGGTATAAAACAATGTGCCAGGCAAAAGCATCATGCTCGTCCATTTCATTCTCAACGGGGATGCCCTGCTCTTCAACAAATACCTTTATACGGATAGTTGCTGATTTTGAGTAATCCTCGCCCGGTTTTATTTCAACCATTTTTATCATACTGATCACCTTCACTGTTCGAAAAACAGTATATCACAGCGACAATTCGTTGTCACCGATTTTAAACTTAAACAATTGACTTGCCCGCAAAAACAGGATATATTCTTTTTATCAGACCGTTAACAGGAGGGATAAACTATGTTGCAAGCATCCGGTTTAGCAAAAAAAATCATGTCATTCGTTACAGCCGCTTCACTCGTTTTTTCCGCGGCAGCGCAGGCAAGCGGTTTGTCTTTAAATATCGGCACTCATTTTGGGGAGGAAACTGTCGTCCTTGATATTAATCCGGCTGTTTTGGACATGGCAAATACCAGACCGACGGCGGATATCCACATCAGAGATCCCTTTATACTGGTATATGGTCAGCAATATTTTATGTACGGTACCGGTGCGGCGCAGGGACCCGGATACGGCTGTTATGTGAGCGAAGATTTGGAAAACTGGGCGGGACCCGTCAATGTGTTTTCCGCTCCGGCGGGGTATGACGGCATCAATTGCTTTTGGGCGCCGGAATGCCATTATTATAACGGCAGCTTCTATCTGTTTGCCACTTACTTTTCGCAGGCAACGCAGCACAGGGGCGTGTCCGTTTATAAAGCGGATAGTCCGCTCGGGCCGTTCACCGAAATATCCGCCGGCCATATCACCCCGCACAGCTGGGACAGTATTGACGGCACGCTGTATATTGACCCGGACGGTCAGCCTTGGATGGTTTTTGTACACGAATGGACAAGTATGCCGGATCAAGTCGGCGCGATGGCAGCCGCGAAATTGAGCGAAGACTTTTCCTGCTTCATTTCCGAGCCTGTTCAGCTTTTTAAGGCGAATGACCCTGTTTGGACCAACAAGGGCATTACCGACGGCCCGTTTCTATACCGGAGTGAAAACGGGAAACTGCTGATGCTTTGGTCGAATTTTGATGTAAACGGCAAATACTGTGTCAGCGTTGCGAACACCTGCAGCAATGAAATCACCGGCAAGTGGACTTTCGGATTCAAACCTTTCTACCAAACCGGCCGGTATTTCCGCTTTGACGGCGGACATCCGATGCTGTTCACAGATTTAAACG
>CAYUWQ010000147.1:0-3860 GCA_964448455.1 uncultured Eubacteriales bacterium | reverse complement strand
TTAATCACCCTGCGGGTTGCATTCCACTAACAAAAGGAGAAAAACATGAGCAACCAAAAACAAAAAGTCGCTTTCATCTGCGTGCACAACTCCTGCCGCTCTCAAATAGCCGAAGCGCTCGGCAAACACTTTGCCGCGGATGTGTTTGAAAGCTATTCCGCCGGGACCGAAACGAAACCGCGGATTAATCAGGATGCCGTGCGGCTGATGAAAGAGCTTTATAAAATCGATATGGAGCAGACGCAGCATTCCAAGCTTATCGCGGAGCTTCCGCCGATTGATGTGGCAGTCACCATGGGCTGCAATGTGCAGTGCCCGCTTTTACCGGTAAAAATGCGGGAGGACTGGGGGCTCGACGACCCCAACGGCAAGAGTGATGATGAATTCAAGAAAACGATAGCAATCATTGAAGAAAAGATAAAAGATTTAGCCGTAAGGCTGAAATGATAGGACGCCGGTTCAGCGCATTTTCGCTGGTACCGGCGATATTTTATGCAAGGAGAACAACCGATGCTTTTTGATGATTTATCAAACCGGAAACTGCCTTCGCTACTGACAGCAAACACCACAGCGGAAAACTGGCCGCAGCGGCGCAAAGAATTGCTGGAAGTTTTTGCGCGTGAGGAGTATGGTGTTTCGCCGCCTCCGCCCCCTTATGTTGAGGCGGAGACAACCCACCGCGAAGAGCGGGCATGGGCTGGCAAGGCGGAGCACCGGGAGGTTTCTTTGAAGTTTCAAACACCGAAGGGCGCATTCTCCTTCCCGGTCGATTTGGTGCTGCCAATCAGTGAAAAGAAACTGCCGCTGATTATCTATATATCCTTCACCAAGTACCCCATCGGTAAATACGGCCCGATTGAGGAAATTGTGGACAACGGTTATGCCCTGGCTGTATTTTGCTATAATGATGTGACCGAGGATAAGGACGACGGTTTTTCAACCGGGCTTGCCGCCATGTTTGACAGAAAGAATGACGGCGCGGATTGGGGCAAAATAGCCATGTGGGCGTGGGCGGCGAGCCGGGTGATGGATCATGCGCAGACGCTGGATGGTATCGACAAAGACCGCATCTTTTGCGCCGGTCATTCGCGCCTGGGGAAAACTTCGCTTTGGTGCGGCGCGCAGGACGAACGCTTTGCGTCTGCCGTTTCCAACGATTCCGGCTGCAGCGGCGCTGCAATTACCAGGGACAAGATGGGCGAAAGAGTGGAGCAGATTACAAGCCGCTTCCCGTACTGGTTCTGTGAGAATTACCGGAAGTATCAGGGGCAGGAGCACACGATGCCCTTTGACCAGCACGAACTGATTGCCCTGTTGGCGCCGCGCCCGGTGTATGTGGCGAGCGCGTCGGAGGATATCTGGGCGGACCCGCAAAGCGAGTTCTTAGCTTGCGTTGCGGCAGACGATGCCTACAAACTGCTGGGCAAAAAAGGATTTGTGCATGAAGGCCGTTATCCCGAGCCGGGCGAGTATTTGCACGAAGGCGATATCGGTTACCATTTGCGAGTGGGCACCCACTTCTTAAGCCGGTACGATTGGCAGATGTTTATGCGGTTTATGGATAGGCACCTTGGTTAGTTGTCAGTGGTCATAGCGCAGTAAGCTGCGCATTTTAAAATTCAACTACCGGCGTACAGAATGCCGGCACCGCGGGGCGGGAGTTGAATTTTGTCGGTGGGCAGTGGTCAATAACACGGTGTTCGACCTCTCCGTCAGGCAATTTGCCTGCCACCTCTCCTGACGCAGGAGAGGCAAGCACCGGGGTTTCATACTTGGCTCTCCTATTATAGGAGAGCTGGCGCCGTAGGCGACTGAGAGGTTTGTCTGTAAAGCTGATGTACTTTACAGACAAAAGCTTCAACATCTGCAAGGGTTTTTCTTCCAACAAAAGGCTCCTTTTCCAAAGGAGCTGACGCCCGAAGGCGTCTGAGGATTTAATCACCCGTCGGACTGAAGTCCGCCACCCTCCTTGAAAAGGAGGGCTTGAAAAGAGCCCTAACCCTGGGTTATGAAAGGAAAAAATATTGTATGGTGAACGCTTTTTATCCCCATACCGAATGCCAGTCCGCCGAGCGCGCGGTTTCGATTTTTACGGCGCGTATCCTGGAGCGCAATATGAACATATCGCCGGACGGGTATCCGGTTTTCTTCGATATAAAGACAAATATGGAGCCGGATGAATTCGCAATTGCAGACAGGGATGGCGGCGCTGCGATCACCGCCGGCGGTTTGCCCGGGCTGATTCACGGCGCGGGCTTTTTTCTGCGCATGACGGAATTCTATGAAAACTCGGCTGAACCTTGCCGGTGGCGCGGCACACAAAAACCGAAGTGCGCCATCCGCGGCGTGTACTTTGCGTCCCATTTCCATAATTTTTACCATGTCGCGGCCATTGAGGAAATCAGCCGCTATATCGAAGACCTCGCCCTTTGGGGTTACAACTATATCAAAGCCATCTTCCCGATGATTGACATACCAAACGAAAACGACCCGGAGTGCGGGATTCAGATAAACCGCCTCAATCAAATCTTCGGTATTGTGCACTCCCTCGGTATGAAGGCTGCAACAACCCTGGTTGTCAACAGCGGTTACAAGCAATTTCCGGAAGAGTTTCTGTTTACGCCGCACAAAGACCCGACGGGACGCAGGGGCAACAGCGGCAACATGATGTGCCCTTCCATCCCGGGCGCCAACGAACTGATTATGCGTTATAACCGGGAATTGCTCGAAGGGCTGCGGCACAATACGCCCGATTTGGTTTTAACCTGGCCGTATGACGAGGGCGGTTGCGCGTGCGAGAAGTGTTATCCCTGGGGTGGAAACGGATTTATAACACTCTCAAAACAGCTCTTTAAATTGGCTCGAACCCTTAATCCGAATGTTGAACGGTGCGTTTCCACCTGGTGCTTTGACACCCCGTATGAGGGCGAGTGGGAAGCGCTGGCAGACTCACTCAAAGAGGAACACTGGTGCGACTGCATTTTGGCCGACGCGCATGAGGATTTTCCAACCTATCCGCTGGAAAACGAAAGCCCAGGCGGGCTGCCCATCATCAACTTCCCGGAAATCAGCATGTGGGGTCTGTACCCGTGGGGCGGATGGGGTGCGACCGCACTGCCGGAAAGATTCACCAGACTATGGGGTCAGGCGTCGCGCATCCTTTCCGGCGGGTTTGTATATTCAGAGGGCATTTTTGAGGATATAAACAAGGCCGTCGTTTCGCAGCTTTACTGGCACGGCGAAGCGGACTGGCAGGAAACGCTGCGGCAATACGCGCGTTATGAACTCGGCATTGCAGACGCGGCGGATTTTATCGAGATGATTTCACTGTTTGAAAAAACGCAAAGCGATGTTGTTAAAAAAGGTTTTTGTGATACGGCGCATTCCGACAGGGCTTTTGAACTGGCAAAACAGCTTGACGCAAAGCTGCCCGCATGGGCAAAAAATGCTTGGCGGTGGCGAATTATTTATCTGCGTGCTCTGATTGACGCGCAACGTTACCGGCTGGTAAAAGAATTGAACTCAAATACAAACTGGAACGATGTAAAATGGAAAGAGCTGCTCAACGACAATGTGCCGGTTCAATCAGCGTTCCGGGAAATTATCGAACTTTTTCACTGCGCGGAAAAGGACGGTAGTGACCCGTATCACGGCAGGGTCCGGCCGCGGTGCGATTAATGAGACAACTATTAAAATGAAAAGAGGAAAAACGATGGTCTTGTCAACAAAGGAAAATTCAGCCCCGCAAAGCATCAATTCCGGCAGAAACGAGTTTGACCAAATCTTAATCCCTTCAGTAACACGGCTGACGCTGCCGGATGCATTCAAAGACGGTATGCTGTTTGAAGCCGATAAGCCCG
>CAYUWQ010000146.1:0-3908 GCA_964448455.1 uncultured Eubacteriales bacterium | reverse complement strand
GCGTCAATCACATTGTCGGGCGAAATATACCCGGGGTCTGCCGGCACATAATCCGAACCGAGTGTTTTGCCGAAACCCGCGACAGTAGCACCGCCGGACACCAATACCGTTTCCAGCCCGCCGTCGCTGTTTGCCCCGGCTTTTTCGTATATCGGCATGGCAGGTCTGTTGTAGTTGGCGACAACAGCAAATTGAACGCCGTTGGCCGTCGCCTCTTTAAGCAGGTCATCCCGTCCCTTCATCATCGCCTGCAACTGCCGCGATATCGCGATAATACCAGCGTATTCCTCCTCCTGTCCGCCGAACATTGTATGGAGCGCTTGGCTGTAATCCTCCGGCTGCACAAGCCCCCAGAATACAGGCATGGTGGCGATAACATCCTGCAGGTATTCGCTGTAAACCATGCCCTTATATCTGCCGATGAACCCGTTGGCAAAACTGCTTGCGAGTTTGATCACGCCGGTTTTGTAAAGAAGGTTCACCGTAATATTCAACGCGCGGTTATCCTGCGTTTTATCAATAAGAAAGTTGTACAGCGAAGGTTCGGTTACCGTCATCCTGCCGCAGAACAAGTCGGACGCGATATAGACCCCGTAAAAGGTTGAGGACAGGAAAACGCATCTATTCACTTTGTCGTATCCGTATTTTGACAAATAAGCGACCGCTTCCAACCCACCCATGCTTGCACAGACCAAATTGACTTTTGTCGTGTTGTGCTCTGCCAGCGCGCGGTTGACCATATCGTTTATTTCATCGCAGATATCCAGCGGATTCAGCCGCCAGTCGTAGGTAAAATAGTAGGTACTATCCGCGCCGTAACGCTCCGCGGCGGATTTGACAATGCCTTCTTCCACACCCCAGCCTCCGCCGGTAATCAGCTGATTTTCATAGTTGCCGGCACTCAGGGGAAAACGGTTCAACCCCAAGTCGTAAACGGGATTGCCGTCTTCATCGCAGGCAAGGTTCCCCATAATCCCGACGGCATAATCAAATATTTCCTTAACCGCGCGGTCAACACTCAAATGCCTGATGCCCGAACCAACGGCTTTGAACAGCGCCGAAGCAATACCGCCGGCGGTAATCGGCGGGACGGCGGGTGCCTGTTCCGGTGTACCGTAATCCGTGTACAACGCGCCGAAATCGACACCCCTGATGAGAATGAAGGGAACCCCGTCGTCTTGTGTTCCCACCGCTTGCGCGACGGCCGGGTCCGCGTCAACCGCCGTTGCACTTAGAATCGGCATACTTGCTAAAAAGATACAGCAAGCAATGAGTGTTGCTATAATTCTCTTCAAAGCCACAACTCCTTTAATTCAGTAAATCATTGTTAAAAGTATAGCAAGCTTCTGCCGGGAATTCAACACAGCACGGACAAATAAACTGCTGATGATTTATCAAAATACTTCCGTGAAGCCATTGACTCGCGCAGTCCTGATTGAGTATTATTCTATCATATTTTTTATGAGGAGATCTTTTATGAACCTGTTCCCCGGGAAAATCACAAATTTCATTATTCTTATCGTAAGTATATTTCTGTTGATCGTCCGCATACCCTATCAAGGCAGCTGCGATGCGCTTGATTTAACCGGGATGAGTCTGACGCTTTATGACGAATTTGACGGTGAAACACTCAACAGCAGTATCTGGAGTGATTTTGCCGGCAAACCGCGAAAGGGCGGATACTGGGCGAAAGAACAAGCTTTTGTGGAAGACGGCAATCTGATTATACGTACAGAGTACAAAGAGGACGGTGACTATGGTTCGGGCTATTATACCATGGGCATCAACTCCAGAGGTGTTTTTGAGCAGCGTTACGGCTACTTTGAGTGCCGCGCCATTCTGCCCGCCGCGCAGGGGCTGTGGTCCGCTTTTTGGCTGCACTGCGACAACGCGTCAACCGTTACCGGCACGGGTGAAACCGGAACCGAGATTGACATATTCGAGTCCCCTTATTACCACATGGGGCCGTGGTTCCGCAACAAAATCACGAGCAACCTGCATTACAACGGTTACGAGGCCGAAACGAAGTATCAGAATGTCGGTATCTACGCCGTTAAAGGCAACCCATATCAGGAATATAATACCTACGGTCTGCTGTGGACCCCGGACGAATATATCTTCTATATCAACGGCATTGAAACAGGGCGTTCAACGTTCGGCGGTGTATCCAAGGTGCCGGAATACCTGCGGCTTTCGGCAGAGGTTGACGGCGCGGACTCTCTGCCGACACTCGGCTGGTCCGGCAGAATTGATTGGAACAAGTCCGGCGCACTGCCTGCAGATTATGTTGTGGATTATGTTAAAGTATATCAGTTTGACGAATATCTGCCAACGCCCTAAAACGGAAGCGGCGCAACGATATTCCTGCTGTCCCCCTAAGTGAAACAGACAGCCCCCGGCCGCAACCGGAAACTGTCTGTTTCTGTTTTGTTAACTGACTGCCGGATATCAAACAGCACGCACCGGCCTGGCCTCAATGTATCCCCTGTATCCCCATGGCTCCAATTGAAAACGCGGGGCATCTTCATCCGCCCACTCAAACCCGTAAAGCTTCGGATCATAGGCTTCAATTGCTGCGCCGAGTTCTTCAATCGCCTCGCAGAAATCTTCGTCGTCAAACGGTTGGCCCTGGAACACCATCATTTTGCATGGCGGCAGCTCAACGAGTTCGTAACCATCGGGCACACCGCCGCTGTAATCAAGCGGCAGTTCCACGCCCTGGACATAAACGGAGGTGCCGGCGGGGACAAGATGCGCCGGCAGCCACATGCCGATGGGTTCATACATGGCTTCCTTAATACTGGTCAGCACACCCCACACATCGCAGCCGACTTCCTCACAGTAAGCGAAATAATCGGTTGCCGTTGTTGCCCGCTTGAGCAAGACTTTTCTGGCGGGGCGTTCAACAACCTGTGTAAAAATAAATCCCTTCTTTTCCTCGTTCGGCATTTTATTCACTCCTTTTTTATAATCGAGGTGATAACCGCGGACACCGGAGGGCAAGAACAGCGGTATCGGGCAGGGTTTCATGCTGTACGCTTTGGGTGACACGCCGAATTGTTTGGAAAACGCGCGTGTGAACCCCTCATGCGTGTCAAAAACAAAATCAAAGGCCACATCCACCACTTTGGGCCGGCCGTCCCGCAGCAGTAAGGCGGCTTTTGAAAGGCGCAGCATGCGGATATAATCAAAAGGCGTATTCCCGGCATACTGCTTGAACAGTCTGGCGGTATGCCATTGGGAATACCCGGCGGCCTTCGCCAGCTGGCTTAATGTAATCGGTTCACTGATGTGTGCTTCGATGTAGTCCTGCACGCGCTGAATTGCTATAATTGCTTCCCTGTTGTCCGTATTTCTCACCTCCCGCAATGAATATACCGCAAAACGGCAGAGATTTCTTGACTTGGGTTGCTAATACTAATCACTCATAAAAACCTAACTAAATAATCCGCACAAAACCGCACATATCAAAGCTTTTACTCGATTTTTTAGAGGTTTTTTTAATCGTGAATTAGTATGAGATGATTGTAGCATAATTGGGTGGTGCGGGGAAGATAAAATCGGTTCTTGTCAATTCCGGCGGCATCGGATATAATTATTTTACTAATTTTTATCGGTCGGTTGCCGAAATAAAGATTAATTTAGGGGTAATAAATGAAAAAAGTATTCTCAATTTTTTTGGCGGTTATCCTGCTCACGCTGTCCCTCGGCACCGGCGCAGCTGCGCTGGAACCCGTGACGGGCACGCTGAATGTGATGACCTACAATGTGTCCGGCATCCCGGTGATCGGCGATTTCCAGGGCACACAGCGGGCACTCAAAGGCAACGCCCGGATGGCGAAAATAGGCGAAATCCTCAGCAATGAGTCCGGCTGTGAACTTATCGGCACACAGGAAGACTTTAACCA
>CAYUWQ010000145.1:0-3925 GCA_964448455.1 uncultured Eubacteriales bacterium | reverse complement strand
TGCCCGCATTGCGGATACAAACTGAAGATATGGGATGTTAAGGCGGAATGCCCCGCCTGCAAAGTGAATATACCGAATTACGACTGGATCAACAGGCTCGAGCAGGATTCCATTGCCGCGGAAGCGGCCTACGCGAAAATGAGGCGGAAGGTTGTGCTGCTCAAGTACGCTATGGCGGGCACCAAACTGCGTATCGCGCGGCTGCCCTTATCCTTTGCGCCGCTTTTTTCGTTTCTTCTGCCGCTGTTCGGCGTTTCTTTCTATCTGCCCTATTTTGAAGGGTTCAACTCGTACAATATCATTACGCTCACGGCGCAGGTGCTCGGCTTTGACTTCGGCGCGATACCGGGTTTTATCGCCTCGCCGGTGCTTGGCGGCGCGATGCTGCGGCTGCTGGGTGCTTTGGCGCTTGTATACATCAGCTTGCTGTCGCTGCCGCTGGTGAGCCTTGTTTTTCTGCTGACCAACTACAGGAACCTGAACAGCAAGGGGCTGTTTGTGACCAACCTGATTGCGGCATTTTGTATGTTTGGGAGCGGATTTTTATTTGAAAGCTTTTCGGCTTTACAGCAGGCGAGCACCGTGAACGCCTTCAGCGCGAAGGTGGGCTGGGGGCTTTATGTGAGTGCGGGGCTGTTTCTGGCGTCGTCGATCATCAACTATTTTGTGGCAAAAAGCCCCGTAGATCAAGACGCTTTGAACAAAAAGTTTGAAAAAGCAGATGCGGCCAAAAAATTCTGATAACCCTGTTAATTAACGGAGGACGGCAGGCAGCCGTCCTCTTTTTTGTTGCTTTTTAATTGTGTAAAGTTTTACAGCTTGTCAGCCAAATACCATACAATTCCCGCCGCTCCGGCGCCGGTTATAATAAAGATCGGGTTTGGTTTGAAAATTCTAAGCAGCGCAAAACAAACGGCAAGCAGAATAATCGAAATCAGATTGATTTGAGCAAAAGATTGAGGCAGCGTTCCGCCGAAAAGCGCCAGCAGCAGCACCGTGAGGCTTGCAGAGGCAATCATGGCGACAACAGCAGGACGCAAACCGCTTAATACGCCCTGCACGCCTTTGAGGTTCTTGTATTTGGTGTAGAAAAACGCGAGCGCCATCACAATGATGCAGGAAGGCAGCACACAGCCGAAGGTTGCGATAACCGCGCCGGACAAGCCGGCCATTTTTGTGCCGACAAATGTCGCCGCATTGAGTGCGATTGGTCCCGGCGTCATTTGAGAAATGGTGATTACATCCGCGAATTCCTCTATACTGAGCCACCCGTGGACATCAATCACCTGATTTTGAATTTGGGGCAACGCGGCATATCCCCCGCCGATACTGAAAAGCCCGACCTGAAAAAAACTCCAAAAAAGCCGCAGCCAAATCAAGCGGACGCACCCCCTTTTTGTTTTGCTTTGTAGAGGGATTCGAGAACGCCGATAACAGCGCAGATTGCGAGAATAAGTAAAATGTTCACCTTAAAAAAGTAGGCGGCTGCAAACGCGGCAAGCATAATAAATATTGACAAAACACTTTTTTCTTTGATGATTGCTTTTGTCATGGTAATGACAACATCAATCAGCACCGCGGCAACGCCGATACGCATCCCGAGCATGGCGGCGTTGACCACAGGGTTGGTTTTGAACGAGTCATACAAGAGAAACACCGCCGATATGATAATCAGCGGCGGCAACACAGTGCCAAAAACCGTTATCAGCGCGCCAAACACACCGGCCAGGCGGTAACCGACCAAAATCGATGTGTTCACTGCAATCGGTCCCGGGGAGGATTGCGCGATAGCAACAAAATCCAGCATTTCTTTTTCTTCAATCCATTTGAGTTTTTCAACAAACTTTTTACGCATCAGCGGCACGATGACATAACCCCCGCCAAAGGTGAAGGCACTGATGGTGAATGTGGACAGAAAAAGGTTGAAATAGAGTTTCGGTGTTTTTTTAATCGGTTTCACCCCGCAATCAATATCCCCTATTATAGCCATCTTTTCGGCAAAACACAACAGCGCTTGTATGCAAATGTCAGCACAAACAACGCTTGAATAAATAGGAAGATTCATTTATAATTAGGAATGAATAAAATAATATGTACAGGAAGTGTATAGTTGAAAGAAATACTTTCAACCTTTGGAAAAACTACTTGCGGGTCGGGCAGGATGACCCGCATTCCGTAAAGCGGAAACGTACTTTTTCAATTTGGATTGTGTCCTTTCTAAGGATATTAAAAAATTGAAAGAAATACTTAACATAAGAAAGGACATGAATAATGTTATGGCAAAATACGCAATCGGCATTGATTACGGCACCCTTTCCGGCAGAGCCTTGCTCGTGAATGTTGAAACGGGTGAGGAACTTGCCACAGCCGTGCTGGACTTTCCGCACGGTGTGATGACGGAAGCGCTCCCCTGCGGCAAAAAGCTCCCGCATGACTGGGCGCTGCAACATCCGCAGGATTACCTGGATGTGCTGGCGGCAACCGTACCGCAGGTTCTGCGTGAATCCGGCGCGGACAGCGCTGATGTCATCGGCGTGGGCATTGATTTTACCGCCTGCACCATCCTGCCCGCCCTGGCGGACGGGACACCGCTGTGTTTTTTGGAAGCATACAAGTGCGAGCCGCACGCCTATGTGAAACTGTGGAAACACCATGCCGCGCAGGCGCAGGCCAACAAGCTCAACGCCGTCGCCGAAGCGCGCGGTGAAAAGTGGCTGCAAAACTACGGCGGTAAAATATCATCCGAATGGGCTATCCCGAAAATCTGGCAGCTGCTGGACGAAGCGCCCGAACTATATGAAAAAATGGATAAATACATTGAAGCGGCGGACTGGATTGTCTGGCAGATGACGGGCAAAGAAACCCGCAACGCCTGCTGCGCGGGCTATAAGGCGCTTTGGAACAAAAACACCGGTTTCCCTTCCGATGAATTTTTCAAAGCGCTTGACCCGAGGCTGGAGCATGTAATCGATGATAAGTTCGGCAGGGACATTCTGCCCCTGGGCGCGAAAGCCGGCGGCATCACTGCGGAAATGGCAAAGATCACGGGACTGCAGGAAGGCACCGCCGTCGCCGTAGGCGTCATTGACGCGCATATCTTTGTGCCCGCAGTCGGTATCAGCAAAGAGGGCGAAATGCTCGCGATTATGGGCACATCCACCTGCCATATGATGATGGGTAAGGCGGAAAAGCAGGTGCAGGGCATCTGCGGGGTTGTGGCAGACGGCATTATGCCCGGGCTTTACGGCTATGAAGCCGGCCAGGGCTGCGTGGGCGACCACTTCCAGTGGTTTATCGACAACTGCCTGCCGAAAAGCTATTATGATGAGGCGGCCGCACAGGGGTTGAGCATCCACGAGCTGCTGCGCCAAAAATGCGAACGGCAGCGCCCGGGTGAAAGCGGACTGCTCGCGCTGGACTGGTGGAACGGCAACCGTTCCGTTTTGGTGGATGTGGACTTGACCGGTATGCTGCTGGGCATGACCCTGCAGACCAAACCGGAGGAAATCTACAAAGCGCTTATTGAAGCCACCGCCTACGGCACGAGGATGATTATTGAGACTTTCCGCGATTACGGCGTGCCAGTTGAAACTTTTTACGCGGCGGGCGGTATTTCGCAAAAAGACCCGATGATGATGCAGGTTTATGCCGATGTGCTCAATATGCCGATTAAAATCGCCGGTTCCGAACAAGGCGGCGCGCTGGGGTCCGCGATATTCGGCGCCTATGCTGCCGGCAGCGCGGCCGGCGGATATGACGATGTGTTTGAAGCCGCGAAGGTCATGGGCAAGGTAAAAGATACCGTTTACACGCCGAACACGGCCAACGCCGCAATCTATGACAAACTGTTTGCGGAATACAAAATTTTGCACGACTATTTCGGCCGCGGGGAAAATGATGTGATGAAGAGGCTCAAGGCGCTGAA
>CAYUWQ010000144.1:0-3961 GCA_964448455.1 uncultured Eubacteriales bacterium | reverse complement strand
TCCAGGTTGATACTTCTTTTTCGCCGGCAATATGTAAAACATTGTGCCTTACCTTTATATCTTGCCGGTTCCCGGAATATGCACCGTCAAAATATCCGCTTAGGTCATAATGAAAATCAATTTCTGTTCCGATACCGCCGGGCAGTTTTATGATTGCTTTTTGAAACCGGATAAGATCTTCATATATCTTTTCGTCTATGCCCTGTTCATCGAGAAAAGGAGTAATTTCATCCCAGAAACGGTCATATTCGTATATAATTTCCAGAAAAGCGCCTTCCTCAAAAAACCAGGTCGCTTCGCCGAAGAGATCGTTGTGATACATCCATTTGCCGGTTTCTAAATTTTCCAGCTCACATTTGAACCCCTTGAAAAGCTTGTGGAAGATTGTGCCCTCAGCATTCATAATATATTCGAGCAGTTTATTGTAGAAATCAAGATATTTGACATTTTTTTCATAATATTGATAGATGCCGAAACAGCGCAGCAAACCCAGGTTGTGAAAGCACTGAACGCATATAGAAAACATATTTGCTTTGACCCACATTTCGTTGCTCATGGTATTGGTCCCTACAACCAAGTACGAATATTCCGGAACCTCTTCTTTTTTATCAACACTATGGATATGATTAAAAGGCACCTTGGCGAACTGAATGCCATGCTTATTGATATATTCCTGTTGAGCCATCTCTGAGTTGATGAGCTTTTCGCAGTGGTAAACGCTGATAGAATTATGCTGGCCTGCCTCTAAAAGCTCGCATATGCCGCTGCAAAAGCTTTCATAGGTTTCCCCGGGTAAACCGAGAATAAGTTCGGAGTATGACGGAATACCAGCTTCGTTATACTTTGACAGAAGGTTGGCGAATTTGTCCAGCGTCAGGTTCTTCCGGTTGACATTAATCAAAGCGTCATCACTTAACGTTTGATAAGCCAGTGTCGCGCCTTTATCCATCTCAACACTGTTAAGCCTTTTACTGATTTCAAAGACATTATCATCGCTGTTCTTTGCGTAACAAGGCCTGAAAACCTTCGGATAGCCGGTTTTTGTTTTCATTTCCACGAGAAAATCGACTATTTCCAAATCCCGCTGGAACATACCGAAGTTGGAATCGGCGCAAAAGCAATATTCTATTTTATTATCCGAAAGCCATTTTATTTCGGCTTTGACCCTATCCATTGGGAAAAACCGCACAGCTTTGCCCGCGCACCAGTCACAGTAGGAACAGCTGTAAGGGCAGCCCCTGTTGGTTTCCAACACGGCGAGAAAATCCACATCGGAATTTTCACTGATCAGGCGGTCAAACAAGCCGGACAAATAGGGAGAAGGATAATCTTCGATATGAGCGAAATTCTTATCGGGAGTTTCAAATATACGACCGTGATCACCGCGATAAGAAATATTAGGAACGGACCGCAAATCTGAAGCAGGAAGGGCTTTCAGCAGCTCGAGAAAGGGTTCTTCGCCTTCGCCGTGAACAAGTATATCGATACTGCCTTCTTCTTCTAAAAGAGAACTGCTGCCGGGGATATTATGACCGCCGAAAACGATGACACATTCGGGAAAGGCCGCTTTGATTTTTTTTGCCAATGCTTTGTTATATTCAAAATTCCATACACAACAGGAAAAACCGACAAGATAAGGTTCTTTTAAACGCGAAACGACCGTATCGATCTTCTCGCGCCTAAACAAGAACTCTTTGAATTCATATTCTTGCTTGACAAAATCATCCTGCAGGGCATAGGCCGCAATAGCGCCGGCTGCGCAGGGAAAATACAGCGACCGGTCAAAGGAGAACCCGACCTGAACTAAATAAAGATTTTTTTTATGCATCATTAATTTCCTTAACCGTTACGGAGTCAATATAAATGTTTTTGCTTTCTTTCCTGCCGTACCAAACCACACAACGGGCGTAGTCTTCCCAGGTGGTAATCACATCATTATCGTTGATCATAATGATATTTTTTTGCTTTATGAGTTTCCTGTCAACACCTTTGAATTTATTTATGAAATATTCATGGAAACTATAATTGATCGTGTATTGTGTTGCCTTGTGGTTTGGCCTTTTGATAATATTGCGCTGGTAAAGCAGCAAGTCGTTCAAAATATCGGCGGGGATATCAAACGAGTTCAAGAAGGTTTTGATATCATCATAGAACTTATCGAGTTCCCGGACAATTTTCAGGAACGCGTATTCCTCAAAAGGCCAGGAGACATCCCCGAACGCATTATCATAACACAGCAAGCCACCGTTACCCGAAATGACGGACATCAGCTGACGCCTGATATCCTTAAAAACCTTTCCGCAAACGGTTGCCGGGTTTTTATCGATAAAAGACAGAAGACGCTCGTAAAAATCAATGTATTCCAAATCGTTTTCGCCGTAAAGATACATAGCGAACAGCTGAAGCAGGTTCATATGGTGAAAACACTGAACAACATAGGACAGCATATTTGTTTCTACCCACATGCTGTGATCCATTGAAAGAGTTTTCGTAACGATTTGCGAATATTCCGGAATTTCTCCGCTTTTCGGAGATTCCATGTGAGGCTGATTAAGCGGTATTTTTGTTGTACCGATGCCGTACTTTTCGATATACGCTTTACTGCCCATTGCGGAGCATGGCAGCCATTCACAGTTGTGAACATAAATTGAATGATGCTGGCCGGCTTTTATCAGGCTGTTCATTCCATCGGCAAAGCTTCTGTAAGTTTCGCCGGGTAAACCGAGGATCAGCTCCGTGTAAGTCGGGATATTGGCAACATTATATAAATGCATCAAATTGGTGTAATGCTGCATACTGACATTGGTCCTGCCGACATTTTTCGCTGCGGTTTCCGAAAGGGTTTGAAAAGCCAGGGTCACCCCTTTGTTCATATCATTTTCATCAAGCTTTTTGCCGATGTTATAGATTCTTTCGCTGTTATTTTTGGCATAAGAGGTTTGAAACTTGCGGGGATAACCGGTCTTTTTCTTCAATTCGACAAGCCGGTCGATTATCTCTTCATCTCTCGCGAGAATGCCGAAATTCGCGTCCGCGCAACCGAAAAATTCAATTTTATGTTTACAAGCCCAATCAAACTCACTGAAAATCCGCTCCATCGGAAATTGCCGTATTTTAGTCCTCAAACTTCCCCAGTCACAGTAAGAGCAATTATAGGCGCAGCCTCTGTTCGTTTCGAACATCAATTCAAAACTTAGATCCGGATATTCTTCAAAAATTTTGTCAAAGTAACCCTCCAGGTAAGGGGACGGGTAATCGCAACTCGAGTATTCTTGAAAAGGGGTGTTAATGACAACTCCGCTTTTTCTGAACGAAATATTGGGAATATCCTCTAATTTGGCTTTGCCGATCAATGACAGGAGAACTTGGGTGAACGGTTCCTCGCCTTCGCCGTGTACTAAAATATCAATAAAATCGTAATTGCTCAAAAGTTCTTCTCCGGGCGTTACATGATGTCCGCCGAAAAGGATGACGCAGCCCGGATAAGCCTCTTTAATTTTTTTCGCGAGGGCTTTGTTATATTCAAAGTTCCAGACATAGGTTGAAAAACCGACGACAAACGGGTCATCCGCTTCACGGATAACCTTGTCGATATTTTCACGGAGGAACTGTATTTTTTTCAATGAATAGCGGGTTCTTATATCTTCGTTATTAAAAGCGTATGCCGCTACGGTACCCGCCGCATAGGGAAGATGAGCGGATTTACCGTAAAGGTAATTCGGCTGGATCATATAGACATTTTTATTTTCCATCAATCAAACTTCTCTCGCTGATGTCGCTTTTTATAGAGGCTTTGCTTGCGAACCTGACCTTAAGTACAGTACTCATATATTTTAATTTTGTAAAAAAAGAATTTTGCGAATCTCCCTGGTTCCTGACCCGCCACACCGCGGGAACCTCGATTATTTTATATCCAAGCCTGAGCATTTTTAGATTTGTTTCCATACCGATTGAAAATCCT
>CAYUWQ010000143.1:0-3982 GCA_964448455.1 uncultured Eubacteriales bacterium | reverse complement strand
AAATCCATCGGCAAAGAACTCTATTATTCAAAAATCTATCTGGAAACAACCGATTTATTCGCATGGTCGGCCGCAGTCATTGTCATGAGCATACTGCTCGAAAGACTCCTGATCTTTTTGCTGAACAAAATAAAGCGAAAATAATCACCCGCGCGCCCGGTTTTTCCCGCCGGCGGTTGACCTTTCAGGCTGTAAATGTTATATTATTGCAATCCGTTCTCAGGCAGCCGTCTCGCGCGCAACATACAAATCCGCACGGGTGATTAAATGAACATTACCGACACTTTTATCCAAACTGTTATATCGCTTTTCGCGGTCGCGCCCGTCATTTATGTGATCGCCGGCGTCAGCTTTTGGAAACATAAGCAGGCGTCGGACATCAACTATTTTTCGCCGTTCATGTTTTCTGTGGCGCTGTACACTTTCGGTTATTTTCTCGAACTGAGTTCCGTCAAAGCGGAGACCGCTTTTTTCGTCCGTAATTTTGAGTATTTGGGCGCTGCTTTTGTGCCGACATTTTGCGTGCTTTTTATTATACAAAACACGAAGCTTTTTAAAATCAAGGCAAGGCTGGTCGCGTTTTTTTGTGCTGTTTCGTCAATCATTTGGCTGTCGTTTGTGACCAATCCATCGCTCGGCATATTTTACAAAAGTATCGAGTTTTCCGTCGGGCGATACGGCGGGGTCATGCTCACGCAAAAGAATACGGGCTATTATTTACTGTTGTTCTACTACATCATCCAAATCATCTTTGCCGGCGTACTCTTGTTTAATGCAATCAAAAGGGCTCAGACTAAAACAAGCAGGCGAAGTTTCCTTTTCCTTTTCTTCACTTTTCAGTCTGCCTGGGTTGCCGTGCTGTTTATCCTGCTGGGTTTTGATGAATATGTTGACCCGGCGCCGCTGACTTTGATGCTCATTGGCGGCATGTTCGCCGTCAACGAAATCTACAACGATATGTTCGAGCGCCATGTAATCCGTTGGAACAACAGTTATATGGATGTTAAAACCCCCTCAATGCTCATTAACAGCGAAGGGCAAATCGTCCGTATCAACACGGCGGCGCAAACGCTTATCGGGGAAACCGGCAAAAAACCGGAGGAGTTCATCGGCTTGATGAACGAAGCGGAAAAGTGCAGAATGCCCCTTTTGCTTACCGGGAACGAAACCACGAAATGGTATGATGTCAAAAAAAGTATTTTTAACACGAAAGGAACCCTGACAAGCTACTTGCTCACCGACATCACGGATGAAAAAGACGCGTCACTGTTGGCGGAGCTGTTTTTTAACGCCATCGGTGATTTTGTTTTTGTCATCAGTCCTTCCGGCGAAATATTGTTCGCCAACGATGAATTCAAGCATGCACTCGGGTACGGCGACGAGGATATCAAACGCATGAAAATTCTCGACATACACCCGCCGGACATCCGCAACGCCGCGAAAAGGGCTTTTGAGCAGGTGCTGCTGAACAATGAAAAGGCCGTTCCTCTGTCCCTGCTGAAAAAAAGCGGAGCGGCAATCCCTGTCGAAACCAGGCTCTGGCTCGGCGACTGGAACGGCGAAGCGGTTATTTTCGGCATGGCCAAGGATATTTCGCTCTACGAACAGGCGGAGGAGAAGTTTAAAAAGTCCTTCTATAAGAATCCCGCAATCATGGCGATTACGGATGTGGACACAGGCGAATACCTGGAGGTCAACGAAGCCTTTTTGTCAAAACTCGGTTTTACGGCGGAGGAGGTTATCGGCAGAACCGGCGCCGAACTCGGTATTTTTGTTGACATCAACCAAAGAATGAACGCGAAAAAGCAGCTGCTCACGGACGGTGAATTTTCCGGGTTTGAAATTGATATACGCTCCAAAAACGGCGATGTGTTCACCGGCCTTTTTTCGGGCAGCTATATATCTTCGGGGGACTCGTCCAACCTGCTTACGGTGATGATTGATGTCACCGAAAACCGTAAAAAAGACAGACTGCTCGGCATCATCACTGCCATTACACAGGATTTCTTAAAAGCCGGCGACTTCATGCAAATTATTCCCGGCGCGTTTAAACTGCTGGGAGAAACGCTGAATGTTAACCGCGTTTTTCTTCTGCGCTGTGCGCTGTCGGAAACGGGGTCTGTGAAAAATATCCTGCCTGCCTCGGAATGGTGTTCCGAAGGAATGCAGCAAATATCGCGGCATCCGGGTTTTCAAAAGCTGCCGGAGGATGCTGTCAATTGTTATCTGCAGCCTGTTTTTTGCGGTGACACCTATGTTTCGGATGTTGCGGCCATGTCCAACGGTCCCATCGCGGATTTTTATGCTTTCTTGGGTGTAAAAACCGTGCTTACCGTTCCCGTGTTTGACAACGAAAACCTCTGGGGTGCCGTTTGCCTGCATGAATGCAGGCGGGAGCGGGTTTGGACTGAGATTGAAGAAAGCGCTGTCAAAGTATTTGTCGATTCACTCGGCATGGCTATTCAAGGGCGTCACAAGGCTGAAAAAATCGAATTCCTCAGTTATCACGACCATCTCACCGGCTTGTTCAACCGCAGGTACTACGAGCAGGAAGTTGCCCGGCTGGATAACAGCAGTTCCTATCCCTTGGCTTTGATCATGGTGGATGTGAACGGGCTCAAACTCACAAATGATGCCTTCGGACACGCCGCAGGCGATGTGCTGCTCAAACGGATAGCCCGTATCCTGACCGGCGAATGCCGCGCGCAGGACACTGTCGCGAGAATCGGCGGGGATGAGTTTGTCGTTTTGCTGCCGAAAACCTCAAAGGAGCAAGCCGCTGTCGTTATCAAGCGAATAAACGCGGCCATCGCCGCGGAAAAAATCGAAAACCTGGTGTTGTCCGCATCCGTCGGGGTTGCGATAAAAACCGACAGCCAAGAGAATATAAACGAGATTTACAAACTGGCAGAGGATATGATGTACAGAAACAAGCTGGCCGAATCCTCCAGTGTCAGAAGCAAGACCATCGATTTAATTTTGAACTCACTTCATGAAAAAAACGGCAGGGAAATGCAGCATTCGAACCGGGTAGCCCAACTTTGTGAATCGCTGGCAAAGGCGATGCGCTTTTCGAAGGAAGACATCAGCCAGATGAGCGTTGCGGGCATGATGCACGACATCGGTAAAATCGGCGTAGACGAAGCGGTGCTCAACAAGACGGATTTGCTGCAGCCGGGGGAGTGGGCGGAGATCAGGCGGCATTCCGAAATCGGTTACCGGATACTCAGTTCGGTAAGCGAGTTTTCCAAAATAGCCGATTATGTGCTGGAGCATCATGAAAGACCGGACGGAACCGGTTACCCCAAAGGACTCAAGGGTGACAAAATATCCACGCAGGCAAAAATGATCGCGCTTGCGGACTCGTACGACGCGATGACATCCCAAAGGACTTACCGGAAAGTTTTCACCAAAAAAGCTGCGATTGAAGAAATCAAAAGAGGCTGCGGCACACAATTCGACCCGGAAATCGCGCGGATTTTTGTCGAACAAGTTCTGGGTGCGCAATGGTGACAGACGCAGCCGGCGCCCCCTAACATGCGGCCGCGGACCGGCCGGGCAGGAGGATACCTATTTGCCTGTAACAATCAACAACCTGTCAAAAGCATATGACGGTAAGGCAGTTCTTAAAAACCTGAATCTCGAATTGCCGGATACGGGCATGTTCTGCATCCTCGGCGATTCCGGCTCGGGCAAGACCACACTGCTCCGGCTTATCGCCGGGCTTGAAACGCCGGACAGCGGCAGCATAACGGGAACAGAGGGTAAAAAAATATCCTTTGTCTTTCAAAACGACCGGCTGATGCCCGGTTTTTCGGCATTTGAAAATGTCGCCGCAGCCAGTTCCCCCGACTTGGCGAAGCTTTGGCTCACAAGATTTGAGCTTGACGACGCGGACGAAAAAAAGCCCTGCACGCTCAGCGGCGGTATGTGCCGCAGAGTCGCGCTCGCCCGCGCGCTCGCTTTCGGCGGGGATATCCTG
>CAYUWQ010000142.1:0-4037 GCA_964448455.1 uncultured Eubacteriales bacterium | reverse complement strand
GAAGGCCCGCGATTCCCAGGTAGGTTTGCAGCGCGGGATTACCGAGATTATAGGTGTAAAACCAAAGCCCGGTATTGCCGGCGTTAATCAACCCGCCGATTGAGTTGGAGACCATTAAAAGCAAAAGCAGTTTGTTCTTGAAAAAGCCCTTAAACATATCTTTTATATGCTGATTGTTGCCGGTGGATGAAAAGACCCGTTCCTTCACAAATCTGACGATTAGAAAGTTGTAAAGCACAAAGCACCCGGCCACCAGAACAGCCACACTAAAATAAATATAAGTTTTGGCGACAATGTCATCGTTTTGAAAAAAGCTGAGCAGTATCGGTACAATGCCGTACACAATGGCAGTCCCCAGATTGGATGACATTCTTGCGACGGAGATGATTTTGCTCCGCTCCTGAGCGTTGGGAGATATTGAGTTGTACAGTGTCATAAAAGAGGTGCCGTTCAATGTATGGAAGGTTTCGAAAATGACATAGGAAACCAATGCCAGCGCCGTTCTGAAAAGGGTGTTTGTTGCCGGATTGGATGAAAAGTTCGGTGCCGAAAACATCACGATGAGCAGAATAGCCACCGGAAAAGCGGTTCGTTTAAAGAAAGGCATTGCCTTTGCGTCCAAGGTCGCATGCCGGTCAAAATATACCCCTAATATCGGGTCGTTGATGCCGTCCCAAAACCTGCCGGTTACCATTATCGCTGACAATGCCACGCCTGAGAGCCCTAAGATATCAATATAAAAATAGGACAGATAGCCGAGTACCGCGTAGGACATATCCCGAAAAAAGGACGCGGCATAAAACGCCAGCCGTTCCTGCCTGTCGGTGTAGTACTTTTCACTCAGATGGGTTTCAGCTATAACAGCCGGTGTTCCATTGCCCGTATCCTTCAAAACATCGCCTCAATTCCTCTGCATTATTCCTTTAATCGGTCTCGAAATAGATCGGATTGGTTATCGCGTACAGCAGTTCCGGCAATGATTTTTTCGCTTCTTCTTTTGAGAGGGAGCGAACCACGGCCTTGTGAAGCATTCTGCTGAAAAACTTCTTTCGGAAGACGATCTGCGCTCTTATAAAGCCGCTTACGCTTGCTTCGGCGGTATATGAATACTGATTGCCGGACTTGTTGCTATATTCAAAAATCAACCCGGTTTGGCTAAACACCTGCAGTTTATGACCTTTTTTCATACCGACTGCCGTTATGGTCACCCTTTTCTTTTCGTTTTTCGCGAGTTTTACCGTATCACCGACTGCGGCTTCGCCGCAGCGGATGTCCAGCATAGTTGACTTTGGGTTCCGGGTGATAACGCAGTGACCGTTCTTTATCGCTTCCAATATTGTCTGCTTATCGTTGCTGTCACACCAGACTTTTGTTGTCGGGGATGCGAGCAAATCGGTTATATAGTAGTCGCGATGGTAATCGGAACCGCCGACAACCGGAATATGAAAACCCGATTCCAGCTTTTTTTGCCACCAGTCGACCGCCTTCATCTCCTTAATGTTCACGGGGCCGTTCCAAATTTCTATTCCATCGTAATCAACGTCGTCTAAGTTCCAGTTGATCGGGCACATGCTGCAGAACGGATGATTCAGTATGCGCATCGCGCCGTTTGCTTTAGCTTGTTTGAGTATTTCGTTAAGTCTATCCAAACTGCCGACCGCATAGGACCCATCATACGGCTTTTTTACCCCGAGCAGGTTGATATGACCGTCATAGTTGGTCAGTTCAAGGCCTTCTACTACTGTAAGGCCGTTTACCCGCGGGATTGGCAGGTCCTCGGTCGAGTTGTTATGATCGGTTATAAAGATGAAGTCAAGCCCTTTGCGCCTTGCTTTTTCCGTTAGTTGCCCATAGGTATACTTGCCGTCGCTGTTTGTGGTGTGCATATGCAAGTCACCCTTGAGGTAACGGTACGCCTTCGGGGTGAACTTGACCTCGTACCTGACTTTTGAACCGGATTGTTTTATCTGATAACACCCGACAATGATTTGCCAGGTGCCTTTTGGTTCTTTGCGCTTGTATCCGTCCGAAGCATAATTCTTACTGACCACGATTGTTCTTGTATTGGAGCCGCTCGCGCCGATATCGTCGCCGTTTTCATCCGCGAGGGCAAAATCAATTACATTTTTTTCCTTGTCCGTTACGGTGGAGCTTGCCTCATCACCGCTGTAACCGACTTTTATTTCTATGATTTCCGTACCGTCGGGAATTGCCAAAGGCAGAAGAAGATACTTCTTTTCGTCTTCTTTTTGAATATCGTGTTCAATGATTCTTGTTCTGGTTTCCATCCTGTCTCCTTTTATTCTATGAACCGGTTATATAAGCTGTTATCTGAAAAGTAGCTGCAGCAATGTTAATTAACACCCTTAATCAAACATAACAACTGTTTTCATGCTTTTCCCCCCGAGGTTAATAACCGGAACTCGTTCCCCGGCATAAGTCATCTCATAGTTCCTGTCGGTATCGGTGGTGAATATCTTCATCGACCTGCAGTTATTGCTCAGATTGATTGACACTGCGCTCTCCGCATTGTTGATCAGTATAAGTATGAGTTTGTTGCCGCTTTTAAACGCCACGGTTTCAACTGTGCCAAGGGAATTGCCCGAAACCACCTTAACTCTGACCGCGCCCACGCCGACTTCGCTCGTAAAGTGGCGAAACGCGAAGTATCGCTTGTTAAAGTTGACTGCAGAATAAGCCGGATTGACACGAAGCAGGGTGTCACTTCTGATTTCACCGTCTGTTTTGTCATGCCTGCCGACAGCTGTCCAGGACTGCCAGGAAACGGCATTAAGCAGGGTTAAGTCCTGTTGAATAATATTTGCCATGTACAGCGCGCTATCAATAGCGTTCGAATCCAGCGTGCAGGGCAACTCGCACCATTCACTCATTTCGAATTTTTTCCCGGGAAAACAAAAGGCAAAACGCTTGCCGGCAAGCCACTTTCCCGTTATGTCGTTGTCCATCCAATATGAATGGCCGCTGTAAGTGCAGCAATAGTTCCGCAGAATTTTGCTCTGAAAATACTTTTGCTGATATTCAAACCAGTCTTTTGACATGGCTCCGTTTTCCGGTCCGCTTAGTTTATAGGATGTATTTTTCTGTTTCATATTTTCCGCAAACAGTTCCAGCAACTCAACGGCTTCGTCAGCCGTGTAGTGGCAGCCTTCCTGCCCGACCCAGTCCCCGCCCCAACCCCACTGCGGCTCATTGATTGGAGAAATATACTTTACCGGATAGCCGAGACTCACAAAATGGTCCGCCACTGTCAAAACATAATTCACAAACTCTTGATAGTTTTCTTTGGGCAGATTGGAGCTGTTTGCCGCAAATCCGCCGGATGCATGGCCGCTGACGGTCATTGAATAATGCGGGCTGTTGCAAAAGAGGATGATACCGGTCGCACCGTTTTGAACCGCTAAATCCATCATCATGCGGGCGTTTGCGTCCCGGTTGAAATCGAAGTCATATTGCCCCATCTGCTCATTATAAACATAAAAGCTTTCGGTTTTTGTCCAGTCACCCCAAATACGGCTGTCCGGGTTTTCTTTTTCCCCTCCGCCGATATTATATCGGTAAAGGTCAAGGCCGAGCCCCTCTTCATTATCAAAAAGCAGGCGGGCAACTTCATCATCAATCGCGGTATTGCCCACGAACTGCGACCACCAGGCTCCGCTGGTGCCCCAGCCGTCAAACTGCTGATAGGTTTTGTTTTCGATGATATATACGGCGTTGCCGTCCGATAAGCCAAATGTAATAATTGAGCTAAGAATACTGATGATTATGGCAAATGCCGGAACAGTTTTTTTAAGATATTGATAAAGAGACATGGGATCACCTCATAATCATATCTGGTTAACTCAACGAATAAAATATAGCATACATCAGTATTGCATGCAAGGTAAACCAGAATTCACAGCTTTGGATCTGAATAAAGTGTGCTGCGCACATGAAGTTTCTCGCCAAGCTCGAAATGAAGTGTTGAACCAAAAGTTCAACATGAAGCGAAGTTTGCCTCATGTTCACCAGAACACTTC
>CAYUWQ010000141.1:0-4052 GCA_964448455.1 uncultured Eubacteriales bacterium | reverse complement strand
CTTGTCCGCGAAATGGCGGACAGCGAGCTGGAAGCCTTGATTGAAGACCTTTTTATGGATGACACCGCGGACTTCCTGCAAAGCGCGCCCGATGATGTCGTCACACGCGTGCTTGCCCGCATGGAGCCGGAAGAACGCCAGCTTATCAATCAATACCTGCAATACCCGCGTTTTTCCGCCGGCAGCCTGATGACAGCGGAATTTGTCGAGCTGGGCGACTCCATGACCGTCGGCGAAGCCCTGGCGTTCATCCGCAAAACCGGCACGGATAAGGAAACGGTTTATGCCTGCTACTGTGTGGATTACGCCCGCCGCCTCATCGGCGCGGTTCCGCTGAGCCGTCTGATCCTGAGTGATGAAAAAGCGCTCGTGCGCGACCTGATGGACGACGGGGACAAACTGAAGTTTGTTCAAACCGGTGATGACCAAAAAAAGGTCATCGACCTCGCGCGCAAATACGACCTGTGCTGCCTGCCTGTTGTGGATGAGGATAAAAAACTTGCGGGCATCATCACCATTGACGATATCATCGATGTTTTGGTGGAAGAAAACACCAAGGATATTGAAAAGATGGCGTCCCTGCGCCCGTCGGCAGACAAATATATGCAAACCGGCCTGTTCACCCTGTTTAAGAACAGAATCCCATGGCTGCTGATTTTAATGGTCGCCGCCACCTTCACCGGGCTGATTGTGGGGCATTACGAGGCCCTGCTTACCGCGTTTTTTGCCTTAATCGCCGCTATTCCTCTGTTAACGGGCAGCGGCGGCAACGCCGGGCTGCAAGCCTCCGCCACCATCATCCGGGGGCTGACACTCGGCGAGATAAAGGCAAAAGATTATTGGCGCGTGGTGCTCAAAGAAGTCACCGTCGCTCTGATGTGCGGCACGGCGCTCGCCGGCGTCAACTTCGCGCGGATGTATTTCATCAGCAAAGCCGCCCTGCCGCTTTGCTTTGCCGTGAGCGCGGCGCTCATCCTCGCGGTGTTAATTGCGAAAATAGTCGGCTGTGCCCTGCCCATGCTCGCCAAACGCGCCGGGCTCAAACCGTCGCTCGTTTCCAACACCATGCTTACCACCCTCATTGACGCGAGCACCCTGGCGGTTTATTTTGCCATTGCGAGCGCGATTCTGCTGTAATACTATTCTGCATTAAAATTGCAAACGCAATATCAAACGGCAAGCTTACTTGCCGCTGAAGCCGCAGATTGACAAGCCCCGGAGCACGGACCTTGATGTCCGGACTCGCGGGGGTTTTTCGTAAAAACAGCCTTGGCAGAGGTTGACTTTTCGGGCGTTTTCCTTTATGATTATGGGCAATTACTTAAAGTAGGGGAGTTTTTGATTATGCTCAACAACACCGAAAAAACAATGGATACCATCGTCGCCCTGTGCAAAGGCAGAGGCTTTGTTTACGCGGGGAGCGAAATCTACGGCGGCCTTTCCAACACCTGGGATTACGGCCCGCTCGGTGTTGAGTTCAAAAACAACGTCAAGCGCGCCTGGTGGCAAAAATTTGTGCAGGAATGCCCGTATAACGTCGGGCTGGACTCCGCAATTTTGATGAATCCCCAAACCTGGGTTGCCTCCGGCCATGTGGGCGGTTTTTCCGACCCGCTCATGGACTGCAAAGGCTGCAAAACCCGCCACAGGGCGGACAAGCTCATTGAGGATACCGGCGTCAACCCCGCGGGCTGGAGCTTTGAGGAGATGTCCCAATACATCAAAGACAATAAAATCGCCTGCCCGGACTGCGGCGCGTGCGATTTTACCGATATCCGCAAGTTCAACCTGATGTTCAAAACCTTTCAGGGTGTGACCGAAGACAGCAAAAACGAACTGTTCTTAAGGCCGGAAACAGCGCAGGGCATCTTTGTCAACTTTGCCAACGTTCAGCGCACCACGCGGCGCAAGGTGCCGTTCGGTGTGGCCCAGGTCGGCAAAAGCTTCCGCAACGAGATTACGCCGGGCAACTTCACCTTCCGCACACGCGAGTTTGAGCAGATGGAAATGGAGTTTTTCTGCAAACCCGGCACGGAGCTGGAATGGTTCGCTTATTGGAAAAACTTCTGCAAAGAGTGGCTGCTGTCCCTTGGCTTAAAGGAAGAAAACCTCCGCCTGCGCGACCACGAGGCCAAGGAACTTTCGCATTACTCCAACGCCACGACCGATTTTGAGTTTTTGTTTCCCTTCGGCTGGGGCGAACTTTGGGGCGTCGCGAGCCGTACGGATTTTGACCTCACGCAGCACCAGAACACTTCCGGCAAGAGCCTGGAATATTTTGACCAGGAGACCGGCGAAAAATATCTGCCCTTTGTCATTGAACCGGCACTCGGTGCCGACCGTGCCGCGCTGGCCTTCCTTTGCGACGCGTACGATGAGGAAGTGGTCGACGCGGAAAAGGGCGACACCAGGGTGGTCCTGCGCCTGCACCCCGCGCTTGCGCCCGTCAAAGCCGCCGTTCTGCCGCTTTCCAAAAAACTCGGTGAGGACGCGCTGAAGGTCTATAATATGCTCGCTAAAAAATATATGTGCGATTATGACGACGCGGGCTCCATCGGCAAGCGCTACCGCCGCCAGGATGAAATCGGCACCCCGCTGTGCGTCACCTTCGACTTTGAATCGCTCGAAGACGGTTGCGTCACCGTGCGCGCCCGCGATACCATGGAGCAGGTCCGCCTGCCCATCACGGAACTGACTGCGTATGTTGAAAAACAGCTGGAGTTTTAATGTGCGGCTGAGCAATAGCTGAGCAGTTGTTGAGCAGTAGCCGAACAATCGTTAACCTATTGCTAACCCATTGCTCACCAATCGTTCACCTTTGCACTAACCGCTTCCCAACAATCAGCACAAGGAGAACCCCATGAAAGTAAACTTTACCGAAACCGTCCTGCGGGACGCCAATCAATCGCTTGTCGCCACCCGGATGCAGTTTTCCGACTTTGAAGGCATCCTGCAGACCATGGACAAAGCGGGTTACTATTCGCTTGAATGCTGGGGCGGGGCGATTTTCGACTCCTGCCTGCGTTATTTGAACGAAGACCCGTGGGAGCGCCTGCGTAAAATCAGAAAAGCCTGCCCGAACACCAAGCTGCAGATGCTTCTGCGCGGGCAAAACCTGTTGGGTTACAAGCATTACCCGGACGATGTCGTGCGGCTGTTTGTCAAAAAGAGCGTGGAAAACGGCATTGACATCATCCGCATTTTCGACGCGCTCAATGATATCCGGAATATTGAAGTCGCTGTGGACGAAACGCTCAAAAACGGCGCCCACGCATCCGGCACGATTTGCTTCACCATCAGCCCGATTCACAACCTCGATAGCAATGTGAAACTGGCTAAAAACATCGAAGCCCTGGGTGTGCAGTCCATCTGCATCAAAGACATGGCCGGCATCATGGGGCCGCAGGACGCTTACGATTTGGTCAAAGCAATTAAAGAAAATGTGAAAGTACCCGTCATCGTGCACACCCACTCCACCACCGGGCTCGGTCTGCTCGCTTTGCAAAAAGCCGTGGAAGCCGGCGCGGATGTGATTGACACGGCCATCTCCTGCTTTTCCGGCGGGACTTCCCAACCGCCGACGGAGACGCTGGCTTATGCCCTGCGGCAGCAGGGGTATGAAGTCGGGTTGGATGATATCGTACTCAAACAGATCAACGACTTTTTCAAGCCCGTCCTGGCCAAGAGCCTGGAAAGCGGTCTGCTCAACCCCCTCGTCATGGGGACAGAAACCGACGCGCTGGTTTACCAAATCCCCGGCGGCATGCTGTCCAACCTGGTTGCCCAGCTCGCCGCGCAGAAAAAGCTCGACAAGCTCGACGAAGTGCTGACGGAAACGCCGATAGTGCGCAAGGATTTGGGGTACCCGCCGCTGGTCACGCCGATGAGCCAAATGGTCGGCGTACAGGCGGCAACCAATGTACTCAGCGGTGAACGCTACAAAAATATTTCCAACGAAATTAAAAGTTATATCCGCGGCGAATACGGCAAAGCGCCAGGCGAAATCAGCGCGGAGCTGCAAAAAATCGTCCTCGGCGATGAAAAACCGGTCA
>CAYUWQ010000140.1:0-4056 GCA_964448455.1 uncultured Eubacteriales bacterium | reverse complement strand
GCGGCTTTCGGCAACAACCGAAAGCCGCCCGTTTTTTCGAGCGCGCGTTAAACTTCCAAATGCGTAATCACCCGGTCGTCCGCAAGCGCCTCCTCCCCGGTCAGCACCTCCGGCCGGGTTATATTGTTGAGCCATTTGCCTTTGAAAAACCGGATAAGGCCGCTAACCCATTTCAACGCGTCCTCCAGCGCGGGCATTAATATAACCCAGATGACGGGCAGCCGCAGCCACAGGCCGAACACCGCCGCGAGCGGCAGGCACAAGAGCCACATATAGACGGTATCCACTATGAAAACAAACTTTGTGTCCCCGCCCGCGCGCAAGGTTCCGATGGCGTTGACCACCCAGTTGCAGCGCAGGGGAATCAATACAGCCATCACAACGATAAAAGATTTTACCACCGCGATGGTTGCAGGCGGCAAGTTGAATTTGCCGATGATAAAAGGCGCGACCAGCAGCAGTACACCGCTTAAAAACAGCCCGATAAGCGCCGATAAAAGGTTGAAGGTCTTCCCCGTTTCGCGCGCCTCTTTTTCCTTGCCGGCGCCGATTAACTGCCCGATGATGATGCCCGCGGCAATGGCAAAACCAAAAAAGGCAGAACTCAAAATCTTTTCAATATTGCCCGCAACAGTGTACGCGGCCAGGTAGCTTTTATCCATCAGGCTGTAAATCACACTGTACAGAGAAAACCCGAGTCCCCAGACCGCCTCGTTGAGCACAACGGGCCCGGAATACTTCAGGAAGTCTTTCATGAATACTTTGCCGGGGTGCAAGAGCAGCTGAATGTCCAGTTTGAGTTTACCTTGAACAAAGAAGGCGTAACCCATCGTGATGAGAAACTCGATGATACGGGCAATCAGCACCGCATACGCCGCGCCCCTGACGCCCAGCGCGGGCGCGCCGAATTTGCCGAAAATCAGCGTATAACTCAAAAAGGTGTCAATTACCATGGTGCTTGTCAAAATAAAAAGCCCGAGCTTCGGGTTGCCGATGCTGCGCTGCGCGCTGATGTAAACAACGGATGTCGCGGTAAGCACATAAGAAAATGAAGAAATACGCATAAACTGCGCGGCGAGCCTGACAATCTCCGGGTCGCGGTTGATGAGCGCCATGATATCCGGCGCGAACAAAAAGCAGACAAGGGAAAATATAAAGGTGATCCCGGCACAGGAATATATCCCGATGCCGAGAATTTTATTGACAGCCTTCAGGTCTTTTTTGCCCCAGTATTGCGAAAACAGCACACTTGAACCGCTTTGAAAGCCGAAAATCATCAGCTGAACAACAAAAAAGGGCGTATTGGCAAGCGTTGCCGCGGCAATCTCGGTTTCCCCGAGCCGCCCGAGCATAAAAGTGCCCACCATCACCAGCGAACTGTTCAGCAGGTTTTGCAGCATAACCGGCATTGCGAGTCTGAAAAGCGCTTTATAAAACGCCTTGCCTTTGTTGAGTTGACCGAACATTTATCCTCCAATAATCCGGCCGCTGCCGCTGCGCGGGCGGCGCGGAATTCACCGCTGAATTATACAATAGCGCAAAATGAAAAGCAATAGCGCGGCCGGCTGCCGAACAATGATTGAAACAGGGCTTGTTTTATGCTATGATTGCTTTGAAATCTGCAACAAGGATGTGCTTATCGGTGAAAATTAATTGGTCAAAAATATTTGCCGTACTGTTGGCGTTCACCCTGATGATCGGTCTTTTATCCGCATGCGGTTCCGGCAAAGACGGTGATGTCACCACACAGCCCATGGCGCCCGCCGACGATGAATGGCGCGATGCCCTGCCGACTTCCGAACCGTCGGGCAACCCCGCACCGACCAATGACGAAATCAACGCAATGGTGCGCGAAGCGCTCGGGGCAGAGGCCGGCTGGGACGGTAATTACGCCGCGTTGACGGCGGAACAGAAAGAAAAAATAAAGACTTATTTTGATGAAAAAGGCTACACGGCTGATATTACGGACAGCGGCGTTACGGTGAAACAAAAGCCGCCGGCCCCCGTCCCGGATACTTACGAAACAGCTGTGCCGGTATCCGACAAGGTTTTGACGGGTGTTGCGGCAGGCACCGTGTCCGCTTTCGGCGGCGGCGGCAATGCCATGTTTGAGCGCGTCGTCGGTACTCAGGACGGCGGCTTCGCGGCAACGGGTTTTTTCAGTGTCGCGAGCGGCGACTTTTCCGGTGCGGACAAAAACTGGCTGGATAACAAAAGCATGATTGTCAAATACGATAAAGACGGCAAGCAAGAATGGAAAGCCTTCCTCGGCGGCGACGGCGGCGGTGTCGATTTCCGGGATGTGACACAATTGGCGGATCAAAGCTATATTGTCGCCGGGCGGCTGAGATCCCCGTCTTTGGGCGCCGGGAGCGAAAAAGCGTTTGACGCCCTCTTGGTAAAATACTCCGCCGCGGGCAAACAGGAGTGGGTTAAAATAATCGGCGGAACCAAAGATGATTATTTCAGTTCTGTCGCGGCAACGCCCGACGGCGGCTTCATTGCCGGGGGCAGAGTCGATTCCTCCGACGGTGATTTTGAAGGCTTGAAGGCGGATGTCATCAAGGCCGTGCTGATCAAGTTTGACGCGACCGGCGGCGTTCGCTGGAAGCGGGCAATATCGGGTTCCAAAAACAATGATTTTGAAGGCATCGCGGTCAACAAAGACGGCAGTATCTTTGCCACCTGTAAGACCATGTCCGGGGACGGCGATTTTACGGGGATTGCCGGCAGGGGCGATGCGGACACGCTCGTTTTCAGTTATGATAAAAACTGCACCTTCAACTGGGTGCGGTCGTTCTCCGGCAGCGGGGAAGACTCCCTGACAGCGGTTGCGGCCTCCCCCGACGGCGGCTGTGTGATCGCCGGGAGATACAGCATCCAGACCGTAACGGACGGCAGTTTTGAACCGTATCACAACGCCGGCGCTTTTGACAGTTTCATTGTTAAATACAACAAAAATGGCACCATCGGCTGGGCGAAACCATTTGCCGGTTTTAACAGTGAGGAAATTACCGGTATCACCGCCGTCAACGGGGGCTATGCCGCGGCGGGGATTTCAGAATCAAACAACCGGGATTTTGCCGGTATCGGCAACAAAGGCGGGCGCGACGGGTTCTTGCTGCTCGTCAACGAACTCGGAGAAACAATTACGGCGCTCCCGCTAGCCGGCACGGCCGAAGATGTACCCAGGGCGGCGGCATCCTATGACGGCAGCCGGGTTTTTGTGGCGGGCGGCTCCAATTCCGATGACCATTTTTTCGCAGGCCTAACCCCCGCGGTGACCAAAAATTCTTACAACTGCTTTGCCGCGATTTTTACGGCACAATATGAAGAGACCGCCTCGGCGTCATAGGCGTTTTGCGCAGACACGAACGGCATCAGCTGATAAAACACTGCCTCAAAACGGGTTGAATCGTTTTGAGGCAGCAATTTTATTTGTGTCAGCCGTTACCCTTCCGGAATGAACGCCCGATGCACCGCTTCCACAGCGCGGTCAGCGTCTTTTGCGTCAATCAAAACGGATATTTTGATTTCGCTTGTGGCGATCATTTGAATGTTGATATCGTTTTCAAAAAGCGCGCCGAACATTTTGGATGCCGTGCCCGGATGGGTTTCCATCCCCGCGCCGACAACGGATATCTTCGCGACATCGGTATCGCAGACAATTTCGTGGCCTTTTAGGAACTCGAGACTGTCATCCAGCAGTTCAAGGACCGCCGGCGCGTTTTCCTTGCTGACGGTAAACGCGATATCTTTTGTGGCATCACGCCCGACGGACTGTAAAATAATATCCACATTAATGTTTTTAGACGCAAGCTTGCCGAACAATTTGAACGCCACGCCCGGGACATCCGGCACACCGATGATTGATACCCGCGCGACATTGGTATCCTTGGTAACTCCCCTAACCAGCATTTTTTCCACTGCGACTGCCTCCTTAACGATTGTTCCCGGAACCCTTTTCAGGCTGGAAAGAACTTCAATTTCAACATTGTATTTTTTTGCCATTTCAACCGACCGGTTGTTGAGCACCTGCGCGCCGAGCGTGGCAAG
>CAYUWQ010000139.1:0-4099 GCA_964448455.1 uncultured Eubacteriales bacterium | reverse complement strand
TTCCTTTTCATCGTTGGTTTTGCTTCCCTTGTCAGGAATGCTATGTTGATCGCATGGTCAGCTACACGCTCAAAGTCGGTTATTGTATTCATGTAGAGCATGCCGGCCTCTGTACTGCATTCATTGCGGTTTAGTCGGAAAATATGCGCGTCTTGGCATTCCTCGGTCAAATCATCTATATGCTCCTCCAAATCTGCAAGTTCCTTGCCCTCCTCGTCGCTGAGATGTTGAAGGTTGAAAGCCTGCAGTGACCGGTCAAGCAGTGTGATAACATTGTTGAAAAGGTTTTTTAGTTCCTCCTGCGCGACGGCAGATATTCTAAGCCCGTTATCCACATTTTTTTGAGTCGCTTCAGCAAGATTAAGTGCGTGGTCGCCAATGCGTTCAATGTCGTTTATTACATGGAACAGGGCACCGATGTATTTAGAGTCCGCTTCCTGCAGTTCGAGCGCATTGAGTTTTACCAGGTATGCGGTTATGTTGTGGTTCAGATAGTTTATAACATCTTCAAGCCTGGTTATTTCGTCGAGTCCGGTTGTGTCTCTGTTTATCAGCGCTCTCGCACTGCCGGCAAAATTGTTGCGTGCGAGGTTTGCCATGCGTTTAACTTCTTTGCCAACCTGCGCGATAGCGAATGCAGGAGTGGCCAGCAGGCGTTCATCCAAAAATTCAAAGTGCATATCGTTTTCCGCGGCATCCTTGCCGGGTATGATTTTGCGGGAGAGCGATACAAGAACATTACCGAAAGGCAGCATGATTAGTGTGGAGACAATATTGAAAATAATATGCGCGGCGGCAATCTGGGCAACCGTATTGTCACTGATAGCCTTCAGTAAGCTGATATAAGGCGTAAACATCGCAATCGCAACAAAGATAATTGTACCGAAAACATTGAACAGCAAGTGGATAACGGCGGCGCGTTTTGAATTGCGTTTTGCTCCGATTGTCGCAAACAAAGCTGTGACGCAGGTTCCGATATTCTGGCCGAAAAGCACAAAGATCGCAAAGTCAATTGAAACCAGGTTCTGCAAAGCAAGGGCCTGCAGAATGCCGATAGACGCGGACGAGCTCTGAATAACCGCGGTCATAACAAGTCCGATTAAAATGCCGAGTACGGGATTTGTCGCCTTAACGATGAAGTCTTGAAACGGCTGAAAGTCGCGCAGCGGTTTCATAGAATCCGACATCATACTCAGCCCCGCAAAAAGCAGGCCGAAACCGATAACAATATGCCCAATATTCTTTGGTAAGGTTTTCTTGGCGAAAAGCACCAGCATGACACCGATAAAAATGGCAGCGGGAGCAATTTCGGACAAATTAAGTGCTATGATAAGCGATGTGACCGTAGTGCCGATATTAGCGCCCATTATGACGCCAACAGCCTGAGATAGAGACATGAGGTTCGCGTTAACAAATCCGACCACCATAACCGTGGTAGCGGACGAACTCTGGATAACCGCTGTAATAAACAGTCCGACCAAAACGCCCAAGAAACGGTTGGTTGTCAACACTTCCAACAGCCGTTTCAACTTGGAGCCTGTAGCGTGCTCAAGCCCGTCACTCATGGTGTTTATACCAAAAAGAAACAAGCCCAAGCCGCCGATGAGACCGATGTAATTAGCAATTTGCATATTCAAGCCTCGATCGCAATTTCCTTATGCTGTTCGGAAGAATCATAAATAGCTTGCATGATTTTGGATGTTTCAATCACATAGTCGATATTAGCCTGATTCTTTTCCCCGGTGATGACGCAGTTGATGAAAGAATCAATTTCTGCTTTATAGAAGTCATTTGCTTCAAAATCAGGTTCGTCGGTCATCAGCGCTCTGTCTTCAATGTAAAAATAAGTAAAATTGCCGCAGTAATTCAATCGTATACCGGCTTTGTCGCCCATAAAGTCAATATAGGTTTCATTGATATAGACATTCTGCGCCCATGCGCCGGTGAAGCTGATTACAGGTCCGGTGGTTCTCACCAACCCGGTAACGGAATCGTCAACATCATAAATTCCGTTATCTTTTGCCGAATCCCTCGCCCACATGCCAAGATAAATATAATTCGGGATATCCTTGCCGAGCTTGCAGAACGCCTCACCGGAAGCCGTCAGCGGTTTGGGGTCTCCGCAGCAGTATTGAATCAAGTCCAGATAATGCACACCCCAGTCAATGAGTGAACCGCCGCCGGATATTGCTTTTGTTGTAAAATCACCGCCCAACCCCGGGATGCTGCGGTGGGCACGGAAACTGGCGTACACATGGTAGACTTCGCCCAAGGCGCCTTCGTCGATTAGTTTTTTTATCATGTTCACAGCTGTACCGAAACGGTTGCAAACACCGATGTTCAAGGTTCTGCCGGTTTCATGTGCCACCCTCTGCATTTCAAGCGCTTCGGGAAGGGTGCGCGCCGGAGGTTTTTCACAAAGCACATCCTTACCCGCCCTCATAAAATCAATTGCGATACGGGCATGAAAATCGTTGTGCGTGCATACGGATACGGCGTCAAGTTCCGGATCATTCAATATTTCGTGATAGTCATAAACAGCTTTGCCGCAGCCGAACTCTTCAACATATTTGTCAGCCCGTTCCGGGATGATGTCGCAGAAATAGATGATTTCCGCGTTTTCGTTTGAAATGTAGTGCGGCGTGTGTGAACCGTGCGCGATACTGCCGCAGCCGATAATAGCGACCTTGATTTTTTTCATGGTTGACCTCCGTATAATTGAGTTTACAGTTGAGCATTCGTATCCAAACTGCCGCTACAATCATATCAATAATTGCATAGAATGTAAACAGATTTGTCGTTTTTTAAAATGTATGATAAAAATCTTCCGATGCGCACAAAATATCAGCAAATGAAGTGAATTCTCCTTGTAATACGGCAACACTTCTGCTATAATTTTTCCGAAAAGCGCCGGAGCATTATCTGGCTCACGGCAGAAAAAATAAATGAAAGTGGGGCTTATAAATGGCAACAGCAAACATACTGGACAAGTTCATGGAAAAGCAGGAAGAAAAAAGCGAGATTAATGCAAGCCGAAAACTGAAAGTGGCGATTATCGGTACAGGTTGGATTGCCGAAGCACATGTGAAGAGCTATATGAAATGCCCGGATGTCGAGATTATCGGCGCCGCGGATTTGGTGCCGGGTAAAGCAGAGGCATTTTTTAAGGGGCTTGGTTTTGATACTGCAAAATTAAGGTTCTATCCAAGCCACAAGGAACTGCTTGATACGGAAGAACTCGATGCTGTCAGCGTTTGCACCTATAATGCCACCCATGCGGAATGCAGCGTTTACGCCCTGAACAAAGGCGTCAATGTTTTGTTGGAAAAACCGATGTGCGTCACTTTGGATGAAGCGGTTGACATTTGCAGGGCGGAGAAAAAGAGCGGTAAAGTGCTTTCCATCGGTTTCCAGCCCCGTTTTGACGAGAATATGAAAATGATCAAAAAAATTGTCCAGTCCGGTGAACTGGGCGAGGTGTACTACATTCAAACCGGCGGCGGCCGCCGCCGGGGTATCCCCACACCGTTCGGCACTTCCTTTATTGAAAAAGACACAGCGGGCCTCGGCGCCTTGGGTGATATTGGCTGCTATTCGCTGGATGTGGTTCTCAACGCGGTCGGCTACCCCAAACCGCTTACCGTTACCGGTTACAAATCAGACTTTTTCGGTAAAAGCACCAAATATTCCAATAAACCCGAGTATGTGGACATTTTCGGCGTCGACGATTTCGCGGCGGCGTTTGTCAGGCTTGAGGGCGGTATTATCCTGGACTTCAGAATTGCCTGGGCTATGCACATGGATACGCCTGGTGACTCCCTGATTTTCGGAAAAGAAGGCGGGCTTAGAATTCCGTCAACAGACTGTTGGAACGGCAGCGTTGGCGGCCCGATGAAGGTTTACCACGATGTTGCGGGCAAACAGGTTGAAACGGTCATCCCGGTACTGAGCAACAACGGCAAAGACTTGTTTGATATGAAGATCCGTTCTTTCCTGGATGCTATCCTTACCGGCGGCCCGTCGCCGATACCGTCAAGCCAGATTATCTACAACCAGGCTATTATCGATGGCATCTCCCGCTCTGCAGAACTTGGCAGGG
>CAYUWQ010000138.1:2735-4118 GCA_964448455.1 uncultured Eubacteriales bacterium | reverse complement strand
AGGTGAGCGGGTGGTTGTAATCATACGCTTTTTTAATCAGCGCCGCGTTGGCCTGCGCCGGATTCTCCACCATCACGGCAAAGCCAAAGCGGTGTACCGCGACTTCCGGCAGGGGATCCGGGTCATAAGAACTGCGGATGAGGTCAACCGCCAGGGCGTTTTCATAACCCCTGAAGCCGTATTTGGTGCCGGTGACGACCATCACAGCGCTGTCCTGCTGTTCTTTCGGCAGCGCCAGCCCCCAGCTGTTGGCGGGCACATCGTCATCGATGGGGTTCCTTGTGATGGTGCCGAAGGGAATGTCATATTTGTACTGTTCGCATTCATACGCGAACGGCATATAGAAGTTGAGCTGCGGCATCGGTTTGCCTTTTTGGGAGGTCTCGCGCCAGTCGCATTCCACCTGATAATCCAGCATCGCGCTGTCCTTGTTCAGCGTCACGGTCACATCCAGTTTGGAGTTCCGGAAAGTGATGGCATAAGATATCCACTGTTTGAGCGCGTCCATCCCGGCAACAGCCTCTTTGACCTTGACATCGCGGTTAAGGGGGTTGATGTTCATATAACGCCCGACACGCCAGGAGGTCATACCTTCCGCGTCGTCTTCCTCAATGAGCCGGAATAGGCCGGATGGCTGCTGCGGGTCCACAAGTTCTATGCCGGTTGCTTTGTCTTTGAGGGAGAGGATGGCGGCGTTTTTGGTGTCAAACACCACCTTGATCCGGCTGTTTTCCAGCGTGTATTTTTTCGCCTTATCTACCCGCGGGTCTTTCGGGAAGCGCACCGGGATTTCGGTCAGCTCTTTTTCCTTCAAAAAGTATGTAGCGTAACCAAAGGCGGGGACTTCGGCCTCGATAAGCAGGCGCATGTACTGGTGCCCCCAGTAATTCCTGTTTTCAAACTCGTTGTGGCGGTTGATGTCCAGTATCTGATAGCGCACGGGGTTGCCTTCACCGTCGCTGACAGCAAGCCTTGATTTGTCACCCGGCCAGTCGAATACGGTTATTTCTGTCGGCTCTTTCCGCGGGGTATCCGACGGGTTGAAGAAATGGAGCACCCTGTTTTTCCCCTTGCCTCTTTCCGGCTGGGAAACGCCGAAGTCGCGCACCGCGTAGCCCACGCCGCCGCCTTCGGATAAGGAACCGGCATTGTCATCATCCGCAGCCGACATAGCGGAGGTATCAATTTGCCCCGCAATATGCCGCAGCGCGCCGCCGATGCCGGTGTTTGCCGTTGCTAAAACTTGCTGGAACTGCCCCAAGGCAAATTCCCTGGTTTCAATCACGCCGGAACCCGGCAAAATATCATGGAAGTGGTTGAAGAGTACCTTCTTCCAAGCCTCTTTATACGCGGCACCGGGGTACCCGCCGCCCGCAAACGCGG
>CAYUWQ010000138.1:0-2635 GCA_964448455.1 uncultured Eubacteriales bacterium | reverse complement strand
GACAGGTATTCTTTGGTGTAAAGGATATGCCGCGAAAGACTTTCGCCGTTGGGCATATTTTTATCCGTTTCCACCCAGGTGGAGGCGGTGAGCTCCCAGCGGCCTTCTTTGACCCTGGCTTTGATTTCCGCCAGCATAGCGGGGTCATTTTCTTCCACAATCTTATAAACGGACGCCTGGGACTGTGAAAAGGTGAAATCCGGGTATTCCTTCATTAAATTCAGCATGGTGCGGAAAGTGTCCAGCGTGACAGCGACGGTTTGGTCGTACCCCCACATCCAGTTCATGTCGATATGCGCGTGTGCGGCGCAGATGAGTTTATAACTCTTCGCCGTCTTACCGAGTTCCAGAATCATTTTTTCGGTTTGGGCGGCCGCTTCGTTGGTGACGGCGCCATCCGCCGTGAACTTTTCATCCAGGTAATTAACCGCTTCTTCGATCACCTTGTCGAACTTTCCGTCGTTCGCGTCCGACAACCTGGCCGCGTAGTTCAACTGTGCGATAATCCGTTCTGCCGCGGCGCCGCTGCTTTTAACTTCCAACCGGTCCAGTTTCGCGATATAAGTTGACATATTTCCGCACCCCTTGTATTCAATTATTACTTGTAAAGCACACCAATAGTATCACAGTCATGCTTTGATGTCTATATTGCGTATGCGTGTTTTTTGTTTATTTTTCTGCATGCCCCTGATTTGACGCGGCAATTAAATATTTGTATAATTTGGCAGATATTGATATAATAAATCGAGGCAAAAATACCGGCGAACCGCTGTCCGGAAGACGAACGGGGAAGGAATGATGAAGCAATGAAGAATATCTTAATCGGCGGGTGTTTTGAGGCATCCGAAATCGCGCTGGGCTGTTGGCGCACGGCGAACCTGGAGCCGGCGCAGGCCGAAAGACTGCTGAACACAGCGTTGGAAGAAGGAATCAACCTTTTTGACAATGCGGATATTTACGGCGGTGGCAGGGCGGAGACCGTGTTCGGCCAATCCGTGAAAGCATTGGGCGTCCGTGACAAAATCCTCATCCAAACCAAGTGCGGTATCCGCAGCGGGCTGTATGATTTTTCCAAAGCGCATATCCTCGAAGCCGTCGATGGCAGTTTGCAGCGGCTCGGTACGGATTATGTGGATGTGCTGCTGCTCCACCGGCCGGATACACTTATGGAGCCGGAAGAGGTAGCGGAGGCGTTTGATATTCTCCATGCGCAGGGTAAGGTTCGCTTTTTCGGTGTGAGCAACCAAAACCCCATGCAGATGGAACTGCTGCAAAAATACACATCGCACAAACTGGTCGCCAACCAGCTGCAGTTCAGTTTGACCAACTCCAGCATGATTGACGCCGGTTTTAATGTGAATATGGAGCACAACCCCGCGTTGGACCGCGACGGCGGCGTGCTTGAATACTGCCGGCTGAAAGAGATTACAATCCAGGCGTGGTCTCCGCTCCAATACGGCGTGTTTGAAGGCACCTTTATCGATAATGAGGAGAAATTCGCATCCTTTAACGCGAAGCTCAAGGCGTTCGCCGATGCCAAAGGCGTGACAAAGAGCGCCATTGCCTTCGCTTGGATACTGCGGCATCCGGCCAAAATCCAAGCCATCGCCGGCACCACCAGCCCGGAGCATTTGACCGAGCTTTGCCGTGCTTCGGATATCTGCCTGAGCCGTGAGGAATGGTATGAACTGTACCGCGCGGCGGGGAACAATTTACCATAAAAAGCCTCGCCCGGAAGCAGCGGCGGCATGCGACAGCATGACGGAGAGGGTTTATGGAATTAGATCTAATGAATGATGAATAGATAAAATAACGGGAGACCGGCTATGACTGGATTTTCTATTATGAAAGGATACGAATACCGATGAGTTTGAACGCGAAAAAAGAAATGATTTTTGACTTGAAAAAGCCGACACCCGCCTGCCACGCTTCTACCATACTTCCGCTCCCAAGCGGTGAAGTGTTGGCGGCTTGGTTCGGCGGCACCAAAGAGAGCGCCGATGATGTGGATATCTGGGTCAGTATCCGCGCCGGTGAAAAATGGAGCGAACCGCAGCGGGTGACCGCGGACGAAAACTTGCCGCATTGGAATCCGGTTCTTTTTCAGCGGTTGGATGGGACTATCTGCCTGTTCTTTAAAGTCGGCAAAAAGGTGCGGTTCTGGCATACCTGGCTGAGCACCTCAACGGACAACGGCTGTACCTGGAGCAAACCGGCGGAACTTGTGCCGGGTGATACAGGCAACGGCAGGGGACCGGTGAAAAACAAAAATCTCCGTCTTTCCGACGGTCGTGTCTTAGCCCCCGCATCCAGTGAAACAAACGGGAAGTGGCTCAGTTTTATTGACATGTCCTTTGATGACGGTGTCACCTGGCAAAAACAGCCGGATGTCCCCACCAGAAAGCCGCACCGCCGGTATATCCCAATGATTCAGCCCACCCTTTGGGAGTCGGCACCCGGTAAAGTCCACATGCTCACCCGCACAAATGTGGGGCGCATTTACCGCAGCGACAGCGAGGATTACGGCGCAACCTGGTGTATGGCTTATAAGACCAAACTGCTTAACAATAACAGCGGCATTGATTTGGCAAAAACAGACAACGGCGATTTGTTTTTGGTGTCCAACCCCGTGGCG
>CAYUWQ010000137.1:0-4120 GCA_964448455.1 uncultured Eubacteriales bacterium | reverse complement strand
ATTTTCAACAGCATTCACAAAGCCAATGTGGACACGCTCGTCGGTTACAAGCTCAATAATGAAGAGCACTCGTTTTTGGAAAAGTTTGAGGACGGCTGACGGGGTTGAACATCAGCGGCCGGCAAGGCGCTAAAGTTGCTGATTTCGATTGACAAAGCGGCCGGTTTTTGTTAATATAATCAAGCGGTGCGGGGGTGTTTCTTTTCGCATCCGCTTAAAAAACGGAAGAGTATCGAAGTGGTCATAACGGCCCTGACTCGAAATCAGGTAGCCCGCAAGGGCTCGTGGGTTCGAATCCCACCTCTTCCGCCACATCGGGGTCCCCAACAAGCCCGCAGGGTTTGTTGGGGGGTAACGGCAGTCAAAGCCGGTTAAACAAGCTGCTTTAAAAGGCAGCTTGCCCTTTTTTAACAGGACTTACAAAAAGCAATCAAGGAAGGGAAATCAGTATATGATTAGCAGAATCAAAAATTCGATAAAATCAATCAATTTCAAGCTTTTTTTTGCTCTGTTACTTATGGGCTTGCTTCCTACAATTTATACGACAGTAAGAATATTTTTTCTTGGTGCGTTGCCAGTTGATTGGGGTTTTAATATTGCAAGTCAGCTTTCTTGGGTTAACTTATTTTACGAGGTAATCGGTGAAGCATTGATTTTACCACTGTTTTTCCTTATGGGTAAGTCGCTTAAGAATGAAAACGAGTTTAGCAACAAAGTAAGAACAGGAATTCTTTTAACTTTTACAGTATATACGATACTATCACTCTTCATTTTTATTTTTTCTGAGCCTTTAATTCGATTTATGGCTCAAGATGTTTCTGTAATTGCAGAAACTGCCACGTATATCAAACTTGAAACCATTGCAAATATTTTTGCAACGCTTGTTAAATTTGGAATAATTGTCCTTATAATAATAAATAAAGAAAAACTACTTTATATTGTACTCGCAATTCAGATGTTGCTCTCGATCCTTTCAGATACCTTTTTGGTTTCGACATTTAATTTTTCATTAAACTTAGGGGTTAATGGAATAGCAATCACCAATATTATTGTGAATATATTGCTATTTATTTTATTAATTGAATTGTTAAATAAAGAAAATATCAAGGTTTTCAAGACAGATAAGCTTTCCTTTGGTTGGATGAAGGAGTGGGCAAAGGTTGGAATTTATTCGGGCATTGAAAGTTTTGTAAGAAATTTAGCCTTTATGATAATGATTATCAGAATGGTAAATATAGTTGGTGAACAAGGTACATTTTGGGTAGCAAATAATTTCATTTGGGGTTGGTTGTTGCTACCAGTTTTGCAACTTGGAGAGCTTGTAAAACGTGATTGCGGCGAAGACAAATATGCAGCGAAAGAAAAGATACTTGGATATTTAACTATAACAACAGGGATTGTATTACTCTGGTTCATTTCAATTCCATTATGGTCGCCGTTTATTAAAAATGTTATGAATGTAAAAAACTATGAAGAAGTGTTCTTTGTTGCAATTATTAGCATGGGATTTTATATTTTATTTGCCTTTAATAATGTGATTGATAGCATTTTTTATGGAGTTGGAAAAACTAATTATATGCTTTTTCAATCAGTCGCAGTAAACACACTATTCTACGGAACCGCATTTTTATTATATATAGCGGGTATCTATACACCTACACTTGTTGGAATATCATTGATGTTTGCTGTTGGCACGGCAGTTGACAGCGTCCTTACCTTTGGAATGTTTATATGGTATAAGAAAAAACAAACATTCAAACATGTTTCTTATTTATAACATTTTCAAAATCCTATAAACGCTTATTATCCTGCATAAATATTCTCGATAATTTCAAGTTAGTTAAAGCTGCTTAAACAGTAAATATCAACCTCTGCTGCAACCGATGAAAATAAAATTGCATTGATGCTTTAGTCACAGCACATGTAGCGGTTACCCCTTCGAGGATGGCTGTTTTTTGTGGTGGGATTCGAACCCTGAGAGGGTCGCGCCGTTAGAAAGGACGCCGGGGACACATGAAAAATATCGTGTGAATCCGGTTTATTTATGTGGTATACTGTAATAGCCTGGATTATTTTAACGAGGGAATAAAATGAGCAATTTTATCTGCCCCGTCTGCGGCGAAGGCTTAACGACCACCCCCAAAAGCCTTCACTGTAAAAACAATCACAATTTTGACACTGCCAAGAGCGGTTACACCAACCTGCTTTTATCCCAAAGTGTAAAAACCAAACACCACGGGGATGATAAGCTCATGGTCCGTGCCAGGCAGTCATTTTTGAACAAAGGTTATTACAAACCCTTGCTGGCGTTGATTTGTGAAACTGTAAAGTTGCATAGCTTTACAGGCGTTCGGATACTCGACGCGGGCTGCGGGGAATGCTGGTATACCGCCAATATTTACGAATATCTGGTCGAACAAAAGGTTACTCCCGTTTTATTCGGGGTGGACATCTCAAAGGACGCTTTGGCGGCCGGCGCGAAGCGGAATAAGCACATTGAGCTTGCCGCGGCGAGTGTTTACCGGCTGCCCGTCGCGGATGAAAGCTGCGATTTGGTGTTATCCCTTTTTGCACCGTTGAGCACGGAGGAATTCAGCCGTGTGCTAAAAAAGGGCGGCATCCTCATCCGGGCAATTCCGCTGGAAAAACACCTGTGGAATTTGAAGGCGGCGGTTTATGCCCGCCCCTATGAGAATGAGGCGGTCAACGGCGAGTTCGAAGGGTTTGAAATAATCGAACGGCGGGAAACCGGGCAGATGATCCGGTTAGACTGCCGCGAAGATATTGTCAATCTTTTCACCATGACACCTTATTACTATAAAACAAGCGCGGAGGATCAGCTCAAGCTGCAAAACATGGATGAACTGGACACCGAAATTGAATTCGGGTTGCTGACCTATCGAAAAATGCGTAAATAATCAACCGACACCGCCGATGACGCCGAAGAATATTTGATTTGATTTTTTAGCGGATGCGGTATATGATTAGTGACCATAAAGATATTGTTTCTACTTTTATTACAGGTTGATTTAGGAGGAATTCATGAGCTTGCCGACTCTCTTTCTGTTGGTTCTCCTTGGGGTGTGCAGCGGCGGTATGACCAGCCTTATCGGCGCAAGCGCGGTGATGATTGTTATCCCGGCGTTAAGCATCGGGATGAACATGACAATTCAGCAGACAATCGGCACAAGCCTGATGGTGGATGTTATCGGCTCCCTTGCGGTATCTTTTGCTTACTTTAAACATGGCAATATTGATATCAAACGCGGGTTTTGGATTGCTTTGGGTTCCGTTGCCGGCGCGCAGGCGGGCGCGTTGTTCGCTTCCGAAGTACCGGAGGTCGGGTTGGGAAGCAGTTTTGGGATTTTTTTGGCATTTTTCGGTTTGGTCATGCTCATACGCGGCGCGAAAATCGCCGCGAAGGAACCTTCCCCGCAAGCGCTGCAAAAGGTTCAAGCGAAATGGCAAAGGATACTGATTTCGGTTGCAATCGGATTTGTACTCGGAATTGTCAGCGGTTTGTTCGGCGCCGGCGGCGGCATTAACTTTTTAATTGTTCTTCTTTTTGTGGTCAAATTGCCGCTTCACAAAGCCATCGGGACTTCCACCTTTATTATGGCTATTACGGCGCTTTCCGGCGCAATCGGGCACGGGGCAAGGGGAAATATTGATTTGACGGTCGGGTTGATTGTCGGTGTCGGCACCATTATCGGCGGTTTGGTAGGCTCGCGGTATGCCAACCGCGTCGGTGAGAAAATCCTGGGCAGGCTTACAGGCGTTATTTTTATAGGGCTTGGCATTGCGATGACAATCATTGTTTTTTCAAAGAAGTGACATGTCAAACGCTCAGAGGAACGAATAGCCATGTCGCATTCAATCAACGCGCGAACACTCCCTTGATGACATGAAGCCTTTCGTGCCGAAGAAACGGCGCTGCGGAGGCTGTGCTTAAGCAAAACCGGCCGCCTGGCAAATTATAGGCTGCGGCGTACATTTTGTAAGCAACAGGCGCCGAGGGGAAAACGGCCGGATATATTAGAAAAAAGATAACTCAAAAAGGCCGCCGTTTTAAGGGCGGCCTTTTTTAAATAGCCGGTTCTTTTACCGGTACGGTGTTATA
>CAYUWQ010000136.1:0-4168 GCA_964448455.1 uncultured Eubacteriales bacterium | reverse complement strand
GCCGGACTCTGCGGCAGCGGCAACCCTATTTTGTTGCGGAGTGTCCAATCGGCAAGCTTTTGGCGGAGTTCTTCGTAGGAAATTGTTTCAAATGCCATAACCCACCTCAGCGCATCGCGTTTTTCGCCTGGATTGCTTTGATAACGGTTATCAGGGTTTTGGGTTCTTTGGTGATGATGTTGTCCGCGCCGAGCGCGAGCAGGTTATAAAAATCCTTCTCGGTTTCCGCGTTGTACAGCGAAACGCGCAGGCCGTATTCGTGCAGAATATCGATGAGTGTTTGGCTCATGCGTTCGCCGTCGCAGTTAACGCCCTGCACGCCAAGGGCCATGACGCTATCCGCCAGCGCGGCACAGTAGTCGGTGTCGTTGAGCTTGCTCTTTTCCGGCTCGATTTCCAGGTAAACGCCGATAGAAGGGCTTTTATTGATGATGAAAGGCGCCCGGTGTTTATCCGCGCCGATGTAAAAGAGCCGGTTTGTCATCTCGTATTTTTTAGCCAGCGCTTCAACCGCCGGAATATTGGTTACTTGTTTGATATTCAGGTACATGGACACTTCTTTTTTGTCCGCCAAATACACCAGCACGCGCTCGAGTGTTACGGCGGTTTCTTTATCCGCGTCTTCAAGTCTTGCTGCCAACACCGGCACCCCGTCTTTATTGAAAGATATATCGGCGGAAATTGCCTGCGCGCCTGTGTTCACGCCGGTTTTAGCGGACAGAAAGGAATTTTCAACCGTATCCAAACAGCCGGTCTGCGCGGTTGCGGTGAGTGTCGGGGAAAGGGCGTAGTCCGCGGCACGCAATTCCTCAAGCGATTTGCCGCTCCCCGCGTTTTGGGCTGCGGTAATAATCAAGAATAATAAAGCCGCGAAAACTGCCGCGGATGCTGCGATCGCGAGCGCTGTTTTCATACGGCTGAGTTTCACTGTTGAAGCCCCCTGTAGATTCTTGCCGTTATTTCGTTCATGACGTCCATTTTTCGTTCAATATCGGCCACAAGCGCGAATTGGGTACGGCACCTGACCAGGTTGTGTTCCGGGTAGGCGGTGCGGAAATAGATGTCGCCGTTGAGGTAATCGGTCAAAAAGCGTATACCGCATTCCAGCGTGAGCAGTTTTGCGGAAAACGGCAGATACTCAACCTCACAGGGCGTTAAACTCTTGCCGGCGGCGGACAGATAACCGCTGACATAATGCTCGAACAGTTCCAGGTCAAGTGATACTTTTTCAATATCCTCTTCATCCTCCGCCGCGGTGCTTGCACCGTACCGGATGCTGTCGCCGAAATCATACAGCGAAAGCCCGGGCATGACTGTATCCAGGTCAATCACGCAAATGCCCTCGTTGCTGTCTTTGTCAAACATCACATTATTCAGTTTTGTGTCGTTATGCGTGACCCGCAGCGGGAGTTTACCGCATTCCGCGAGTTGCAGCAGAACGCCTGTGTCAGCCTCCCTGTCGAATGCGAATTTTATCTCGTCGAGCACCATAGAAGCCCTGCCGGCCAAGTCCGCCTCGACAGCCATTTTCAGGTCCTCAAAGCGGGAGATGGTATTGTGAAAATTCGGAATGGTTTCGTACAGCGTATCAATCGGAAAATCCGCGAGCATGCATTGAAATTTGCCGAACGCCTTCGCCGCGTTGTAGAACACCTCTGGCTTTTCAATGCGCTGGCAAGTATAGGAGTCCGATATATAATTGTAGCAGCGCCAATGCCTGCCTTCAAGGTCAAGAAAATACGGATTGTTATCCCTGGTATAAATAACATTCAGGTTTTCCCTGTCGGGATTGCCGCCGTTGCGGATGATGGTCTCACGCAGGTATTGCGTGACCGAAACAATATTTTGCATCAACTGGTCCGGGTTTTTAAAGACGGAGGTGTTGATTTGCTGCAGCACATAATTGTTGATGCGGTTGTCCGCGGTTTTGAATTCAAGTACGAATGTGTTGTTTATGTGGCCGCTGTTGGATACATAAAAACCTTGATATTCGCCCTCTAAATTATAGTTGCCGAGTATTTCCTCAAGATTGAAAGAGCTTTGTTGCACAAGGACACACCTTTCATTTCAAAATAATCCTGCCAAAGCGTGACGGGTTGTGGAAGCCGAGCATCGCCGAACCGGCGGGGAAATACGCGCCGTAATGCGCGCGTGGTGTTTTGTCCCCGCATTTGTAGAAGTTCCCCCGGAGCGTGCAGGGCTTGGTTATATAGTCAATGCCGTAAATCCCGGAAATCAGTGAATCGGATAAAAACAGTTCGACACCCCATGCGGTTTGCCCGTTTTTGACTGTTGTAAAAGGTAAAACCTGCGGTTCGAGCGCGCAGAAATCTTTCAGGAAAACTCTGCCTTGCCGCCTTTTACCGAACTGGGACAAGGTTAAGCCGCTGCAATTCATTTCGAAATTCACATACGCTTCATTGCCGGGCACAGGTTGTAAAAAAAGTTCAAGGCAGCTGTCGGTATAAACCGGGTCGTCCCTGTTTACGCAAACACAGCGCGGATTTTCTTCAAAAGACCAAAGCCGCGCGTAAAGCCCTTTGCCGGCAACGCCGCAAAGCTGAGCGAAAGAGGGCGGCCGAAAAGGTTCGGCACCCTCCCAATGCCAGCTCGCGATAGCCGCGGCCGGTACACTCTCCCACCGGGGAAGGTTGTTAAAAACATAAGATTCGTATTCCACAACAACCCCCGAAAAGAAGAGATTTACGCGGTTATTATACCCCTTCCGTCCGGTTTAGTCAAGATTTATCAATTTTACACAAATAGTGATTTAGTAGTTTTATTTTAAGCATAAATGTGGTAAAGTATTAGCAATCTAAAAGGTGAAGAAGTTTATCATATACCGGAAAGGACAACGAGATTACGATGATTATAAACGAACTAACCGGGTTTTCAAACCGGTACGGCAAAGACAACGACCTTGTGCTTGCCGGCGGCGGCAACACCTCCGCCAAGGACGGCAACACGATGTATATCAAAGCATCCGGCACCGCGCTTGCCGCTATCACGCCGGAAGGCTTTGTTAAAATGGACAGAACACTGCTCGCCGCCATGTTCGGCAAAGCGTATCCGCAGGAGGACAGCGCGCGTGAAGCAGCGGCGCTGGCGGACCTCATGGCGGCACGGCTGCCGGGGGAAGAGGCAAAGCGTCCCAGTGTCGAAACAACGCTGCATGCGCTTTTCCCGCAGACCTTCGTGCTGCATCTCCATCCCGCGTTGGTCAACGGACTGACCTGCAGCCGGGACGGCGAAAAAATCGCCAAAGAACTCTTCGGCGATGACTTCGTTTGGGTCGGACTGTGCAAACCCGGATATATTCTCGCAAAACTTTGCGATGGGCTTATGAGGGAATATGCGAGCCGGACAAAAAAAGATGTTTCCATCCTCATCTTGCAGAATCACGGTATATTTGTCGCGGCAGACACCACCGCCGGATTGAATGAACTGCTGAACAGGGTGATGGCGGCAATCGGGCAGAGAGTGACGAGAACTCCGGATTTGAGCGCGAACGGTAAGATGCCGGAAGACGCGCCTGCAATCACCGCGCAATTAGCAAGCTTTTACGGCAAAGGTTCCGTTGCGGTGTTTGACAATAATAATGAGATTCTTCGTTTTTCACAAAGCGTTGAGTCGGCACAACCGCTGCTCTTTCCGTTTACCCCTGATCATATCGTATACTGCAAAGCCTATCCGCTGTTCATCCGCGGGATAGACGAACTTGAGCAGGGCTTCAGAGAGTACGAGGGGAAAAACGGCTATCCCCCGAAGATCGTCATTGTAAAAAACATGGGATTTGCCGCAACCGGTAAAAATGAAAAAGACGCCTTGACGGCAAAGCTGCTCTTTAACGACGCAATAAAAGTCGCCGTTTACGCGGAGAGTTTCGGCGGCCCGCTGCATATGACACAGGAACTGACTGATTTTATCGTGAACTGGGAAGTTGAGGCATACCGCCAAAAACAGAATTAGTAAAAGGCAGGGGATGGACAGCGATGTTACTATGCAGGCTGATTGCAGCATTGATAGCCCTGTTATTGCCGGGAACGGCTATTATTTCCGTGGGAGGCGAGGTTTTGACATACGACAAATATACCTTGGAAGCCTATATGCAGCCCGTTTGGCAGGGTGATATTGTCTACAACGAAACGCTGATGTTCATTGAGGATGC
>CAYUWQ010000135.1:0-4232 GCA_964448455.1 uncultured Eubacteriales bacterium | reverse complement strand
GTGCCTTTGAACAGCCAGGTATCCTGCAGCACCATACCGAATATTTTACGCAGGTTTTCACGCGGCAGCTCGCGTATGTCGATGCCGTCAATCATGATACGACCTGCCTGCACATCATAAAAACGCATCAGCAGGTTAACCAGTGTGGTTTTGCCCCCGCCCGTGGGACCGACAATCGCGATGAGCTGCCCGGGTTCAACCTTTATGTTCATGTCTTCAATGAGCGGCTTGTCCGCCAGATAGCGGAAGTCCACATGCTCGATTTCAACCCTGCCCTGCGCGGTGTCAATGACGCGGGTGCTGCTCTCCGGAATTTCCTCTTCCTCCTCCAGCAGCGTGAAGACCCTTTCCGCGCAGGCGAGGGAAGACTGCAGCTTGTTCGTGATGTTGCCCAGCGCGACAATGGGTTGCATGAACAGCATGGCGTAGGTGTAAAACGCGGTGATATCGCCAAGCGTCATGCGTCCGCTGATGACATAAATCCCGCCGAATACGCAGATGATAATGAACGCGACATATCCGAAAAAGTCAAGGATGGGGCCAACCAGGCCGGACATAAACTGGGCTCTTCTGCTCACGAGAGCGAGCTGGTCGTTGATATCGTCAAATTCTTCTTTGGCACCGGCTTCCCTGCCGAAAATCTTCACAATTTTGTGCCCGGTAAACATTTCCTCAATATGGCCGTTGAGTTCGCCCGTTCTGTCCCATTGGGCTTTGAAGTGCTTTTTGGAACGGCGCGTGATCGCGACAACCATCAATAAACTCGGGGGCACGATGGCGAGTGTGATGAAGGTCATGCGCCAGCTGACATACAGCATACAGCCGAAAACACCAGCGGCAGTAACAAAAGAGGTAATAATCTGAATGATGCTGTGCTGGAAGGAGTTGCTGATGTTATCGATATCATTGACCATGCGGCTCATGATATCGCCTTTCGCGTGTGAATCAAAGTATTTCAAGGGCATCTTCGAAAGTTTGGCGTTAATTTTTTCGCGCAGCGAGCAGACAACCTTCTGCGTGATACCGGCCATGGTGTAGTGCTGTATAAAGGTGAGCACGGAACTTGTGCCGTACACACCCAGCAGTGAAAGCAGTATGAGCAGGATTGCCTTCATATCGATTTGCCTGCCCAGCAGTTTCTGCTTAACCTCCGTCTGCACGGCATCGACGGCATCCCCCAACAGCATCGGTCCAATCACGCTCACGGCCGCCCCGAGGATACCGGAAACGAGCACAATAGCCATAATGCGCTTATGCGGCAGCAGCAGGGCGAAGTATTTGCGCGCGGTTTGCTTTAAGTCCTCCGGCTTTTCACCCGGTTTGCGTTTACCGCCTTTATAAGAAGCATATTTTTCCCTGCGTTTTTCCCGTATTTCTTTGAGTGCGAGGTTTTGTTTGTCCCGTCTTCTCATGCCAAATCCTCCTGTGACAGCTGGGAAAGCGCGATCTCGCGGTAAACGGAGCAAGTCTTCAACAAATCTTTGTGTTTACCCATGCCGGCGATTTTGCCCTCGTCAAGCACGATGATATTGTCCGCGTCAAGGATGGTGCCGATACGCTGGGCGACGATGATCAGCGCGCTGTCCCGCAGGTTTTCCTTGAGCGAGGCTCTGAGTTTCGCGTCGGTCAAAAAGTCCAGCGCGGAAAAGCTGTCGTCAAACACATAAAAGTCGGAACGGCGGATGAGCGCGCGCGCGATGGCAATGCGCTGCTGCTGCCCGCCGGAGAGGTTTTTGCCGCTTTGGGAAACCGGGTCGTGCAAACCGTCTTTCAGTTTTTTTACAAAATGGCTTGCCTGCGCGATGTCCAGCGCCGTCCACATTTCTTTTTCGGTCGCGTCCGGCTTGCCGAAAAGCAGGTTGTCCGCGATGGTTCCGCTGAACAGAAAGGCCTTTTGCGGTACAAAGCCGATTCTGTTGTGCAGCGCGTCAGTGGACATGTACCGTATATCAACACCGTTAAGGAGGATGGAACCGTAACTGACATCGTAATAGCGCGGTATCAGGTTGACGAGTGTGGATTTTCCGCTGCCGGTACCGCCGATGATGGCCGTGGTTTCGCCCGCTTTGGCGGTAAAGCTGATTTCGCTGAGCACGGAAGCTTCCGCGCCGGGGTAGCAAAAATACACCCCTTTGAACTCGAGCGTGTTTTCCGGACCTTTTGTTGGGATGACAGGCGTTTCAGGCTCCTTGATTTTGGTCTCAAGCGCCAGCACCTCATTGATACGGCGGGCGGATATCGCCGCGCGCGGGAGCATAATAAACATTTCCGCTGCCATCGCCACGGCCGCGATCATCATAATCAGATAGACAAGAAAAGCCTGCAGGTTGCCCACTGTATTCTCAATCTGCAGGCGCTGCACCGGGTTTGCCGCGTCAAGGGCGTTGAGCTGCCTGCTGGTGATAAAAACAATGGCAACTGTCAGCAAAAATACCAGCAAGACGGCAAACGGCATCAATCCCGCCAGGATGCGGTTGATTTTCAGCGTGAGCGAGGTCAGGTCCAGGTTCGCGCTTTTGAAACGGTTGTCCTCATACCGCGAACGGTTGAACGCGCGGATAACCCGTATGCCGCCGAGCTTTTCACGCAGAATTTGGTTGAGCATATCCGTCTTTTTCTGCATGACATCAAACATGGGGACAATCTTTTTTGCCGCCAGCACGGCAATGAGCACCACGACCGGGATGACCACAAACATGATGGACGACAGCCCTTTGTTGAGGCTGAACGCCATTACAGCGCCCCCGATCATCATAATCGGCGCGCTGATCATCGTGCGCAGGATGGTCATGAGCATCTCCTGAATTTTATTGATATCATTGGTGTTGCGGGTAATGAGCGACGGGGTGCCGATACCGTCGATGTCACACTGTGAAAGGCTTTCGACCTTAAAAAATACCGCCTTGCGCACAGCCCGGCCAAAACCGGTCGCCGTGCGGGCGGAGCAGTAGTTCGAGGTGATGGCTGCCGCCGCGGACATCAGCGACAGCACCAGCATGAAAAACCCGATTAACATGATATAGCCGACGCGCTCCTCCGAGATGCCCTTGTTGATAATAGACGCGAGGAGCCGGGGTAAAAGGAGTGAAAGCCCGGTGTGCGCGAGCGAAAAGACAATCGTCAGCGCCGCGAAAAACTTCAGCGGCTTGAGAAATGTGAGCAGTTTAAGCAAAGCGTTGCCTCCCTGTGAAAATATGGGTATTGATTCACCAAAAAAGATCTTGTTAAGTATCAATAAGCGTTACAGCAAGATTTCTTTAATCTCCGGCAGCCGTTGGGCGGTGTCGATATTTTTCAGTAAATGGGCGTCTGTGCCGTAGCAAAAGACAACGCCAACCTCTTTGCCGATGTGCCACAGCCGCCGCGCGAAATCCGGGTCGCCGAGCACCGCTCCGGTGTTGATTTCCCAAGCGGTGCGGTATTGGTTGCTCAACTCGAAAAGAGCTCCGAGTTCATTGTCGGTCACCGCTTTTGTGATGAGCGTCTTGTCTTCAAACACCTTAACAAACCGGCCGATGAGCGGGTGTGCGATGCAGTCGGCGCTGCCGTTAACAATTACGGACGATATCACACGCAGCGAATATTCCGCGTAGCCTCGCGGTGTTTTATCGTCCGGTTGCCCCCAAAAATCCAGATGATAATGGTTGCAGGAATAAAGCCTGTAGTCCAGCGCCTGCCGGACCGCTTCGTTCTCGAGTGTTTCGCCCGGCGAATAGGCGGAAAGCTCCCCGCCGAACAATATTTTAACGCGCGAAGAAACTGTTTCCGCTTTGCTCCTGAGTGAGACGATGTGCCGCAGAAACTGCTTGTTTGAAATATCGGTGTTGAAATGATCTGTGAGCGCGATTGTTTCAAGCCCGGCGGCCTGCGCGGTTTCAATGATAGGCGCCAACGTCATTTCCGGTTTGGCGCAATGTGAAAAAACGGTGTGAATATGAAGATTGTGCGCGGCAAGTGCGTCCAAATCGTATGTGCGCTCAAATAAATACATCCTTGTTCCTCACTGTAAAAAAGTGCTTACCCCGCTGTTTCTGCCGGCAAGGCATCTGCGGTGCCGTCGATAGCGGTACCGCCCGATTCATCTGTCGTTTCCTCGGAAGACCCCTCGATGGCAGATGTCACTTCAGGCATTGTCGTAAACTGCTGCGCTGTGGTCGGCTCGGTCGTTGACGCCTTCTTATCCGGATCCGCTTTATCCGGGCGTTCTGTTGCCTGTATGGCGCTCACATAAT
>CAYUWQ010000134.1:0-4296 GCA_964448455.1 uncultured Eubacteriales bacterium | reverse complement strand
GCTGGTTGCGTAGACATAAAAACTCCTAACAGCGATAGGTGAGCGATAGGTTAGCAATAGGTGAGCGATCGGTGAACGATGGGTGAGCAATGGGTGAGCGATGGGTGAGCGATGGGTTAACGATTGTTCAGCTACTTCTCAGCAACTGCTCAGCAACCGCTCTGCTGCTTAGTAAGTAATCACATCCGGCGTACCTTTATACTTCACCCCGCCGGTCACGGTAATAACGGTTTTTGCCGGCAGACAGGCTGCTGTTTGTCCGCGGCGCGTGAGCATGCCGGTATGGACGCAAAGCTTGTCCGGACAAGCGGATTCGATATAGCCGATGGCGCCCCTTTTTACCTGAATGACCGACGGCGGGCTGCTGTCAAGTTCAATGATATAGGCGCCTTCCACCTTGCTTAGATCAATCCGGTGAATTTCCGTACCGTTTTTCCAAATAACCGCGTTGAGGCTTCCGCGTGCAGTGAACCTCGGCAAAAACAGCAAGGCGCACACCACGCAAAAAAACAGAATCAGCAGCAGATCCGCTTTTTTAAAAAGTCTTTTCATCGCGCCGCTCCTGTTGAAGCAAGGGGAAATTCGCTGTCCGTGATTTCAAATTTGTCAGTGAGCCCGCCGGTTACACGGACAGTGTTGTTATTAGCGATAAAAATGGCTTCGGCGTTATATAACGCCAGCAGCGGCAGGCTTTTTTCATACCCGAGCACAAAACAAGCAGTGGACAGCGCGTCGGCCGTCAGGCCGGAGTCGCACACCACGGTGACACTTGTCAAGCCGCTGTCTGCCGGGTAGCCGGTGCCGGGGTTCAGAATGTGGTGGTAAACCTTATCGCCAACGGTGAAAAACTTTTCATAGTTGCCTGATGTTGATATGAAACAGTTCTTCAGCGTTAATACGCCCATATAGTCATTCGCGCCGCCGAGCGGGCTGCGTACGCCGACACGGACATCTTTGCCTTTGCCGTATAACAGAATGCTGCCGCCAACACTGACGACAGCCGATTTCACTTTGCTTTGTGCCAGTATTTTGGCTGCTTCATCGCAGGCGATTCCTTTGCCGACGGCACCCATATCAAGGCTTTGCCCGTCATTGATGGCAACGGCGTTGCCCGGCATCGTTATTTTGTCCCAACCTACTCCGCTGAGCAGCGCGTCAATCTCATTTTGTTCCGGCAGGCGCTGATTCTCTCCGCCGATGTCCCACAGCGCCGTCAGTTTACCGACGGTGATGTCAAATGCCCCGGCGCTGCTTTGACAAATGTCCAGCGTTTGACGGATCCATCCGGCTGTATTTTCACCGGGGGTAAAACCGCTGCCCGCAGCTTTGTTGATTTTTGCGATGTCGGAATCGGCAATCCGCCACGACAAATATTTGTATTCCAGGTTGTTAATGTTTTTAACAACCGTATCTGCGGTTTCCTCAGCCCCGTAACCTTTGAGTGTCTGTGTGACAACGGTACCCATAGCCAGTTCGCTGTTCGTATACTCGGGGACATTGACGACGGCATCATAAACAAACAAACCCGTCAACGCGGCAACCGCCGCGCACGCGGCGAGAATGCCCCATTTGCTTTTGTTTTTGCCTTCAGCCGCCAAAGCGCCACCCCGATTAAAAAACTACAGCTCAAATCGCTCTAAAATATTGTATACTTATAAGGGGAGATATGCAAGGATTCATTGCCGCAAAAATTTATAAAAATAGGATAAAATTTTGTGGAAATGTGTTATAATTTCAATGGAATGATTCAGACATGCTGCTTTTGATTAATCCGGACCGCGAAGTTTCCCGCGACCGGTAAAAACGAGAGGTGAACGACATGGATTTTAACTTTTTTATGCCGGTGAGGATTGTCAGCGGAAAAAACGCCGTGGCAGGCAATTCAGCCCTGCTCAAGCCGTTGGGCAGCCGCTGCCTGATTGTCACGGGTGCTTCTTCCGCCCGGTTGAGCGGCGCGCTTGACGACATCATTTCCGCGCTGCAAAAAGAGGGGATTGCCTACGATATTTTTGACGGTATCGGGCAAAACCCGCTTATTTCCACCTGCCACTCAGCCGGTGCGCGGGCAAGGGCATTTGAAGCGGATTTTATCGTCGGCATCGGCGGCGGTTCCCCGCTGGACGCGGCAAAGGCTGTTGCCATTTATGCATCCAATGCAGATCTGCAGCCGATGGATATCTACAAGCGCACTTATGCCAACAACCCCTTGCCGGTGGTGCTCATCGGCACCACCGCGGGCACCGGCAGTGAAGTCACCGGTGTTTCCGTGCTGACGGTGGATGAAACCGGGCGTAAAAAAAGCATCATGGGTTCGGATTGCTATGCGAAAATCGCGTTTGCGGACCCCAAATACACCTACTCCGTGCCTTATGACATCACCGTTTCAACCGGACTCGACGCCTTCAGCCACGGGGTGGAAGCCTGGTTTACGCCCAAATGCACCGGTGTTTCCAAATGTTTCGCCGTCAAGGGGATTCCGATGCTTTGGTCGTCGCTTAAAACACTGCATTTATCCTATGAACTGCCCGCTAAACATGTGCGGGATGACCTCTATTTCGGCTCGCTCTATACGGGGCTTGCCATTAACGCTTGCGGCACGGCGTTTCCCCATCCGCTCGGTTACATCCTGACCGAAAACTATGGTGTGCCCCACGGCAAAGCCTGCGCCATGTTTCTGCCCCCGTTTCTCCGTCGGGCGCATAAGTATGAGCCGCAAAAACTGGCCGAACTGCTGGCACTGCTGCAAACCGATTTGGATACACTGTGCAAAGCAATTGCCGGGCAGATCGGTCTGCCGAATATACACATCACACAGGGGCAGGCAACCCAATATGCCGAAAGATGGGTGGCGGAATCCCCGCGGAATTTTGACAGCTCGCCGGGCGGGCTGACGGTGAATGAAGCGCGGGAGCTTTTGGCCAACATCAACAACTGATTACCGGATAATAATTCAGAGCTGTGTGCCGTGCTTTCCGCCGCGCGGCTCTTTTTTGTGCCAGGCGCAGGCGATTATTTGGCGGTGAAATTGCTATTCTGATGCCAGAACTGTATCCACAATGCATTTTAAGGTGCGAAAATCGAATTGTTATACCACATCGAAAGTTGAACATACCAAGCAGTTATTATGCTTGAATATTATATAAAAATAGTTTATAATACTATTGAGGCGGTGAAATTTTATGAAAGATATTGAAAAAATAATCGAAGAAGTAAACGGCACCATGTCAATGGAAGGGATGCCCATTACTGCGGATGACCGGAGCAGAATCCGTTTATGCCTTAGAGATAAAAAACTATATGATGTAACTTTGAAAAATTTAATTCGTAAGCATAGCGTTCCCAAGTCGGTGACTGATGACCACCGATAAGGCGAAAGAAAATGCAGTTGAGTATTTCTTTGGCAAAAACAGTAAGCAATACAAATCTGTTCAAAGAAGATAATTGCGGTTCACTTGGGATATTTCAGACACTGTGAAAAGCGCATCTGCGAAAAATTGTGGTTGAAACAGTTTGCCCGTGTGACAAACCTCCGTCCCGCTGACACATAATGAAGCGCGCGAGCTTTTAGCCAACATCAACAACTGACAACCGGATATCAAAACAGAGCTGTGTGCCGTGCTTCCCGCGGTGACGCGGCTCTTTTTTATCCGCTTAAGCCATTGCGGGAAAACGCAAAAGAATAAAAGAAAAACGGAGAAAGTCCGCGTTAAATTCAAAAATCAAGGTAAAACAGCAGATACTGACTTTCTCTGACCTTTGACGGAGTTCTGTGCGCGGGATATAATGAAACATAAGAAGGTCAAAGAAAGTCAAAGACTAAAAGGACTGATTAAAATGAACCTCAGCAGCAGTATTACGCAGTTGATTATGGAGATGCTCGAGCGGGACGGCTACACAGAAATTCAGCGTAATGAGCTGGCCCAGCAACTGGGCTGCGTGCCCAGCCAAATCAACTATGTCATCGCATCGCGCTTCACACCGGAGCAGGGTTATATTGTTGAAAGCCGCAGGGGCGGCGGGGGCTACATCCGAATCAGCCGGGTGAAGCTTGACAGGGGCGGGGTCCTTATGCATGTGATTAATACCGTCGGTATCAGTTTGGACGAAAAAACCTGCCGGGCGCATATCTTGAACCTCAGCCACCAGAACATACTTGACCAGGTAACCGCAAAACTCATGCTCACCGCCACATCGGACAGCTCATTAAGACTGCACCCGGCCGAGAACAGGGACAAAACCAGAGCGGTGCTGTTTAAAAATATGCTGTTAACGGTCACCTGACGGTTAATCAACAAG
>CAYUWQ010000133.1:0-4361 GCA_964448455.1 uncultured Eubacteriales bacterium | reverse complement strand
GGCGAATATGTCAGCAACAAAGAAATATTCCATTTTGCCGCCGGCATTATGGGTACTATTTTTGTCGGCGCTGTCGGTCTCGGCTGGGGTGTCGGGTGTTTTCTGATAGGCGCGATTTATAAAATCACTTTCCGCGATTTATATATCATTGGCTTTATAAACATGCTGACATCCTTCATTTATGCGCCTATCGGTATGATTATTACGGATAACCTCGGCAATGTGCCGAAAAAGACGATGAACAAATTAAATAAATATTTGATACCCTCCGCCATTATCGGCGGACTTGTTATGCTCATACCCAACCAGCTTGCGGCAGGCATACTGCCGTCATTTACAAAAATCATCGGTTGGAACTTTTTATTCGGCGGCATAAACGCCTATTACAACAGATTTATACTGAAAAAGTTTTCGCCCAAATTCGGCAAGTTCCGCTCCTGGATCGTGACCGGTTGGCTGCCTTGCATGATAGCGGCAGCGCTGATTGTTTACCTGCCGTTCAGAGAGATGTACTACCCGAACAGGCTTTGGATTCTTAATTGTTTGTTCGGCTTTTTTAATATGACAAACACCTTTACCGGCCAGCGGGGCGCCTTGCAGAATGTTATCTCCCCCAATACGCACGAAAGGGTAAAAATCAATACGGTTCTGACTACCTTAATGGCGCCTGTTTACGGACTTATGAACATTATCGTACCGGTTTTAGCTACTTTCACGGGCGGTTTGACAAATTACAACACCTACCGGGTGTATACCCTGATTTTTTTTCTGACAGGGATTCCGCTGACCTTGCTCATGGGCTTCAAGGTAAAAGACCGCATCATTTTGGAAGAACAGCATAAAACTAATATCAATATGTTTGAGGGTATCAAGCAAGTTCTGAAAAATAAATATCTGTGGATTTTTTATATATCCGACAATATTGGCGCGTTTACTTCGGGCATAGTCAGTATTGTGAATATCATTATCATCTTTATGCTGCGCCAGGATTGGCTCATGGGAATCGTAAACCTGCTGACAGGTATATTCGGGTTTCCCGGGTTGTTCCTGGCTCCGTTTTTTGCAAAAAGAATCGGTAAAAAAAATATGGTTTTGATGGCAAGATTCTTTTATTACTCCTATTTCATTTTTGCGTTCTTGGCCATTAAATTCAGCAACGCCTATTTGCTTTATATCGGGCTGGTGCTCAGCAATCTGTTTAACACATCGGGCTCGATCGCCAGGGACACAATGAATTCGGATATGTGGGATTATCAGCAGTATATATCCGGCAAAAGGCTGGAGTCGAGCATGGGTATCCTCAACACCTTGGGCAGTCCGATTGTAACCCTTATGGCGATGACAGTTCCGCTGGTTTACGGATTAATCGGTTTCACAAACGACTGGAACATATTGTATATGCCGGATATCAGGGCTAGAATACTGAATGTGACACTGCTGTTATGTCTGGGCTCACATACACTCGGGACGATCCCTTACTTTTTCTACGACCTTTCGGAAAAGAAACATGCCAAAATCATACAGGAACTGGAAGAAAGAAAAAGAAATCTGGACGATGAGATTTCCATAGCCGGAGAGGGCGAGACGATATGAAACAAAACCGAAAAACAATTATAATAATTCTAGCCCTAATGATGATGGTTTCATCCGCGGGCTGCGCGGGTTTGAGTGAAGGGGTAAAATATAAAAATGTTACCGGCGGCTTGGCGTTGTTCCGTTACACCGGAGTACCTACTGTAAACGAACTCAACATCCCGGCTGAAAAAGACGGAAAACCGATTGTGGAAATTATGGAGTTTGCCTTGGCAAGTGCCGAGTATTTGAAGACGATTACAATCGGTAAAAATGTTGAAACAATCGATAAAAGGGCATTCACGAATTGCCCGAGTTTGGAACAGTATGCTGTCGAAGACGGCAACGCGTTTTTTGAAACAGACGAAAACGGAGTTTTGTATACGAAAGATAAAAAAGCGCTGGTCGCTTATCCGACAGCACGCGTGAAGCTTGAAAAAGACAGCAGCGGAAAAACAATAAAAGGCGCGGAATTTGAAGTGCCGGCGACGGTGACGGAAATATGGGATGCCGCGTTTTACCTTTGCGGCAATCTAACGAAAATAACATTTCCCGAAGGGCTGCAAAAAATCGGCAATTACGCGTTAATGAAGTGCGAAAACTTAACCGATTTTAAACTGCCCGAGTCTTTGACCGAAATCGGCAGTGACGCGTTTTCTTACTGTGACAGCCTGACAACGGTCACCATCCCGGCAAATGTCAAATCCATCGGGGATTATGCTTTTTTCTCACTGTCAAGCAGTATTGCCAAAATTGTTGTGTTAAGCCCGGAAAATGAGCTTCAGTTGGGAAAAGACTGGATCCCAAAAGCAAAGGGGCAAGTGAATGTTTCGGTAACTGTTGAATTTGCTCCTCTGCCGGCAACGCCGTCCCCGTGACACATGAACGCAGTAAAAGAAAATGGTCAAAAATTGATGACCAAATATTTCGGAGGTTTCACCATGACTTGGAATGACAGAATTACTTCCCGCATCATCTCTCTTTTTCTCACCGCGCTTTTTGTGCTGTCGTCGGCAACCGGCATCACCTGCGGACAGGTGAAAGCGGACCCGACACTTGAGGCACCTGTTTGGCCGATATGGGTTCACCGGCACTGGGTGTGGGAGAATGACGGTACGCAGGACACCATAAAAGAAATGGTTAACGGGTATATCGAGCGCGGCATCCCCGTCGGTGCGATTATCATCGACCGGCCATGGTCGGCAGATGTCGGCACATTTGAGCCGGACCCGGCGCTTTACCCCGACCTGGCAGAGCACATCAAACAGTACCACGACAGAGACATCCGTGTTATGATGTGGACGATACCCGTTGTCAACGAATCCTCGCCCAATTTTGAGGAAGGCAAAGCAAACGGCTATTTTCTCAGCAACGGTAAAACCGTGAAGTGGTGGGCAGGGAAGGGCGCCTTTATCGACTATACAAGCCCGGAAGCGGTTGCCTGGTGGCATAAACAGCTTGATGTTGTGCTGGACATGGGCATTGACGGTTGGAAGGTGGACATGGCGGATGTTCATAAACTCAAGCTGTTTCCCTCCACGGGGCAGGCCGATCTTCATGTTTCCTGGAAAGAGTACCGCGAGATGTCTTATGATGATTTCTTTTATTATACCCGTGAAAAACTGGGCAGCGACAGGGTCATCTCCGCGCGGCCGATTGACGATTTGGCGCTGCGAATCGGATTGCCGTTCATTTTTGCCGACCGGGAAAACAACTTTGCGGGCTGGGTAGGGGACCAGGACAACGACTGGGGCGGTTTGCGGCATGCGCTTAACAATATGCTCGCTTCCTCGCGCTATAACTATGTCAGTTACGGGTCGGATATCGGCGGCTTCCGGTCGGACGGCAATCAATACAAAGATGTCTTTATCCGCTGGGCGCAGCTCGGGGCATTCTGTCCCGTGATGGAAAACGGCGGCGGCGGGGAGCATCGTCCGTGGATGTTTGATGAGGAAACGCTTGCGGTTTATAAAAAGTTTGCTGTGCTGCATCATGAACTGATACCGTATATTTACAGCCAGGCGGCGTACTCTTATGAGGTTCGCCAACCCACTATGCGCCCGCAGACGGGCACCTACCAGTATATGCTCGGCGACGAATTGCTGGTCGCGCCGATGTTTGAGCAAGGGAATACCCGTACCGTGGTTTTCCCCAAGGGCGATTGGATTTATCTGTTTGATGAAAGTAAAACTTATTCGTCCGGTACAAAAAAACTCGATTTTGCCCTGGACGAGTACCCCGTGTTTGTACGCAAGGGCGCGATTATCCCCATGGAAGTAACCTGCGGCACCACCGGGTTCGGCTCCGAACTTTCCGCCGATTATACCACTGTCCTGCTCTATCCCGACAAGGGGAGCAATCAGTTCGGATTATATGAGGAAAACAAGGCCGGTTCCATGATTTCGTATACAAAGGACAGCAAGACCTTGACAATTCAAAGCACACCAAGCGAGCGGGCACTGCTTTTCCGCGTTTACGGCGAACCGGAACCCGTGTCGGTTCGGGCAGACGGCGTTGGTTTAACTCAGGCTGCTTCAATGGAACAGCTCACATCCATGCCGGCCGGTTATTATACGGCGGATGGTATTACCTGGATAGGGGTTAAAAACAACCTTGCGGGTGCTGATATTCAAGTAACTTACGACTGAGCGTGTCAACAACTCCATCTCCTTGACACCTCCCAGTCAGCTGCTGCTGTTTGATTTGATAGCAGACATCGCAAAATGGTGTTATGGAACCGGGAATCACCATTGACGGAGGACGGCCATGCCGAAAACAAGAAAAATGCT
>CAYUWQ010000132.1:0-4443 GCA_964448455.1 uncultured Eubacteriales bacterium | reverse complement strand
AGGGGACGCGTTTTGCGTCCCGCGTTCTAAGGCTCCTTTTACAAAGGAAATTCCCCTGCCAGGGGAAATGTCACGCAGTGACAAAAGGGTTCCCGTTTTCGGAGAAAACTGTCACCGAATGGCGACATTGCCATCTGAGGATGGCATTGGGATTTAATCACCCGTCAGGCTTCACCTGCCACCCTCCTTGAAAAGGAGGGCTTTAATGGGACGCAAAACGCGTCCCCTACAGCGATAGGGGTGCTGCAACCTTTGCATTTATTGTAAATTTTGCCCGTAAAGCCAAATAGCTTTACACCGCATTTCCGCCTGCTTACAAAATTCAACTCCCGCCTTGCGGTGCCGGCATCCTGTACGCCGGCAGTTGAATTCTCAAATGCGCATCTTGATACGCTATGACAACTTGCGAAAGGAATGAGCAAATGAGCGAAATCAGCGCCCTGCCCGCCGGCATCGTCGCATGGCTCGGCACACAGGCGCAGCTGGCGGATATCAAATTTATCACGGAGTTCCCGCCCGCGCCCAAAGCGGTGCCGCTGAAAAAGGCAACCGTCGCCGTCGGTATTGCGGATGTAAAAATCAAGGACAGCTTCACCGCGAACGACGCGGGGGTGCTGACCGAAAACGAGTATTGCCGCCTGGCCGCAATAAAAATCCAATTGGCCATCCATGTGCCGTTCGCGCTGGGCGGGGAGAAATGCCACGATGTTTTTACGGACATTGTGGACTGCCTCACCTTTGGTTCCGACCTGAACATTGAGGAATCCGGCTGCGGCTTCATCCGGGCGGACCGGGACACGGACGCGCTGGTGCTTGGCGCGTGGATCATGATTGCCGCGGATTTTTGCCCGGCGGCGGGGTCGTCCGTCAGTTTCGGTTCCTTTATGAATAAAGATTTGCTCTGCGGCAGCCACATCACAGACAACGCCATTCATGTCACACAGGGGGACAAAGACCTGTGGAACGCGCCGTTTTCCATTGGCACCTATTTTGGGAGCGGCGCCGCGAGCCGGACAGTTGCAGCCGGCTTCGCGCCCAGGCTTGCCGCTGTATTCGCCGCGCAGTACCCGGCAAACATTGTTGACTTTGCGAACAGCGGCTCCGCGAGCTATTGGGGGCTGGCTGTTGCCGGGAGCGGCACGCAGGGGATTGAATTGACGGGCACCGGTTTCAAACTCCTGCAGGGCAGCGCATATACGGTGAACGGATGCCAGCCGAAACTCAATGAGACCGGTGTGAACTATTTTTACATAGCGGTCAGGTAAATGAAACAGCCCCGCGGCAACTTTTGTTGACACGGGGCTGTAATTTCAGGCGGATGCCGGTTATTCGGATTTTTCTTCTTCCGCGGCAGCGGCAGCTTCTGTGGATGCTGCGGAGGCTTCTGCGGCATCTGCGGCTTCCGATTCCGCAAGCGCTTCCGCCGCGGCCGTTATACGCGGGGAGATGGAATAAACGGGCGTGTCCAGCGGGGTGAGGATTTCAATGTCCGGATTGTTGACAAAATCCAGGTCGCCGAGCGTCGCAGTGTCCCCAACATTTTTGCCTTCGAGCTCCACGCTGACGGTATCAATCAGTTTGGATGGAATCGCGCGGTAGTGAACCTGGCTGAGTGACTGCAGAACGATACCGTCGACCTTAGCCCTGTTGTGCAGATGAATGTGGAATTCACTCGCGACCTTTTCGCCCGCGGTCATTTCCAGAAAACTGATGTGCTCAACCGCCTTGATAATCGGCGTGAAGGTGATGTTTTTGAATAATGCCATATATTTCTTTTTGCCGATCACCAAATCCAATTTGGAACCGATGGGGTTGGTACGCAAGAACACTTCGACATCGCCTTTGGGGATTTGGATGCTGATGGATTCATCCAAATGCTTGCCGAACAAAACCGCGGGGATGACGCCTTCGCGCCTCAACTGCTTGCCTTTCGCGCTCGCTTCCCGAACCTGTGCCTTTAAAGTACTCATAAATACTCCTTTCAAAAGTAAATATTTTTCAAATCATGAATATGATTGATAATTCAAAATTCAACATCGATATTTTACCACTAAAGTCATTTTTTTGCAAGCGCTCCCGGCGTTTGCCGAAAGAGGCGCGAGAAATGTGAAAAATGTTTCCAAACAGCCATTGACAACGCCGGGGCCGGCAGGCTATGATTCTCTTACTTTTAACGAAGGAGCGCACATATGAACACAGTACCCGGCAAACTTTTGAACCTGATTATTTTGATAGCAAGCACCTTCCTGCTGATTGTCAGAATCCCGTACCAAAGCACGGACAACAAGCTGGATTTAACCGGCATGACCCTCACGCTCAACGAGGAGTTCGACGGCGAAGCACTTAACACAAGCCTCTGGGGTGACTTTCCAAACGGGTTGCGCAAGGGCGGTTACTGGCAGCAGGACCAGGCGTTTGTTGAAAACGGCAACCTGATTATCCGCACCGAATACAAAGATGACGGCAGTTACGGCCCCGGGTACTACACCATGGGTATCCGCTCCAAAGGCGGGTTTGCGCAGCGCTACGGTTACTTTGAATGCCGCTGTATCCTCCCCGCCGCCAAAGGCATGTGGAGCGCGTTTTGGCTGATGAATTCGGCGGTCAATGATGTATCCGGCACGGGCGAAAAGGGGACAGAAATTGATATTTTTGAATCACCCTACTATGCGCAGGGACCGTTGTTCCGGAATAAAATCACCACCAACCTGCACTACAACGGCTATGAGCTGGAAACCAAGTACCAAAATGTCGGCATTTTCGCGGTCAACGGCGACCCGTATAAAGAATTCAACACCTACGGCCTGCTTTGGACGCCGGACGAGTACATTTTTTACATCAACGGTATTGAAACGGGGCGCTCGAGCTTTGGCGGCGTGTCCAAAGAGCCGGAATACCTCAAGCTGTCCTGCGAAGTGGACGGGTCGGATGCAGTGCCGAACCTGGGCTGGTCCGGCAGAATCGACCGCAACAAGCCGGGCGCTATACCCGCGGACTTTGTGGTGGACTATGTGAAGGTGTACCAGTTTGACGAATTTGTCCCGCAACAATAAAAACCGGCCCGGGAAGAAATTTCCGGGCATTTTTGCGCGCCGGATTTGAAATAAACGACGAATTGCCTTATACTATTGTTGACACAGACTTGAGCGGCGGTAAGCGCCGCGCCGAAAGGAACGGTGAGCGGTTGGATATTTATCAAATGGACTTTCATTACCACGCGGGGCAGGAACGGGGCGCGAGAACCCTGCGGGAGCATCTGGAACATGCCGAAATAACAGGGCGCGCGCTGCTGGGGCTGACAGACCACTACAACAAATACACACAGGAAGCACGCCCGCAGTTCAGGCCTGTCTATGAGCCGAGTATGAAGGGACTGCGGGACTATTATAACGAGATGGAGTCGCTCAAAAGCGAATTCCCGGCCATCAAACTGTATTTTGCTCCGGAAATCGGATCGAACACCGATTTGCGTACGATACCGGATGAAGCGATTGCCTTGGCAGATTATTTTATCTGCGAGCCGCCGGGTGTCAACGGCACATTGGCAGAGAATACCGAAGAACTGCTTGAGCGCCTCAATGCCGTCGCGGCGTTTTCCGCCCGGGTTCAAAGGCCGGTATTCTTGGCGCATCCTTTCCGTTCGCCGGTCAACTTCCGTTTGGTGAAAAACCCGATTACGCCTGCCGTTACCGCCATGGGCCGGCGCGGGAGTTTCCGCGATTACGAGGCGCGTGAAGTGAGCGATTTCTTTTTGTTTGATGTTGTCCGCCTTGGCAGGGAGGCTGCGAAACTCGGTATCCCGCTGGAAATCAACGGCGTAACGCACAACCGTATCCGCATGGTGAACCTGGCGGGGCCGCTGCTGATGCTGTGGGCGGCATACGCGATGATGAAGGAGCAGGGCGCATCCTTTGTGCCCGGCAGCGACCAGCACGGGTTTGAAACCGGCAGCCACGGCGCGTATGTACCGTTTGACTGCTTTGACGCGCTCGGGCTGACACCGGCTGATATCACCTTTATGGCCGGCCGGTAAGGCGAAACACCGTGCGGAAAGTCTTGACAGCGGCGCACTGCAGGCATATACTAATTACTCATAAAAACTTAACTAAAAAATCCGCACAAAACCGCATATATCAAAGGTTTTGCTTGATTTTCTAGAGGTTTTTTAATCGCAAACTAGTATTTAGAATGATTGTATAAAATTATGTCCTTCCGGGCATATGACTCAGAAAGGAAGTATTGTTATGTACGAAGACAAAAAAATCATCCTCTTTGACGGCACAAGCCTGGACGGCTGGGCAAAACGCGACGGCACCCCCGCGGACTGGATTATTGAGGACGGCATCATGACCGTCAACCACGGCGACATCGTTTCCAAAGTAACCTACGGCGACGCCCTGCTGCATGTGGAGTTCCGCGAGCCGGACATGCCGGAAGAAAAAG
>CAYUWQ010000131.1:0-4454 GCA_964448455.1 uncultured Eubacteriales bacterium | reverse complement strand
CCTTTCGGGTCCGTCCCCGCCGCCATCAGCAGCATTTCCCAGCCGAACAGGTCAATCAACCCGGACATGCAGGTTACATAAATACCCGTCATGTTCACCGCGTCCGGCATAAAATCGCAGTTGATCCGGTAGTGCCCTTCGTATTGTTCCTTGAGTTCTTCTTTATCCCGCTCGCCGAAAACCGCCCACGGGTCAAACACGATCACTTCCTCCGGTGTTTTAAACGGGCAGGAAATCACACTGTCATAATCAACGCCGCCTGCCGCGTAAACGGCGTGCCCCATTCTGGTTTTCGTGTCGCCGAAAATGCCGTTTCCGGTCAGGGTGCTCCACAAAAAGTCATAATTCCACGCCGTATAAAAGGCCTTTTGCGCTTGGGCTTTCAATGCCCCCGGGCTTAATGCATCCACCTCGATGCCGGTCACCGCCGTGACCAGTGACCAGTGTCCTTCCGCCGAATAGTCGGTTCTCGGCACACGAGCCGGCATTTCAAGATTCATTGCCGCCATTCCGTCCACATATGACATTGTAAAGAACCCCTTTCCCGCTCCCCAGCGTTGATTTATATTATCACATTTTTATTGACTTTTTCAAGATTCCGGCTATAATAATATTGAATGTTATATTTGTCGAAGGAGTGGATGAGTTGTATATAAAAAGGCACATGGAAGAAACCGTAACCAAAATTTCAAAAATGTTTGGCGCGGTTTTGCTTACCGGACCCCGTCAGGTTGGCAAAACAACGCTGTTAAGAACAATAACAAAAAGCGCGGCATACCTCACTTTGGATGACCCGATTATATTGCAGTCAGCCATTGACGAAGCCGGTACATTCTTTAAAACGACTCCGCCGCCTGTATTTGTGGACGAAATTCAATACGCTCCGAATCTTTTCCCCTATATAAAGATGATTATTGACAGCGAAAAGAAAAAAGGCCAGTTTTATCTTTCCGGTTCGCAACAATTTAAAATGATGAAAAATGTCAGTGAATCATTGGCAGGCCGGCTTGGTATAGTGAACTTGCTTGGGCTTTCATTGCGTGAAATGAAAGAAGCAGCCTTTTACACCCCGTTCATTCCAACGGATGAATACTTTTCAGCGAGAAAAGATACGCTTGCAGAGATCGAATACAAAGATATCTGGCAAATAATCCATCGCGGCAGTATGCCGGCACTGTACAGCAATGATGATTTTGATTGGCAGATGTTTTGGGGCGCCTATACAAAAACCTATATTGAACGGGATGTCCGCGACCTTACGCAGGTCGGTGACGAACTAAAGTTTTTGAGATTTATGACGGTTATCGCCGGCTGTACAGGGCAACTGCTCAACCTGGCTTCCGTTTCAAGAGATGTGGGCATAAGTGAACCCACAGCAGAACGCTGGCTGTCAATTCTCGTTGCCTCCAACCTTGTATATTTATTGCAGCCATACTTTAACAACATTATTAAACGTGCGATTAAGACACCTAAAATCTATTTTCTTGACACCGGGCTTGCCGCTTATCTAACCAGATGGAACACACCCGAAGTGTTGCAATCCGGTGCGATGGCAGGCGCGTTTTTTGAAACCTTTGTTGTATCTGAAATCATTAAAAGTTATTACAACGCCGGTGTACTTGATTTGCCGCTGTATTTTTACCGGGACCGGGATGCTATGGAAATTGATTTGCTTGTTATGAGCAACGGCACACTTTATCCGGTTGAAATTAAAAAGCACGCCGACCCCAACAAAGATGATATCTCGGCGTTTTCTGTACTTGATCATATTCCGGGGATCAAACGCGGACCCGGCGGCGTTGTTTGTATGTATGACAACTTGATTGCCTTAAAAGGTGATGATAAGGTTATCCCTGTGAAATACTTGTAGACCGTTCGAATTCTACTAAAAAAGCAACCTGCTCCACTGGGGCAAGTTGCTTTTTTGACTTAGTGTTTCTTTTTTATTTCGTCAACTCAAACCTGTCATACACCTCAAACCCCTCGGCGTTATCGGCAATACACAGCGCTTTGACCTGTATCTTTTCGTCAGACACCCGGAGTATCGTAACGGACGGCGTTTTGCTGTCATAAACCGCGTTCCAAATCGGACGGTGCTGCGCCCAGTCGTGGTTTGACGCGCCGCCGGAAGTGGCGCACTGCAAATAGGTTACGCCGGCGGCGGCGGATATTACCCCGCCGACATCAAGCGTTTTGTGGTCTTTAATCGTGGCGCGCTGGTAGGTGTGGTCGTGGCCGGAAATCAGCAGGTCAATGCCCGCCGTGTTGAAAAAGTTGCCCCACTTAATCTCTTCCGACGCCGAGTTGATAAAGCAGGTATACGGGCCTTCATGGGTCATGACAATTTTCCACTTCATCGCCGTATTCCGGATAATATCGCTCATCCAGTCCATAATGGCCGCATCGTCACCATAACCGCCGCCCGCCAAAATAAACAGCGTGTTGTTCACTTCCGTGTAATAATACAGCCCTTTGGGCGCACCGCCTACACCGTTTGCCGGGTTGCTGTGTGTCAGCCGGTAATTCGCGCCGGTGCCGTCGCTCAGGTCATGGTTACCGCTGACGGAGACGGTGGGATACACCGCGTGCAAGCCGCCGGCATCGGCAAAATATTTCTGCCAGTCGTCATAAACGCCGCCGGCCGAGACAAAATCCCCCGCGTGGGCAAAAAACGAAACATCCGGGTCGCTTTTGAGCGCCGTGCGCATGGCCTCCCCGCAGACATTATGCGTATCGGCCAGCACCGCGAAAGCAAAGTCCCCTTCGGCGGGTATTGTTTTGAAGACTTTTGCTTCGCTCCAAAAATCACCGGTTCCGACTTTATACACATACTCCGCGCCGGGCATTAGACCGTCCAGACAGACCGAATAACCGTTCATTTCGCAGGACTCGTTCCTGTGTGTGCTGAAACTGTTGACACGTTCGGCTTTTTTAACGATGTCGTCCGGCGCTAAATCATTTTTACCGGGTGTTTTGAGCGCGTATTGAATATACCCTTCTGTTATTTTTACGCCTGTCTGCCAGCTTACCAAAATTTCCGCGCAGTTTTTTCCGCAGGTGACATTGATATTCTCCGGAGATTCCGCACCCAAATCATTGCTGACCGCATACCGCGCGGTCGCGCTGAACCGGTTTGCTTTGCGGGCGTATAAATCCAGCTTGGTGCCCGTATCCGGGCTTGATACGCCGGAAACGGTTACGCGCCCCTGCGCGTTGGTTCTTCCCGCATATTCGGTGTTGCTTTTGCGCTCGCAAATCTTTGCCCCGGGTACAGGCAGCCCTCCGGCATCGGTCACCGTAAACAGGGTGTCAAACCCCTTGCAAAGCCGCTCGACCAAAAGGCAAAGCCCCGGTTTTATGGCAACGCCGATATCGGCAAAACAGAACCGCTCTGTTTGACCATCCGATTCAAGCCGCGCTTCTTCACAGGTTATCTCCGTGTTCTGTTCACCGTCCAAAGCGGAAACTGCCGTAAAGTCGAGTGTCGCAAGTTCAAAACTGCCGGTATTCTTACCCGAAAACAGGTCGATTTGAACCATGCCGTCGTCATCTTTGACGGTTGCGGCAATACCCTGCGCGGGGGTGAAAAACCCTTCTGCTGGCACAAGCAGTTTATTGTCGTATTGTAGTGTAACGGATATCTTCGATTCTTTTCGGGCGTCTTCCATCGTGAGCCGGCAGCGCAGCCGGCCGCCGAGTTCAACCGGGGACTCCGCCGACAGACAGACCCTTGGCGCACGGGAGAGTACATCAAAAAATGTTTGAACCTGGGTTCGGTTGCCCGCCCGGTCAAAGGCCGTAATCACCAGCTTATGCGACCCGCCGCACAGGGAGAAATCCGGGACAACTGCCAGCTTGACGCCCGTGTCGGACGGTTCAAAACGAATGTTATTCTTATGGCAAATGCCGTCTATCGTGATTTCGGTGCGGCCGGGGTCAACCCCCGACGCGGGGCAGCCGTTTTCGTCGTCATCCTTGTCGGTAAGGAGCGCGCTGATTACGGGGAAACCAGGCTCGCCGGAATCTAATTCCCGGCAGGATAACTCCGTGATCGAAGGCGGCACAACATCGAAATCAATGCCGCCGTAAACGGCCATAATTTCGTCGACATACAAAGTGCCGTGAATGGTTTGGCTGCCGGTGAGCAGGCGGGCGGCATAGACCACATAAAATGGCAGCTTCAGTTTTGGCGGAATATCCATGGTGACAAACTTCCAGCCGACCCATTCCAAATCGCCGCAGGTCACATCAAATTCCCTGCCCTCGGCGTCAAGGATCATGCCGTTGAACCAGGCATCATTGGCGTCGCCGTATACCCACATGGCCAGGTGCGTGGGGTATGCGCCCTCCGGGATGACCAGCACATAGGGGTCGTCTTTGATGCTCAGGTCAGCCTTGGGGTGCTCGTTTTCCCCCGCCCAGGTGGTGAAATAGGCGCGGCGGCTGCCGCCCTG
>CAYUWQ010000130.1:0-4465 GCA_964448455.1 uncultured Eubacteriales bacterium | reverse complement strand
AGCGGTGCTGTTTAAAAATATGCTGTTAACGGTCACCTGACGGTTAATCAACAAGCACGGTAAAAACATATGGGAGGTGTTATCTGTGAATATCGAAAAATACACACAAAACGCGCAGTCGGCTTTGATGGAGGCGCAAACCATCGGCGTGCAGGAAGGGCATCAGCAGCTCGACGCGGAGCATCTTCACCTCGCGCTCATGCGGCAGGAAGACGGATTGATACCGCAGCTGATTGGTCTGATGGGCTTTGATGCCGCTCAGATTTCCGCGGATGTTCAGGCGGAACTGGACAAGCTGCCCAAAGTCAGCGGAGCGGGCGAGGGTGTTTATGCAGGCCGCCGGCTCAGCCAGCTGTTTGCGGAAGCCGAGAAAATCGCCGCGAACTTCAAAGATGAATATATCAGTGTGGAACACCTGTATCTGGCTTTGCTGGAGGAGAAAAACACACCTTCGGGCAAAATATTCAAAAAGTACGGTATCACAAAAGACGCGTTTTTACAGGCGCTCACCAAAGTCAGGGGCAACCAGCGTATTACAAGCCAGAACCCCGAGGAAAATTATGACGCGCTTAACAAATACGGCAGGGACCTCGTGAAACTCGCGCGTGAAGGCAAGCTGGACCCGGTGATCGGCAGAGACCAGGAAATACGCCATACGGTGCAAATCCTTTCCAGACGAACCAAAAACAATCCTGTGCTCATCGGGGAGCCGGGCGTCGGCAAGACCGCGGTTGTGGAAGGACTTGCCCAGCGTATCCTCAACGGTGATGTCCCGGAGGGTTTAAAGGATAAGACCATATACGCCCTCGACATGGGCGCACTGATAGCCGGCGCGAAATACCGCGGCGAGTTTGAGGAACGGCTCAAAACCGTACTCAATGAAATTGAAAAGTCGGAAGGCAGAATCATCCTGTTTATTGACGAAATTCACAATATTGTCGGCGCGGGCAAAGCGGAAGGATCCATGGATGCCGGCAACCTGCTCAAGCCCAAACTCGCCAGGGGTGAGCTGCACTGCATCGGCGCGACCACGCTTGATGAGTACCGCAAGAACATTGAAAAAGACGCCGCCCTCGAACGAAGGTTTCAGAAAATCCTCATTGAACAGCCGACGGTGGAGGATACGATATCCATCCTGCGCGGCTTGAAGGAACGGTTCGAGATTCACCACGGGGTGCGGATAACAGACGGCGCGCTGATTGCCTGCGCGACGCTGTCGGACCGGTATATCAGTGACCGGTTTTTGCCGGACAAAGCGATTGATTTGATGGATGAGGCGGCATCCAAAATCCGGATGGAAATCGATTCCATGCCCGCGGAACTTGACGAGACTGCGCGTAAAATCATGCAGCTTGAAATCGAAAAACAGGCGCTCGGCAAGGAAACCGACGCGAACTCCAAAATCCGACTGGAAAACATTGAAAAGGAACTGTCGGAACTCAGGGAAAAAAACGCCGGTATGCGCGCGCAGTGGGAAAGCGAAAAGCAGGCGATTACAAAGCTCAAGGCAACCAAGCAAGAGGTGACCGATATCAAGCTGCAAATCGAGGAAGCGGAGCGCGGCTACGATTTGGAGAAGCTGGCCAAACTGAAGTACGGCACCCTGCCGGCTCTGGAGGCAAGGCTTGAGCAGGAAAAACAGAGCCTCGAAAACGCCAAGGAAAAAAGCCTCCTAAAAGAGGAAGTAACCGAAGACGAGGTGGCGGAAATTGTTTCCAAATGGACGGGGATTCCGGTCAGCCGGCTTGTGGAAGCGGAAAAGGAAAAACTGCTCCGGCTCGGCGAAGTGCTGCATGAGCGTGTGGTGGGGCAGGATGACGCGATAACCGCCGTATCCCAGGCGGTTGTGCGGGCAAGGGCCGGGTTAAAAGATATCAACAGGCCCGTCGGTTCCTTTATTTTTCTCGGTCCGACAGGTGTGGGGAAAACGGAACTCGCGAAGGCGCTGTCCGAAGCGCTTTTCGACAGCGAGAAGAATATGATTCGCATCGACATGTCCGAGTATATGGAAAAACACGCGGTTTCACGCCTGGTTGGGGCGCCGCCGGGATATGTCGGGTATGACGAAGGCGGGCAACTGACCGAAGCGGTGCGCAGGAGACCCTACAGCGTTATTTTGTTTGATGAAATTGAAAAGGCGCATCCGGATGTTTTTAACATCTTGCTGCAGCTGCTTGATGACGGCCGGCTGACGGACAACCAGGGCAGAACCGTTGATTTTAAGAATACCATCGTTATCATGACCTCCAACATCGGCAGCGCGTACCTGATTGAGCATATCTCCCAAGACGGCGTTATTTCCCAAGAGGTCAAGCAGCAGGTGGAAGACGAAGTGAAAAAGTATTTCAGACCGGAGTTTATCAACAGAATCGATGACATCATCGTATTTTCTCCGCTGACGCTTGAGCAAATTACACAGATTATCGATATCTCGCTGGAAGGCATTCGCGAAAAACTCGCTGAAAAGAACATCAGCCTGGTGCTGACAGACGAAACAAAGAAGAAAATCGCAACCGAGGCTTATTCGCCGCTGTATGGCGCGAGACCGGTAAAAAGGTATCTTCAAAAGCACATTGAAACGGAAATTGCCATGCAAATAATTAAGGGCGAAGTAAGCGCCGGTGAAGAAATCATTTTATAAAAAGGGGAGGCAAACACTGATATGCTATGCCAAAACTGTGAAAGAAACGAAGCGACCACACACATTAAAAAGGTTGTCAACGGCGAAACCGCCGAAACGCACCTTTGCGCGGACTGCGCCGCGCACCTGGGCTACGGGGATTTTTTCTCCGGCTTCGGGCTGAACTTAGGCGAAATTTTCGGCTCGTTTGCGGGCGCGCTGCCTGCCGCGGGGGAAAGCAAGGTTATCAGATGCCCGAAATGCGGGTGTTCCTTTGAAGACATCGCGCGTGAAGGCAAGCTTGGCTGCGCGGAATGCTACACCACCTTTTATGACAAACTGCTGCCGTCCCTGCAGCGCATTCACGGCAGAATCCAACATAATGGTAAAGTATCCGAAACGGCGGGGGAAGAGAATAAAAAAGTCAGCCGCCTTGAGCAGCTCCGGGAAGAGCTTAATATGGCCGTGGCGGAGCAAAACTTTGAACTGGCCGCTAAACTCCGGGATGAAATCCGCGCTATCGAAAAGGAGGGTCTGGCATGAACAAGTGGTATATTGAAAAAGGCGAGCAGGGCGATATTGTGCTGAGCACCCGCATCCGCCTCGCGCGGAATTTGAAAGAATACCCGTTTCCTCATAAACTTGACGCCAAAGGCAGGCAGACAGTCAATGCTATTATCAAAGAAGCGGTGATGAGCGAAAACACCGACAAATTTTCGTATCTTGACATGAAAACCCTGACACGGTCGCAGGCTGTTTCCCTTGCGGAACGGCACCTCATCAGCCCCGAGTTCGCCAGTTCCACAGAAGGGCGCGCCTTGATGCTCACGGAGGATGAATCGGTCAGCATCATGCTCTGCGAAGAGGACCACATCCGTTTGCAGGTAATGAAAGCGGGGCTTGCCCTGCGGGAGGCCTATGAAACGGCGGACAGAATCGACACGCTGCTGGATTCAAAACTGCAATACGCGTTTGACGAGCGTATCGGTTACCTGACACAATGCCCGACCAACCTTGGCACCGCCATGCGCGCTTCCGTCATGCTGCATCTGCCGGCGCTCACGCGCATCGGGCACATCAACCGTCTGGCATCCACCGTTTCAAAACTCGGTATGACCATACGCGGCGCTTACGGCGAAGGTTCAAGCCCCAAGGGCGATATTTATCAGCTGAGCAACCAGATAACGCTCGGCATCACGGAAACGGCCGCGCTGGATAACCTGCAGTCCATTGCCGCCCAGTTGGTCAATCAGGAACGGGAGGCGGCGAAACTGATGCTGGCCAACCCGGAAAGCGCGGATAAAATCTGGCGCGCGCTGGGCATCCTGCAAACGGCGAGGCTGTTAAGCGGCGATGAATTCATGGAACTGATTTCCCTCGTGCGCCTGGGCACCGCGAACGGCTTGCTGCAATTCAAACTGGAAAAACTCAATGAGCTGATTGTCAACATGCAGCCGGCTACTATCAATGCCCGTGAAGGCAAAAGCCTGACCGTACCGGAAAGGGATACCATCAGGGCAAATGTTGTGCGGGAAGCGCTGAAGGGCGATGGCTGAGAAGTAGCTGAGCGATGGCTGAGAAATAGCGGAACAGTTGCAAAGCGATAGCTGAGAAATTGCTGAGCAGTTGCCCAACATTAGCTGGGCGATGGCTGAGAAGTAGCTGAGCAATTGCTGAGATATTGCTGAACAATCGTTAAACAATCGCTAACCCATTGCTAAACTATCGCTAACCCATTGCTAACCCATTGCTAAACTATCGCTAACCTATTGCTAACCTATCGCTCACCCATCGCTCACCAATCGTTAAAAAATCGGAGGTTATCACAATGTACAAATTCACCGG
>CAYUWQ010000129.1:0-4556 GCA_964448455.1 uncultured Eubacteriales bacterium | reverse complement strand
GAGACGCAACCACAAAGTGATGCAGGTAACAAGAGCTTTTGATAAAAAGTGTTTGATTAAAAAGCGGGTAACAGGAGCTTGAAAGGTTCAAGTCCTTAACACGCACATATCAAAATCGAGGCAATCCATACAAAGTATGAATTGCCTCGATTTTGGTGCGGGTAACAGGACTTGAACCTGCACATCCTTGCGAACATTAGAACCTGAATCTAACGCGTCTGCCAATTCCGCCATACCCGCTTGTTTAGTTGTTTGGCGGGCTCCGATGGGAACCCGCCAAGTTGGTGCGAGAGACGGGACTTGAACCCGTACGGGATTACCACACGCCCCTCAAACGTGCGCGTCTGCCGATTCCGCCACTCTCGCATGGCAACGGTGATAATTATAACAAAGGGCACTTTGGGTGTCAAGTGATTTACCAAATATTTTGTGCGCGGTCATGACAATCAACCTGACACCCAACCTGTTAAAACAATGATATTTAATTATTCATCCTTTTATGATTCAGGAACTCACCCAATCAATACAATTTGACTTCATCCCACAAACTGCTCATCAAATTAAGCGTTGCCTGCGGCAGATTTTTAAATATTTGTGTCTTTGTGAGCGCGGATTCGTCCGGATAAATAATTTCATCACCGGCGAGCGAATAATCCTCGTTGGCAAGCACGGCGGTGTTCGGGCTTGCGTAATAGATATATTCGGCGTTGGCCAACGCGATTTCAGGGTCCTGCATAAAGTTGATATACAATTCAGCCGCTGACTTGTTAAGAGCGTTTTTCGGTATGCACATCGCGTCCACAAAAGAGTTAACGCCTTCACTCGGATAAACAAATGCCAGGTCCGGATTGTTCTCTTGCATTGTCAGGAAGTCACCGGCGTAGTATGGCGCCATAGCCGCCTCACCGGACTCCATCTTGTTAAACACTTCGTCATTAACATAAGCCTGCACAACAGCTTTTTGCTCTTTCAGTTTTTCCGCGCCGGCTTTCCAGTCCGCTTCGCTGGTTGTATTGTAATCAATACCAAGGATACTGTGGGCAATGGCGAAGGCGTCACGCGGGTTGTTGATCATTAAGATTTTTTTGCTGTATCGGGTATCCCAAAGAGCGGACCAACTGGTCGGTTCCTCTTCCACAAGGGTTGTGTTGTAAATTAAGCCGATTGACCCAACGCTGTACGGAACAGAATATTCGTTGGACGGGTCATAGGAAAGGCCCTTATATTTCGCATCGATGTATTGATAATTCGGCACATTTGCAAAATCGATTTTCTGCAGCATATCTTCGGCTATCATTCTTTCAATCATGTAGTCCGAAGGGATCAGAACATCGTAATTTACACCGCCGCCTTTGATTTTCGAATACATCACCTCATTGTTTTCAAAGGTGTCGTAAACAACCTTAATCCCGAAACGCTTTTCAAACTCCTTGTTGACATCGAGCGTGTCATCGGAACCGTCCGAGATATACTCACCCCAGTTGTAAACATACAGTGTTTGGGCTGTTTTCTTTTGGCAGCCAAACAGAACGGTTGATGTGAGCAGCACGACCGCCAAGACCAGGCACAGATTTTTTTTCATTTCAAGCATCTCCTCTATTTTTAAATTTGTTTTTTGTCTTCTCGCCCCGTGCCTGGGCGATATTCATCAGAATCAGAAGCACGAGTATACTGATAAAGATAAGCGTGGACAACGCGTACATGTCCGGTTTTACCCTTTTCTTCGTCATGGAGAAAATCGCAATCGGCAATGTTTGAAATCCCGGGCCTGTGGTAAAGTAACTGATGATAAAATCATCCAGCGAGAGCGTAAAAGCCATAAGCAAGCCTGTAAGAATCCCAGGGGTGATAGACGGCAGCACGGACTTAAAAAACGCTTTAAACGGCGTACATCCGAGATCTTGCGCAGCTTCAGCAAGGTGGGGATCGGTCTGCCGTAGCTTAGGCAAAACGGAAAGCATAACATAAGGCAGGTTAAAGGTGATATGGGCGATGAGCAGCGTTTCAAAACCGAGAATTGCTTGTTTGCCGACGATCCTGCCCATAAAGACAAACAGCAGCATCATCGATACACCTGTGACAATTTCAGGGTTCATCATCGGAATATTTGTAACGCCCATCACGCTGCTGCGAACCCAGTTTTTCTTCCATTTGTCTATGCCGACCGCCGCGGCCGTACCGATAACCGTTGCGGCCAAAGCCGATGAAACCGCAAGCACAAGCGTATTGGACAGTGCCTGCATGATACTTTTATCGCTCAACAGAACGGTGTACCACCTTAATGAAAAACCGGCGAAAAGCCCGGTGCTGCTGGATGAATTAAACGAAAAGAAAATCATGACAATAATCGGCGCGTAAAGGAATAAGAATATTAAAAAAGTATAGATTTTAGAGGGAATTCTCATATCACCATCCCCTCCTCATCGCTTGTGAACTTGTTGAGGAAAGCCATACAAAGCAGAATAAGAATCATCAATACAAGTGATATCGCCGCGCCCAGATTGTAATTGTAAGACTGCTGAAATTGCCGTTCAATCACATCACCGATCAAATCAAAGGAACCGCCGCCGAGTTTTTGTGAAATATAAAAGGTGCTTACCGATGGCACAAAAACCATGGTCAACCCGGAGGCAATGCCCGGCATACTCAGCGGCACAATCACCTTACGCATCACTGTCCTGCGGTTGCCGCCCAAATCCTGCGCGGCTTCAATCACGCTTTTATCCAGTTTTGACATCACGGAATACAGGGGCAGAATCATAAAGGGCAAGAAATTGTAAACCATACCGAGTATAACCGCACCCGGTGTATTGAGCATAGTATAAGGACCGATTCCGATTTTACCGAGCAAGGTATTGATGATGCCCGTATCCTGTAAAATTGCCATCCAGGAATAAGTGCGGATCAGAAAATTCATCCACATCGGCAGCATAACCAGCGCGACCATCGTACGCTGCGCGTTGGCGGATGTTTTGGCAATAAAATATGCCGCCGGAAATGCCAGAATCAGGCAAATGACCGTAGCCAACACACCAAACCAAATTGAACGGATGAATGTCTCGGTATATTTACCGAGCGCCGCAATGTTTTCCAATGTGAAACTGCCGGTGCTTGTTGTAAAGGAATAGTAGACAACAAAAAACATCGGCGCGATAATAAACAGCAGTGACCAAATCAGATACGGCGAAGCAATCGTTTTGCTGCCGGCTGAGGATTTTTTATTCATGCTTCTTCCTCGCTCGGGTCGGAAAGCTCGTCAAACTCCTCACTGAATGAACTGTAGTCGCCGAAGGTGCCTGAATAAATGGACTTTTTCATGATATGAATTGAATCGGGCGGAATAGAAAGACCGATTTCAGTACCGACTTCCTGATAATCTGTGGACTGGATCATCCATTTAAAACCCTTGAGGTCGACAATTATTTCAAAATGCACACCTTTAAACACAACAGATGTGACGGTGCCGCGGAGCATGCCTTCATCAACCGGAACTACATCAACATCCTCCGGGCGAACAACAACATCCACCAGTTCGTCCTTGGCGAAGCCGGAATCAAGGCACTTAAAACGATGGCCGGAAAACTCAACATAGAGGTCCTTGCGCATAATACCGTCCAAAATATTGCTCTCGCCGATGAAGTCCGCTACGAAAGCGTTTTTTGGTTCGTTGTAAATATCCAACGGCGTCCCGATTTGCTGAATGACGCCGCTATCCATCACGACTATAATGTCGGACATGGACAATGCTTCTTCCTGATCGTGTGTCACATAAATAAAAGTGATACCGAGACGCTGTTGAATACTCTTGAGTTCCACCTGCATATCTTTGCGCAGCTTTAGGTCAAGTGCACCTAAAGGTTCATCCAGGAGCAGCACACGGGGCTCATTCGCCAGGGCGCGGGCGATAGCTACACGCTGCTGCTGTCCGCCGGAAAGCGAATCGACATGACGCTTGCCGAATCCCTTCAGGTTGACGAGCGCAAGCATGTTTTCGACCTTTTCTTTCACCTGTTTTTCCGGCAGCTTTTTGACGCGCAAGCCAAAAGCGACATTTTCATAAACATTGAGGTGCGGAAAAAGCGCATAACGCTGAAAAATGGTGTTAACCTGCCTTTTGTGAGGAGGAACACCATTGATATTAACATTTTCAAAAATAACTTCGCCGCTGTCCGGCGCCAAAAAACCGGCAATAATACGCAAAGTAGTTGTTTTGCCGCAACCCGAAGGGCCGAGCAAGGTAACAAACTCTTTATCGCGGATATACAGATTTAAATCTGTCAAAATCTGTTCATCGCCGAACTTTAATGATATATTTTTCAGGTCGATGATGATTTTTTCTTCCAATTATGCAGCCCCTTTCGCTGCCGCCGGACGGCATACACATAAAATATCACTTTGGGATAGATACAAATATAAAGCGAAAACGCCCAAATGTCAATATATTTTTTGCAAAAGTCCATATAAAACCTTGCTTTATTGCGCATTAGATTGCGAATACGCCGATTTACGCCGATTTTCTTCAATTATCTTCGTTTTATATCATATTATTCAATTCT
>CAYUWQ010000128.1:0-4651 GCA_964448455.1 uncultured Eubacteriales bacterium | reverse complement strand
CGATGCTGATGTCAGAACCATGCACAACCGGGTCGATGGCAATCAGGCGGTATTTGCCTTCAATATCGGCTGTATAAGAAGCAGAGTTTTCATCCGCGGCAAGCGCTTCGGAATACCCAAAATCATGGTAGATGGCCTTAAAGTCGGCCAAATGAATGCTCCTGTCGCTCACAGCGCCGCGGATGTCATGATTGCCGTTGATGACAAAGATCTTTTTGCCGGTTTTTGCCTCAAAATCTTTGAACTTTTGCGCCAAGCCCAAATGCTCGGGCAGATAGCCGTCGTCAGTTAAGTCACCCGCGACGAGCAAATATTGCGAGGAGGATGCTTCAAACCGGTCCAGAAACTCGTTCATAATTGCATCCGACTCATAGGTAAGCTGCCCGGTTGTGTTGGTATGCCAAAATAAAGGGTCCCCCGGCAGCCCTGTTTGCCCGCCGATATGGCCGAGCATACTGTGCGGCCGGTAATGACAGTCCGCTATTACCGTTACGGGCAGCGGTGCTTGGGACCTTGCATTCACAGTAATAATAACAGGAAAAAGCGACAAACACAGAATAACGCATAAAACCGTTTTCAGCTTTGTTTTCAATTCAATCTTCTCCTTATGTTCCATGGAGGGGATTAATAATAAACTTCATTACACCGCCCAAAGGGCTTTTACAGCATTCAGCACAATTTTGAACATACCGAAGATAATGTTTATGATATAGCCTGTATCGGTAATAATCGCCGTTCTGCCCGGCAGTTCCCAGATTGCCCCGTAAGGCTCAAGGATTTCATTCAGGTCGCCCGGCGCGTATGTATCGGATGTTACGCTGTTGAGCAGCGGCTTCACAAATTCAATAAATATTATTTTTGCCGCCGTTTGCATATAAATCTGTTTTGCCGCCGGGGTGTAAAGGCTATCCTTCAGGCCAAGATCAATGCCGGGCAACCCGAGGCTTACAAACAGCGTTTTCGCCATACTGACCGGGATATTGGTCAGCGCGTAGACAAGCGCCGCATTGAAGCTCTGACGGAATAAGGTAACCTCCAACGAATCGTAAGCGATGCTTTCATCGCCGGCGTAATGGCTTGCGTAAATGGCTCCTGCAATTTCCAGCGCGTTTTTATAGCTGCTGGGCGCCAGGGTGATGCCGGCCTTCGCGGCGATTTCCTCCACGCTGTCTGTTGCCGGTGTTCCCGCGGTGTCATACAACGGCAGTTTAAGCGCGTCCGCGATGTTGTTCATCACCTGTGTAAGCGCTTCATAAGCGGGCGTATCCTTTTCGATTTTCAGCGAACCGGCAATCCGCCCGGTATTGTACGGCATGTCATACGCGACACTGACCAGGCTCGCCTTAAAATAATCGTAGCTGTACGCGGTGAAGTCATGTTGTATTAAACCCAGCTTCGCGCTGTTATATCCGTCCGGCAGATACTGCGTATCAATACGGTCAATATAGTTTGTTTTAACATCAACCTTATCCGTTGCAAAAGTGACTTCCCGGTAACCGTTCGGGTAGGTAATCAGGCTGTCTGTTTCAATGTCATAAATCCTGTTGCCTTTTGCCGAAACAGCCATGGCAATATCGTTCGCGTGTTCATGACCGGTGAAGAAATATTTTATCCCCCAGTCGGCAAACTTAGTCGCGTTTTCTCTGTAATTTTCAAGACAAAGCATATTGCCGGCAACACTTTGAATGCCGAAATGGTCCAGTACATTGTGGTGCACCATGCCGATAAGCTTTTTGCCGTCTGTCTTGGCCTGTTGAACCTGTGCTTCAATCCACGCGAGCAGTTCCGGAGAAACCCGGCTGCCGTCTTCGCGGTAAATGCAGGCGTCAATGGCCAATAAACGGTATTCACTGTCCAGTTCCGCCGTGTAAGAACCGGAAGTGTCATGCTTGACAAGTGCATCGCTGTAACCCAGATTATCATATATGTCTATGAAGTCCGACAAGTCCAAACGACCGCCGGACGCGGAAGTTCTGATATCGTGATTGCCGGGAATCACAAATATTTTTTTCCCGGTTCTCGCCTTGAACTCAATGAGTATCTTCGCTATACCGAGATGCTGCGACCAATGGCCTTCTTCGCTGATATCGCCGGCTATGAGCAAAATATTTGAAGATGATTTTTCGAACCTGTCGAGAAATTCATAAATGACCGCATCGGCTTCATATGTCAGCATACCTTTACCGTTGACATGATTGTAAAGCGGGTCGCCGGGAATCGCTCTTTGCTCCTCAATCGGGCCGAGATCGCTCTGCGGTTTGTAATGGATATCCGACGCGACCCAGACAGACAGCGGCACTTTTTCCTTTGCGGTGACGCCGATAAACGGCACCAGAAGGAGGATGCTCAACAGGATACAGAAAATCGCTTTAGATGACTTTTTCATTCGACTATCCCCTCACAAATATTGTTGTTTTCGTAAAATGCAGATTAATGTAATTTGAATTATAATAATTTGAGGTATAACTCTTTCACTTCAAACCCATGTTTATCCGGATGCGGGCGAACAATGTTCGCCTCTAAACGGTGCAAAATATTTCTTTAAATACTGCCCGGTAAACGACTCCTCAACCTTCGCAACTTCCTCCGGTGTCCCCTGCGCCACGATTTGGCCGCCCCGGTCGCCGCCGTATGGCCCTAAATCAATAATATGGTCGGCCGTTTTAATAACATCCAGGTTATGCTCAATAACGATAACCGTATTGCCCGCATCCACTAGCTTTTGCAGCACTTCAATAAGCCGATGGACATCCGCCGTATGCAGGCCTGTTGTGGGTTCGTCCAGAATGTAGATGGTTTTACCCGTCGCGCGTTTAGAAAGTTCGGTAGACAACTTGACACGTTGTGCTTCGCCGCCGGAAAGCGTGGTTGCCGGCTGCCCGATTTTTACATAACCGAGCCCGACATCGAAGAGTGTTTGCAGCTTGCGCTGAATTTTGGGCACACTGCCGAAAAAGCTCAAGCCTTCTTCTACTGTCATTTCCAGCACATCATAAATGTTTTTACCCTTGAACTTGACTTCCAATGTCTCCCTGTTATAACGCGCGCTTTTGCACACTTCGCAGGGCACATAGATATCCGCTAAAAAGTGCATTTCGATTTTCACTATGCCGTCGCCCTGGCACGCCTCACACCGCCCGCCCTTCACATTGAAGGAAAAGCGGTTGGCTCTGTATCCCCTGTTCTTGGCGTCCACAGTGGCGGCGAACAGCTCGCGGATATCCGTAAACACGCCGGTATAGGTGGCGGGGTTGGAGCGCGGAGTGCGCCCGATGGGCGACTGGTCGATGTTGATGACTTTGTCCAGCTCCCAAATGCCGGTTATTTTTTCATGCGCGCCGGCGTACTTTTTTGCCCCGTTTAGCTCGGCGGCCAGTTTTTTATACAAAATTTCATTGATCAGCGATGATTTGCCGGAACCGGAAACGCCGGTGACCGCGACAAATGTACCCAGCGGAATCGCGACATCAATATTTGCGAGGTTGTTTTCGCTGGCACCGATGATTTTCAGTTCTTTCCCGTTGCCCTTGCGCCTTTGTTCCGGTATTGGGATAAAACGCTTACCGCTTAAATATTGCCCGGTCAGTGATTTTTCGCACGCTTTAATATCTTCCACTGTTCCCGCACAGACGATTTCGCCCCCGTGGATACCGGCGCCCGGCCCGATGTCTATAATATAGTCCGCGGCGTACATCGTTTCCTCATCGTGCTCCACGACAATCAAGGTGTTGCCCAAGTCACGCAGTTTTTTGAGCGTCACCATGAGTTTGGCATTGTCCCGCTGGTGCAGGCCGATGCTCGGTTCGTCCAAAATATACAAAACGCCCATGAGGGAAGAACCGATTTGTGTTGCAAGCCGGATGCGCTGGCTTTCCCCGCCGGAAAGGCTGCCGGAGGAGCGGGCTAGGGTCAGATATTCCAGCCCGACGCTGCTTAAAAAGCTCATGCGCTCACCGATTTCTTTCAGGATGGAAGCCGCAATCATTTCGTCCCGCTTTTTCAGTTTTAAACCGGTAATAAATTCAAGCCCTTTATTAATTGGCTTGTTGACAAACTTGTCAATATTGATGCCGCCCACCGTAACACACAGGGATTCTTTTTTCAATCTGGCACCGTTGCAGTCCGGACATTTTGTGGAAGACATGTACTGCTCAATATCCGCCCTGGACCATTCGCTCGCGGTTTCTTTATAACGGCGTTCAAGATTGTTTGCCAGGCCTTCAAAATCAGTCACATAGGTGCCACTGCCGTATTCGTTGCGGCGGTGCAGTGTGATTTTTTTGCCCTTGGTACCGTAAAGGAGCGCGTCCAGCGCTTGCGCGGATAAGTCTTTAACGGGTGTGTCCATGGAAAACTTATAGTGTTCGGCGAGCCCCTCGTAATACATTTGAGCGATGGTACCGCCCTCGGCAATGGACCACCCGCACGCTTTTACCGCGCCCTGCCGGATGGAAAGGTTTTTGTCGGGGATGATCAAATCCGGGTCTGGTTTCATAAAAATGCTTAAGCCCGCACAAGTCGGGCACGCGCCGAACGGATTGTTGAAGGAAAACATACGCGGCGCGAGTTCCTCAATGCTCACGCCGTGTTCCGGGCAGGCGTAGTTTTGGGAAAACAGCAGTTCCTCCCCGCCGACAATGTCAATGAGCAG
>CAYUWQ010000127.1:0-4687 GCA_964448455.1 uncultured Eubacteriales bacterium | reverse complement strand
GAGAGCCGTTTTTATTCATCGTCATTTCCCCGCTCCCGCCTATCCCGAAAATGCTGTTCACACAAAGCAACAGCGAAATAAAGAGCGCATATAGCTTCGTTAACCTCGCTGAGAACAAAGTTTTGAGATACCGTTCCAACGATTTTAACATTTCCCGCACCTCCCGCAAGAATTAACAATCTTATTCAATTGCCGCTTTGCGCGAATTGACTGCCTTAAAAACATTCATATCAAATTTTGCTTGACGGTCATAGGTGTAAAGCCCGTTTTGCTCCTGTTCGATATCGTATAGCTGTGTATAGCAAAAGCCGAACAGGCAGGGATTGTCGAGCAGCGCGTCCGTAAGTCCTTTATACCGGGCAATAAATCCCTTCTGTGTCTTCGGCGCGTCGCCGTACCCCCAGCCTTTGCTGTCGCCCATGCTCCATTTAATGCCGCCGTACTCGCTGATAAAGACCGGCTCACCTTTATATTCCTGTCTATAACCCCGCTCGTTAACTTGTTGGTACAGTTCGCCGTCTTTTAACGCTTCATAATGCTCTTTAAAAGTGTCCGGATTCTGGTCATAATCGTGCACATCAAAAATATCTGTGGCAACATGATAATTGCCGCTTGTGTCAATGCAAGGGCGCGTCGGGTCAATCATTTTAGTCGCGTTGTAAATAATCCTCAGGAGTTCATCATCTTGTCTTCTCCCCTGATAATCCCATGTTTCATTGAAAGGACACCAGCCGATGATGGATGGATGATTAAAGTCCCGCAGGACTGCTTCGCACCACTCCGGTAATATAGCGTGCAATACCTGCGGGTTCGAATAGTCCACCCCCCAGTTCGGGTATTCGCCCCAAACAATATAGCCAAGCCTGTCACAGTGGTACAGGAATAAAGGCTCAAACACCTTTTGATGAAGCCGCGCGCCATTAAAACCGGCGGCTTTTGAAAGCTCGATGTCTTTAATCAGATCGTGCTCAGTCGGCGCTGTATAAATACCTTCCGGATAAAACCCCTGGTCAAGCACAAGGCGTTGGAACACAGATGTTTCATTGATCAAAAACTTCATCCCATCCAGGCGGACATTGCGAAGCCCGAAATAACTGCTGACTTCGTCCTCGTTGAAAGATAGTTCCAGGTCATACAGCCGGCCTATGCCGGTTTCCCAAAGATGTATTTCCTCAAGATCAATGCAAAGGGTAACTGACCCGCCGGCAGTATACTTTTCGCAAACACCGACAGGTTTATCCTCGTAATAAGCGGCAGCTCTCAGGTTGCCGGTCCCGTTCACCTCCGCCTGTATGGTAAGCGTTCCGTTTAAATGGTCGGGGTAAAACATCGCTTTTTTAATATATGATTCAGGAACAAATTCCAGCCATACCGTCTGCCAAATGCCGGTTGTCCTTGTATAATCACAGCCGTGTGATTGAAACGCTTCGCTTTGCTTCCCGCGAGGGACCAGCGGGCTGCGGGTATCATCTTTGGCGCAAACCGCAAGCGCATTCGTCCCTTTCGATACAAGATCTGTAATCTCAAAACAAAAAGGAGTATACCCGCCTTTGTGGGTTCCTGCCAGTCTGCCGTTAACATAAATAAACGCTTCGTAATCAACCGCGCCGAAATGAAGCATCACTTTTTTACCGGATTGTTCCGATGGGATTACAAATGTTCGCTTATACCAGACGGCGCTCATAAAGTCTTTGTGTTCAACACCCGACAGCTTACTTTCCGGGCAAAACGGAACTGTTATACGACCGCTCAAAGCAGTATCGCTTTGCAGACGCCTTTCTTGCCCGCTGCTGCCATTGTCAATTTCAAATTCCCACTCGCCGTTCAGGTTCAGCCATGAGGCGCGCTCAAACTGCGGATTCGGGTGTTCCGGGCGCGGAATATTGATTTTTTGAGTCATTTATATTTGTTCCTTTCGTTCAGTCAACTATATTTATTTCAGCGCAACCGCACTTATATCTCGTAGACACAATATCCACTTCCGTCTTCCATTTTCTGTCTTTAAAAATATGTCGCTTCCAGCATCGCGCAAAGCGTATGGTAAACCGGCATGGTGAGCTCCTGCACCTTAAAGGTTTCATTTTCCGGCATCTGTACGCACACAGTGCAAAGCTCGCCCAATGCGCTTGTACAAGCGCCGGTTATGCCGATGCTTTTTCTGCCGAGGGCGTTTGCTGTTTTAACGGCGTTTACAATATTTGCCGAGTTGCCGGAGGTGCTCAGCGCAATTAATACATCAGGACTTTTTTTTGCGTAGCCCCAAACCTGCTGGGCAAAAACCATGTCCGGCGCGACATCATTGGAAAACGCGGTGATGAGACCGGTTTGACTGGTTAAGGAAATGGCCGGTATCGCCCCTTGGAGCGTTGAAGAAAGATAATCGCCGCCTTCGGTGTTGTTAAAAAGACTTGCCGCATTCGGCGATAACGCCCGCCGGTTCATAAAGCCCTTCATCAGTTCACCGACAATATGTTCGCTGTCCGCCGCGCTGCCGCCGTTGCCGCAGACAAGCACCTTGCCGCCGTTTTCATAACATTCACATAGAATTTCATAGGCTGCTCTTATCGTCCCCCCCGATGATGCAAGGCAGGGATACCTTTTGATTAAATCATCGAAAATCTCCATGGTTCTTTCCATCATTGTTTCCTTTCATCGACCGGATAATTACGAAGGATTAATATGTTTTAGTTTTGAAATGCTACGCCGAGCGCGGCATAGTCACCTATTTTGTCCCCAAGCCGTGCAGGCAGTATGTTGCAGCATCCAAGTGACAGCGGCAATGCCTCCGCCTTGAGTGTTTTTGTCATGGATGGGATAAGCAGTTCACTTGAGCGTTCAAATATGCTGCCGATGATGATGACCTGCGGGTTGAGGATATCAATTATAATGGCTAACCCGCGCCCAAGGTATTCACCGCAGATGTTGTAGATTTCAATGGCAAGGCTATCATCTTTTTTTGCCGCCTCCGCAATTGATTTTGCCGTGATGTTGTCAAGCTCAACGGCAGACGGGCAAAGCGCCGGTGTTTCTCCCCTGTTCAATTTTTCGGCCATGATAGATTTTGCCAATCTTTCAATACCGCCGCCGCTGCAAAAGCCTTCAAACGAGCCCGCTTTGCCGTAACCAACTGGGCCGTCCTCTGCCAAACGGATATGTCCGACCTCGCCTGCCATATCGTTTGTGCCGGCATACAGCCTGCCGTCCAGGATGAGTCCCGCACCCATACCGGTGCCGAAGGTAAGAAAAATCAGGTTTTTATACCCTTTGCCCGCGCCAAAACGCCATTCTGCCAATGCGCAGGCGTTTGCGTCATTTTGTAAATATACAGGTACGCCGTATCTTTCAGTTAACATTTTTACAATCGGTACGCCGTCCCAATCGGGCAAATTCGGCGGGCTGTAAATAACGCCTTCCGTACTGCTCAGCGGGCCGCCGCAGCTGATACCGATTGCGATTAAATCGGCTGATGTAATGCTGTTTTTTGTTAAGATATCATCACATGCAGCGAAAAAGTCCGTTATAACCGCCTGCCAGCCTCTTGCCTGTTCGGTTGGAAAGCTGATTTTATCAATAATAAAGCCGTCAAGGCTGTCTACGGGAATTTCACCTTTACCCAAAACCACGGCGCATTTTGTGCCGCCGATATCTAAACCAAGAGAGTATTTTATCATATGCGGTTCGCCTTTCCTTAACATGCTCAAATTATAACCTTGCAAAGGTTAAGTGTCAATAAAAGAACCTGCGAACAATGCACCGCAACCGCTGTGGATGATAACGAAAATAATTTCAGCAAATGCGAAAATTCATATTGACAATCGTCTATATGCGCTCTATACTACACATAGATGACTATCTATGTCATAGAATTTTATCTATGCAGGGAGAATAACAGTATGAATAACAGTGATTGTGTCCTCGTTTTTAAAGCTTTAGCAGATGAAACGCGCTTGAGCATCGTAAAATTGCTGGCTTGCGGTGAACTATGCGGATGCAAAATACTGGAAAACTTCCATATTACGCAGCCGACACTCTCTTACCACATGAAAGCGTTATGTGACAGCGGACTTGTGGAAGGCCGGCGCGACGGGGCATGGATGCGCTACACGCTCAACAAGGAAGTATTTGAAAGCATAAGATGTTTATTTGACGGCTTTTGTATGGAAGATACCGGGGCAGAAGCAGACTGCAAATGCGATTGTGCCAAATAGAAGGAGTATAATAATAGTATGTTTGTATTTGAATGGCTGAATAATCAGATATTAAAAATGGAGTGGCTCAGTACGCTGGTTAAGCTGCTGGTCGAAAAGGTTTTCGGGCTGGACACAACACAAAGGCTCGGCGGTAGTATTGAGTTTTTTATTTACGATATAATAAAGATATTCATTCTATTGTCTGTTTTAATTTTTATCATTTCCTATATCCAAAGCTTTTTTCCGCCGGAGCGCACAAAAAAAATACTCGGGCGCTTCAAAGGCATTTCCGCCAATATCTTGGGTGCGCTGCTCGGCACGGTGACTCCGTTTTGCTCCTGCTCCTCCATTCCGCTGTTTATCGGCTTTACAAACGCAGGGCTGCCGCTGGGTGTCACTTTTTCTTTTTTAATTTCATCCCCTCTTGTTGATTTGGCATCCGTATTGCTGCTTGCGAGTATTTTTAACTGGAAAATCGCTATCGCTTATGTGGTTGT
>CAYUWQ010000126.1:0-4754 GCA_964448455.1 uncultured Eubacteriales bacterium | reverse complement strand
ATCGGGCAGAATTTACGGACAGGGGCGGGAATGCCAGAAGGTGTGAAGCAATCAAAGCCGAACAGCCATAACTTTGGAATGTGCCGAGAACCCGCAGCACGAGGTATTCCGGCAATATTGGGTGAATTCGCTTTTGTCGATAACACAACAGACAGATTAATTGTTGACACAGATGAGGAGCTTGTCGAGCAGGGTAAAGCTTACGGCCACGCAGTAGTCAAGTATTTGGGGTTGAGCCTAAAAACTGCGGCCACTCCTTCGGTTGTACCTACGGCGCTGGGTTATGTCGTCCAGGTTGCTGTTCGGGGTTATAATACCGCCGCAAACGCAAAAGCGAGGCTGACGCCTGCTACTACTGTTGCTCCGGGCGAATATGGGGTATTCCGCGAATATAACGGGATGCTCAATGTCACTAAAAAAGCCGGGGTACCCGGCAGCTGGATTAATCCAGCTGACAACATTATTGTTAATGTGCCGTCCATCCCGACGATCGTGCCGGTGGCGGCCGCGCCAAAAGCCGGCGATGTGTTTAACCTTACAACTAAGCCGTTGTATATTTCGGCTACTGCAAAAGTGTCACTGCGCAAGCTGAGCGGCACATATTACCTATACGACGGTAAAAAAGTCAACGGCCGGTACCGGATAACCAACTCAAAAAGCCGTGTCAACAAAACACCGGCTGCATTTAATGTGACCGGCTGGGTTGTGCTGTAAAATTCAAAGATTAAGCCCCTCGGATTAAGTTCCGGGGGGCTTTTTTGCGTTTGCTGGGGTAGTTAGCTGCGGAAAGGCAGACGCGCGCAGCATTAAAACGGCGGTATAGTGGAAAGCGGGGTGACGCCTCCAAAAAGTCAAGCACCTCCCTTGCGGAGGTGCTTGGCTTTTCTCCAGCGTCACCCGGATTTGAACTTTTCAAACTCTGGGTGACGCCAAAACCGGCAAAGCCGGTTTTCTTGTGTAGAGGTACTGGATTTGAACTGGTTCAACATCTGGGTGCCAAGGAAGCCTTCGGCTTCTTTGGTTCAACGCCTCCGGCACCTCCCTTGCGGAGGTGCTTGGCTTTTCTCCAGCGTCACCCGGATTTGAACTTTTCAAACTCTGGGTGACGCCAAAACCGGCAAAGCCGGTTTTTTAGTAAGGTTGCCCCGGATTTGAACTTTTCGTAAGCGTAAAATAACGATGCAAGTTGAACCGGGTTTGGGGGTTCAATGGTCTTAGGGTGCCAAGAAATTCGACTTCGTTTTAACGCATACAGAAACAAAAAAGCAGTTAATCCATATACATATAAACATAAAGATGTTATTATGAAAAAAGTAAAAGGTGACAAGTATAACAGCAAAAAAACTAAGGATGACGACTTGAAACAGATAACAACAATTCACGGCTATTCGGGAAATTATTAATGAAGGGACAGATGCAGAATGGATTACACTGTATTGAAAGACAAATCTTTATTTATAGAGGTTGGAACTTTTGACAACTACGGCGGCTGGGTTTTAGACACGCAGTTTATCCCCAATATGGGCTCAGCGTTTTTAATGGCTCACGGGCTCGGAAACGCGGTTGAAAACGCCAATACAAAAGTCAGCTTTCCGGCTGTCGGAGCATACCGCGTTTTTGCTTTTACCCGCGACTGGGTTGCACCCTGGAAAGAGGGCGTTGCCCCCGGTCTGTTTGAAGTTCATATCAACGGCACACCGTTAAAAACCGTTTTTGGCAACGAAGATGCCGAGTGGCACTGGCAATACGGCGGCACCGTAAGCATTGTGAATGTAAATTCTTCCATTTCGCTGCATGATTTAACAGGCTTTGAAGGCAGATGTGCAGGGCTGTTTTTCACAATGGACAAGGAAATCACACCGCCCGATGATATCGATGAACTTAAAAAATTCAGAAGAATTTTATGTGATCATACACAAGACGAATACTGCGGTAAATTTGATATTGTTGTAGCAGGCGGCGGTATTGCCGGCATTTGCGCCGCTGTATCCGCAGCCCGAAACGGGTTAAAAGTGGCTTTGGTACAGGATAGACCGGTCGTTGGCGGCAACAACAGCTCCGAAGTGAGGGTCTGGCTTGGCGGCGAAACCAACTTTGAACCTTATCCGAATGTGGGCAACATTGTAAAAGAGCTTGATCAGGAAAGACGAGCCCATTACGGCAAAGATAATATCGGCGAAATATACGAAGATGATAAAAAGCTGGGGTTGCTGAAGGCTGAAAAAAACATCACGCTGTTTATGGAACATTTTTTAATCGACTGTGAAACGGAAGACGCCATCATAAAAAATGTTCTCCTTTACAATGTGCGGGACGGCAGTTACAAAAAGATTAATGCCGATTTATTTGTGGATGCCACAGGCGACGCAACGCTCGGCTTTGCAAGCGGAGCCGATTATGAGGTTACAACCAACGGACATATGGGGATGACCAATGTCTGGTATGTTGAAGACACCGGCAAAGAACAGAAATTCCCCGCATGCCCGTGGGCGATTGATGTAACAAACGCCAACTTCCCCGGCAGAGTAACAGCTGTCAATAAAAATAATGCGGAAAGGTTCAACAGATTTGGCGGATGGTACTGGGAAAGCGGCTGTGAGCACGACCCGATTGAAAAAGCCGAATATATGAGAGACACCAACTTCAGAGCCATGTACGGTGCCTGGGACTGCGTTAAAAACACGGATAATGAGTACAAAACATATAAAATCGGAAACGCCGCATACATTGGCGGTAAACGCGAATCAAGGCGCCTCATCGGGGATATTCTCTTGAACAAGAGCGATGTCTATCACGGTTATGAGTTTAAGGACAGGTGTGTCCCTTCCACCTGGAGTTTTGATGTGCATTACCCCAATAAAAAATATTATTCGGCGTTTCACGAAGGTGATGGGTTTATAACCCAGGATTATCATGAGCGTTTCAAGACACCTTATTTTATTCCGTACAGATGCTTGTATTCCCGTAACATTAAAAACCTGTTTATGGCCGGCAGAAATGTAAGCGTAACGCATGACGCTCTTGGCACTGTAAGAGTCATGCGCACGGGCGGCATGATGGGCGAAGTGATAGGTAAAGCGGCAGCGATTTGTAAAGAATACAATGCGCTGCCAAGGGATGTTTATGAAAAGTATTTAGACGAATTTATCAACAGTATATCAAAATAAAAAAACCCTGCGTGAACGCAGGGGACGATTAACCTTAAAAAGTATGAGCGCTCAGACAAAAAGCCAAGCGCCTCCCTTGCGGGGGTGCTTGGCATATCAGAGCGCCTTTGGTTTTGAACAATTATTTCATAATCTTATCTAAAAATCCGCTAACCGCCGCTGCAATTTCTACGGGCTTGCTGATCAAATAGTAATGGCAAGCATCACTGATCCAGGTGAGTTTAATATTGCTCCGCCCGGGTATCTGCAGGTCATCCGGCGATGGGCGCGGTTTCAAACCGCGGTCACCCCAAATCTCCAGCACCGGAAGGTTGGTTTCGGCAAGCGCGCGATACCCGCCGTTCCATCCACGCCACACCGTGGCAAAGGCTGCTTGCTCTTCCTGTGTCCAACCCCGCAGTGCCAGGGCACGCATCGCGTCGGAAGCTGCCTGCTCCTGTTCTGTCAGCATGGACATCGGCGCGCCGCGTTGCTTAAAGGCATCTTGTTGAACGGTGTGGTGCGTCCATCCTTCAAACGCGATGGCGCCAATCATGCGCTTATCTTCCTGCCGCAGTGCTTCCACTGCCGCCATACCGCCTAAACTGTGACCGCCGAGGATAAAGCTCTGCACGCCGGCTTTCCCGATTGCGTCGAGCATGATTGCGGTTAAGTCTTCCAGTGTTGTGTGCGGCATTTTGGGTCTGCTTTTCCCGACGCCCGGCCAGTCCATCACCAGTATATCTACAGATACATCCAACGCTTGAATTATGTCTGCCCATATATAGTGAGGAAAAAAGGTGCCCGGAATCAGCACAAGGGTATGCGTATTTCCGGATCTGCGCAGATAGCAGGCGATTTCCGCACCGCTGTCTGTTTTGATGACCTGTTCAGTGAACTGCTCGGTTAAATATGACTGTCTCTGCTCAATATATTGATCCGCTGCCTTTCCTGTCATAGCTGCCCCTTTCTTTTGCGTATCATTTAATATAACTTATCACAATAATATACAAATTTCAACTCGTGTTGCTGCATGATTAGTGTGCAATAAAGTTGCGCGAAGAGGTGATCAATATCACAGTATTTCGTTGCGGGTCCACTATGCAAATTCAACAAAAATTAAGAAATATTCAAGTAAATAGTTGAAAATAACTGTTGAATATGCTATAAAGGTAGTACAAACCCGACTTGATAATGAAAAACGGCAAACCCGACTGTTTTGATTGTTTGACGGAGGTGTTTGAATTGAAAAAGTTGCTCTCGGTTATTCTTGCATCTATTTTCCTGCTCTTGACGGCTTCGCCGGCGCTTGCGGCGGATGTCTTCATCCCTGTTGAACCGACCTTGACGCTTTTTGTCGAGGTGGATGAAACCTGTAAAACCAATGTGAAGTTCACCGCGCGGCTGGAAGGCTCGTCCCCCATATTGGGCGGTCCGGCGGCTGTGACAGTTGAGTTTTACACCGGCAGCCCCATGCTTTGCGTCTACCCCAATATATATTTGGGCAAAGCCATACCGGATGAAAAAGGCGTCGCTGTTTTTGAATCCTGGCAGGAACCCGGCTCATACGCCGGCGGCGCTATTATCAAAAGCCCGGTCTACGGGCAG